>CALRAI010000001.1 GCA_943350635.1 Candidatus Uhrbacteria bacterium
CCCATAAGCGCCACAAACTCTCCGGCATGGATCGTGAGATCCAAGCCGCGAAGCACGAGCGTTTCCACGTCGTCGTTCTGATACGTTTTTGTGAGCGCTTTGAGCTCGATGATGGATTCGGGCATATCGGTGTTTACCGAATCGTCACAATAACCGTTTCGTTTTCGTTCAATCCGCTAAGAATTTCTGCAGAACCATCGTCACCATACAGTCCGACGGTTACAGAACGGCGATCAAAATTCCCGAGTGCATCCTTGGGAATGCGAACATACTTTCCTGAGGCGTCTTCAAGGATCGCGCGTTTTGGAATAAAGAGTGCGCCGTTCACGTTCGCGGTATCGATCGTAACATTCGCGGACATTCCTGGTTTGATCGCGGAAAGATCGGACGCCGCATCGAGTACAATTTTTGCTTCGTAGAACACCACGCCTTCAATGAGTTTTTCTGCGGGATTGATGTGATACACGCTTCCAGAAAATGCGTTATCATCGCCAAGCGCATCGAATGTAACACTACTCTGTTGGCCAACATGAACCTTTGCAATATCGGCCTCCGGAATGTCCATCACAATTTCGAACTGATTGTTGGAGCTAAGCAGCGTAATAAGCGTGGATCCACTTTGTGCCTGTTCACCGATATCGGCGTTGACGACGGTGACGATGCCGCTGATTGGTGCGGTGATTGTTGCGTCAGCTGCATTCGCGAGTGCTGTGCTGTATTGCGCCTGGGCAATGGCGACGGCGGCTTCCAGGCCGGCAAGATCTACCAAACGTGGCGCGGCTGATGTTTTTGCAAGCTGTGCTTGTGCGGTCGCAAGATCCGCTGTTCGGAGCGCGACGGTTGATGTTGTGCTGGCAATTTGTGCGGTGGCAGCAGCATTGTTTGCATCGCGCGCTGCTTGGGCTTTTGCAAGGGCGTTGTTTGCATTCGTCACGGAATCAGTTGCGGAACGAATTGCGGTTTCGAGCGCGTCCTCTGCACTGATGAATGCACTTCCTGCGGATGTAAGCGAAGACGTTGCAGAAGAAATTGACGTTTTCATTGCTTGAAGATCGTCCAAGGAAAGTGTGGAAGATCCGCCGGTGGTAGCGTCGAGCACGCGGCTCACGGCGATGAGTGTGGTGTAGGTATATTCGTACGCTGTTTGTGCATCGGTGGCGAGCATCGAGAGCTCTGCAGTGTCCCGTGCTGCTGCAGCAACGATAAAGGAGTCGCGAGCATCAGAGAAAGAATTTGCTTCTGTAATTCCAAGATCCTGGTCGAAATCAAGATTGACGAGATTGTTTTCAATGCCAAGGATTGCGTCGGCTTTGCTGAGTGCGCTACGAATATTTGCCACGAGGGATCGAATAGCTTCTGTGGCGGTGGTTTGTGCATGAGTCGCGGACTCTGTGGTAGACGAAAGTGCTTGTGTCACATCGTCCTCTGCGGCAGCAACAGTCACGTCGCCAGTATGTTGGGTTTGTGTTGCTTGAAGTTGTGTTTGCGCAAGACTCGATACTGCAGCATCGAGCGATGCCTGTGCCGAAGCAACGCCTGCAGAAGAAATAGCAATATCCTCGATGGTTGCGCCTGCAGATTTCAGATCGAGCGCTGCCTGAGCTTGATCCACGGCGCTTGCTGCCTGAGAAAGACTGGCTGAGATTTTTGCGGAAGAAAGTATAGAAAGAATATCTCCAGCGTGTACGGTGTCACCAACAGCAACGTTCATGATAGCGATGGTTCCGCTGGTGTTAAACGCGAGATCGAGGTTTCTGACGCTTTGGGTGTCCCCAGTAACCTCCACCGTTTGATGAATATCGCCACGTTTCACGGTTTCGGTGACGACGGCTACTCCGGACGATTGATGGGTAGCGCCGTACGCAATACCGCCGATAATGATCACACCAAGCACCGAAAGAATGATTTTTGTTCGCTTTTTCATAGAGTTTTGGAAGGCGAACCGTAGCAGAAAAATGGGGAAAAGGCAACGTTTGCAATTGAAAAGCCCCGCACCAAAGCGCGTGGCTTTCGTTTGGGATTATACGAAGGCAATAAGATGGAAAGAGCAGCAGATTATGAAAAAGACAACAAATATTTTATGATGTAGATATATGCTCAAACACTTACAAGCCGTAATGGATTTTCATAAAAAGTTTCATCAACCCATTCGGGAATCTCCAGGGCTCATTCCACAGGATCGATCAGAAAATAGGTATCGATTAATGAGCGCCGAAGTTGAAGAATACGCTCAGGGAGTGAAAAGTGACGATTTGGCAAATGTTGCAAAAGAGCTCGCCGACATTCTATATACTGTGTATGGCACGATTATTGAGCACGGATTGCAGGAAAAAATAGACGCAGTTTTTGAAGAAGTTCATCAATCAAATATGAGCAAGGATTATCATGAATATAAAATGATTAAAGGGGAAGGCTATCATAAAGCTGACGTGAGTAAATATCTGTAAGGTTTAGATACCAGTAGAAAATAAAACAAAACATCGACCGATTGGTCGATGTTTTGTGGAGCCACAGTCGGGGATCGAACCCGAGACCTCATCCTTACCATGGATGCGCTCTACCATCTGAGCTACTGCGGCAAAGGAAAATGTGCCCAAGTTTGCATATTGCGTTGTCGCTTGCTCCGGTTCTCGCTCAACGTACCGTGAAGTACGTTTCGCTACGATCCTCACCGCTCCTAGCACTACACAAACTTAGCACTTTTTCCAATCTCTTATCTATATTTTATTCAGCGGAACTGAACGGAAACTGAATGAATGAGAAAAGCTCGTAAAATTGATCAGGGCTAGGAGAAGCCGAGCACCGCCTGAGACGTACCAAAATGTACGTTGAAGGCGGAGCGCAAGGCGACGACAACGCCCTGGGCAATTTTACGAGCTTTTCTGATGGTGGGTTGGGAGGGATTCGAACCTTCGAAGGCGCAAGCCAAGAGATTTACAGTCTCTCCTCGTTGACCGCTTGAGTACCAACCCGTGGTGAGACGAACCTGTTTGGCCGATTTTCGGTTTGTCGCATCGGAAACTCGCTCAACGTACTTAGGGTACGTCTCGCGAGCTTTCCTTGCTCCGCGCCGAAACTAGGCACAAACAGCTTCGTCCCACAGTCACATTCAATATTCACTGGAGCCGAAAACCGGATTCGAACCGGTGACCTACGGTTTACAAAACCGTTGCTCTACCAGCTGAGCTATTTCGGCAAAAAACATTCAAAAGAACGGCCAAATCGTATCATGTTTGCGGAGGCACTGGCAAGAAGACGTGGGGAGCGCTATCCTCAAGGGTATTCTATGCAAATCGAATTCGAAGCCACGTTTACGGGAATTGATAAGGACGACGTGCGAAAGAGGCTTCAGGCTGCTGGTGCGACGCTCGTCAAAAAAGAAACAATGATGCGGCGCAGTGTGTTCAATCCGCCGATCGACATCCCTTGTGGGTGGATGCGGGTTCGCGATGAAGGCGACGCGATTACGATGTCGTTGAAAATAGTGAATGGGGACAAAATTGAGGATCAAAAAGAAATCATGCTCACCGTGGATGATTTTGATCGCGCGGGAGAATTTTTGTCGTCCATTGGCGCAACAAAAAAAGCGTATCAGGAAACGTTGCGCGAAGCGTGGACGTTGAACGGTGCAGAAATTACCATCGACACCTGGCCAGGGCTTCGTCCGTTTGTGGAGGTTGAAGCGCACGACGAAACAACGGTGCGCGCAGCATCTGAATTGCTTGGTTTCACGTATGCGGACGCAAAGTTCTGTGAAGTGTCCACGATATACTTTGAAGAACTTGGTATTCCTAAGGAAGTGATGAAAAACGCAATGCCGGTTATTACGTTCGAAAACCCACCGGTGCCGTATGTTTAATCACTGGCTTCCATTTATTGCCGACTTGGGTATTTGGGCGTATGTATTGTTATTCGGTTTCGCGTTTGGAGAATCGATTGTTGTATTAGGACTTTTGGTGCCTGGCGCCACGTTTGTGGTGTTGTTTGGTTTTGTGGTGTCCCAAGGGATGTATCACTTTACTGACGCGGTGATTGTTGCGTCGGTTGGTGCAATTCTCGGAGACATATTAAGTTTTGCGCTTGGACGAAAGGGAATAGATCCCGCAAAACGATTTCCTCGCCTTTTTGCACAGGATACAGTGGACCGTGCCGAAAAGTTTATGAAAGAGTACGGAGTGGCTGGAGTATTTTTTGGAAGATTTATTGGACCATTACGTCCATTCGTGCCGTTTATTGCTGGAGTATTTCGTATGCGTTTGCGATCGTTTATGGCGATGAACGTGTCGAGCGCGGTGGTGTGGGCAACCGCATATTTGGCGATTGGATTTTTCTTTGGACAATTTTGGACATCGATCCATCGCGGTTTGCGTTGGGTAGGCTTGGGGATTGTGATGATTGTTGTTGCATACATCGGACTGCGTATTGCGCGACGGGATCGTGAAAAGGGCATCGGCACACCAAGTGCCACAGAAAAATCAGAGTAGCATGAAGGGCGATCCGTGAGGACCGCCCTTCCGTTATTCCGTCAGTTTTCGCCGAGGTCGTCGGTTGTGGTATTACGCAGCCATTCGACGTCGTCCTGCACATCGTGATCTATGGCGCGAATCCGTTCGTGTTCCCGTTGCGTAAGATCGCGACGAACCACGGGTACCACGAGCGCGAGCAGGTCGTACATGCGCACCACGGCACGAGCTACGGATCCTGATGCAAACGGGGAATCTTCATTCCCGATAAGCCCGGATCGGCGTGCGTCGATGGCGTGAGCAAGAAATCCGGTAATCCGGTCCAGTGCGCGAGCGATTGCTCGGTCGAACACCATACGAATCTTCCGTTGTTCAAGCATGTGCACCATTTCTGCGAACAGTCCGAGTTGTTGGTTACGCCAGTGCTGTAAATCCTCCCGAAGGAGAATTTCGAGCTGCCGTGCCGACATGTTCGCTTCGCCAATCGCGCGATTCAGCCAGTACCGCAGCTCATCAGCGGATGCACGTTCCTTGTGATACCGCTCCAACGCCAAGGCGCTAGAATACGGAATTTTCCCTTCGCTCACTGCGCCTTGAATGAACTCCGGAAGCCTTGTGTAGCGTAATGCCGCACGAACACGTTCCGGATTGTGTCCGATACGTTGCGCGAACGTGGCTACGGGAAGCTGAGGTTCTCGGACGCGCATGAGTTCGTAGAATACGCGGAAGCCCACCGCTTCTTCGTCCGGTTTGGGACGATGATGCGTGTTCTCCGCGAATTGGTCCGTGAGCGCATCGTAGGGCGTGAACCCTACCTTCAGATTGACGGGAACGACTGCGTGCGCGAAATGCCGCACGAAACAGATACCCGCGGGTTCCTGTTCGATGGTCTCGCAACATGTACTACAGCCGTGTTCCCACAGCCTTTTGAGCGCACGAAATCGTCGTTCGCCGGCAATGAGCACGAAGAACATGGGCTCTCCCCGCAGTGCGCCTTCGGGGAGGTCGTTCACCGTGTGCTCGGTTCCCCACATTGCGTTCACCGCTCGCACGTAGCGCTCGGTAACCGCACGAGGGAACGCATACACCGTTTGGGGATTCAACATGCCGCGCGCCGCGATGTCGTCGGCCAAATGCGGAATGTCCTGAAACGTTTTCCGCACCTGCGCAAGCGGGGCATACGTGCCCCACGAAATTGCCTGCACCGTGGTGTACGGACGAACCGCCTGATCAGAGAAGATGTCCTTCAGCTCACTCGGATCCAACGCATGGATCCGGCGAGCGTGTGCTATTGCCAGTTCCTGCGCCATGATTCCTCCGTGGCTTTGCTGATTGTGGCACGAGGGTTCGCTGGGGGGAATTCACAGGTGTGGATGGCGGAGATGCGCGCTTCGAAAATGACATCGAGGCGCTTTTTGTGTAGGATATGCCAATCCTATGGAAAATAATGTTCTCGAGCAAAACCTCCGCGATATCATCACTAAAGCATTTCGTCTCGATCTCTCGCATCCATCGATGCTGGTTTTCGACGATCATTCTCCGCTTTCTTGTCGTCTTGCCGAGGCGTATAAAAACGTACTCACGAACGCAATCGTCATCAATTTCGACGAAACCACACCGGAAGCCGTTCGTGCGGCAATCGACACGTTGGCTCCGGGAAATCTTGTGGTACTGGTGCAATCCGGGAGTTTTCGTTTGAACGAGTTCCGATTTCGCTTGGAACTCTTCAACCGCAATCTTGCCGTTATCGAACACCCACATCTTGGCCGCATGCCGGAGGAAGAACACGAAATTTATCTCGATTCGCTGGCATACGACGAGGCGTATTATCACAGCGTTGGTCATTGGCTTAAGAAAAAGATTGATAGCGCCAAACAGATTATCGTGCGATGTGATGGGACGGAGTTGGTGTACGACGGCCCGTTCGAAGACGCGAAGCTGAACATTGGAGACTACACTGGCATGAAAAATATCGGAGGGATGTTTCCTATTGGGGAAGTATTTACGGAGGCGGGTGATTTTTCCCATGCCAACGGTACGGTGAAATTATTTGCGTACGCCGACGCAGATTTTCATGTGATCGTTCCGCCAGAGCCGGTAACCGTTCGTATAGAAAACGGCATTATTGTGGAGGCTATCAATCCGCCAGAATCTTTTACTGCGGTGCTGGATCAGATTCGTGCGGACGAATTACTTTGGGTTCGCGAACTCGGGTTTGGCATGAATCGTGCCATGACGAAACATCGTCGGCTCACCGATATTGGAAGCTACGAGCGCATGTGTGGCATTCATCTTTCCCTCGGGCAAAAGCATTCGGTCTATACCAAGGAAGGTTTCCCAAAACGCTCAAGTAAATACCACGTAGACGTCTTCGCGGACATCACCACGGTGGAAATTGATGGGGAAGTCGTGTTTGAAAATGGGGGGTATACGAAAAATATTGCCTAATTTTAACTCTCACCCGCTGATGATTCGGTTCCTCCCTCCGCTTCGTGGCGACTCGGGTAAAAGTTTTTCTGCTGCGTCACAAGTCGTTACGCCACAACGGCTTGCTTCGCTCGCCTGTGGCTGGACTCCTGGAAGCCTCGCTGAAAAACTTTCACCACTCGTCCCCACTACGCTTCGGTCGATCGGTGAGCCTCATCCGATTCACTTGCGCTAGTGGCGAGGGTACATTTTTCCAACGAGCACGGGCCCTCCCAGCTGCAGGTGAGCAAAGCGAACCGTCGCAGCGTGAGGGATTCGCGCGGAGTGCAGAATAATGTACCCGAGCCACCAGCGAGTGATGTACTACGCCTTCGATCTCCCCGTCATTGCGCTTGCGAGTGTTACCTCGTCCGCATACTCAATGTCGGCGCCCATCGGGAGTCCACGAGCTAGACGCGTCATCGATTTCCCGAACGTCGAGAGCTGACGCTGTAGATACATAATCGTCGTTTCGCCGTGAACGTCGGGGGAGAACGCAAGAATGAATTCAGAAAGCGTTGGGGTATTTTTTACATGATCAAGTAGCGCCTTCACGTTGAGCGTTTCTGGCGTGCGGCCGTCGATAGGATTCAGCGTGCCGCCAAGCACAAAATAGCGGCCTTTATATACGCCTGTGGCTTCGATCGTAGAAATATCTCGCGCTTCGGCAACAACGCAAAGTTTTGTGGCGTCGCGATTGGGATCGCTACAAATTTCGCACAGTTCCGTTTCTGCAAACGTAAAACACGTTTGGCAATGCGTAATATTGCCAAGCTCGACAATTGCTCTTCCAATACTCGCCAGTTCAAGTTTGCTGAAATGTAAAAGAGAAAACGCGTAACGGAGTGCGGTTTTCGGCCCCACTCCCGGAAGGCGACCAAGTGCGGCCGCGGCATTATGAATGGGAGTGGGGAATCGTCGCATGTGTTACAGTCCGAGATTTTTAAACGCATCAAGCCCACCCATCTCTTTCATTTTTTTCATGAGCTCTACTTGCAGCTTGCTGTTCACGTCATTGAGCGCTTCTTTTACGCCAGCTTCAATTTTCGATCGATCCAAGTCTTCATCGATTTTTACGCCAAGTGTTTCGTGACTGCCGTTTACGGTAATCATCACCTTTCCACCCGCACCAACACCAACAATAATTACCTCATCAAGCATTGCCTTCATTGCCTTACTCTGATCGCGCATGTCCTTGATCTGCTTTATTTTGTTGAACATAGAGGGGTGAACGTCCGCATTTGGTCGATTTTGGGCTTGCACCATCGAAAACTTTCTCAACGTACCAGGAGTACGTCTCAAAAGCTTTTCTCGATGCGCGCCCAAACTCGCCGCAAATGTGAACGTTCAGTATTAGTAATGATTATTAATCATGGACGAGCGTTAGTGGCGAGGATGCATTGTTCCAACGAGCACGCGCCCCACAACTGCAGTCGAGCGTAGCGAGACGTTGCAGCGTAGGGGATTCGCGCGGAGTGCAGAACGATGTATCCAAGCCACCAGCGAGTACAGATAAAATAGTATCAATATTGCTTCTTCGGCGGAAGGCCGACGCCTTTTGGAGGAATACCTGGTGGCAAGCCAACGTTATTCGGTTTTGGTTCCGTTGATCCATCGCTGGACGACGATGCGCTGCTCGACGACATCATCGGCGCGCGTTGTCCTTCTAGGTTTTTAAACGACGCATGCGTTGCATCCCAGTACAGCGGCACCATGCCGGTTGGTCCGTTACGATGTTTAGCGATATGTACTTCCGCGCGGGTTTTTTCCTCCGGCGTGAGTTCTTCTGGTTGATAGTTTCTATCCGCAGCTTTGCGATACAAGAACATGACGACGTCCGCATCCTGCTCAATACTTCCCGAGTCGCGAAGGTGAGCGAGCTTTGGAATAGCAGGCTTTGTCATTTCCACCGCACGAGAAAGCTGCGCCAACGCGAGCACAGGAACATTGAGCTCACGCGCAATCTGCTTTAACCCGCGAGAAATCTCCGCAACTTCCTGCACACGATTGTCCGTTTTCTTTCGCGCTTCCATAAGCTGCAAGTAGTCGATAACAATCATCGAAAGTCCGTGCTCGCTTTGGAGCCGACGAGCCTTGGTGCGAATACTCATGATGGTTGCAATCGGCGAGTCGTCAATAAAGATCGGTGCTTCCGAAAGTTTGCCGAGCGCCTCGCCGATACGCGGAAAATCATCAGCGCTTTCGCTCAATCGACCAGTACGCAGCTTCCACAAATCCACATTCGCTTCCGCGGAAATCATACGATCGACGAGCTGCTCCTTGCTCATTTCCAAACTGAAGAATCCCACCGGTTTTCCGGTTCGTAAGGCTACATTGCGAATAATGTCCATAGCAAACGACGTTTTTCCCACGGAAGGTCGCGCAGCCAAAATAATCAGATCGGAGTTCTGAAGCCCAGCAAGAAGATTATCGATTCCCACGAATCCCGTTGCAACACCACGAAGCTTTCCCTTTTCTTTGTGAAGCTCATCGATTCTGTCGAATGCTTCTGTGAGTAATGTATGCAACGGCGTGAACGATTGCTTAATGAAATTTTGTGACACGTTGAATAGCCGACGTTCTGCCTCGTCGAGTAACACGTCAACGTCTTGCGATTCGTCGAATCCAAGATCGGTAATGTCACTTGCGGCACGAAGTAACCGACGTAGCGCCGCTTTCTTTGCAATAATATCGGCGTGGTGAGCGACGTGTGCGGCGGTAGTCGTTACGTTCGTGAGTTCGACAAGCGCCGTTCGTCCACCAATTTGTTTGAGCACGCCTTTTTCCTCGAGTCTGTTTCCCAGCGTCAACACATCGATCGGCTCATGACGGTCGACGAGCTCGAGCATCACCTCGTACAAAATGCGATGGGAATCTTTATAGAAATCCTCCGATCGTAACGCGTCGCCAATCTTGAGTAGCACATCCTGATCCAACAAAAGCGAGCCCAGCAGCGAACGCTCGGCTTCAAGATTGTGAGGAGGAATGCGCCCAACGTCGGCCATAGATAGCGCTATGGTAACCGACTCTGGCATGCGCAGAAAGTAAAAAACGGGGGTAACGTGTGAAGAAGATGTGTGCGAGTGGGGGATAAGCAAGAATGCTATAATGTTCGCACTATGCAAAGCGATGGTTCTCGCGTGTGGTGTGCGGCAAGGCCGTTGATTGGCACCATGATCGGTGTGGGAATGTTGGGGTTACCGTTTGCGGTGGTTCGTGTGGGAGTATGGTTTGGTATGGTGGAACTCGTGCTTTCGGCGCTCGTTTGTTACTTGGTGCTGCGGTTATACGGCGATCTTATTGTGCTTCGTGGCGGAAAAGCGCGGTTTATCCAGGTGATCGATAAGGAACTTGGTCATTTTGGAACCGGCGTTGCATCCATTGCCTACATTGGCGCCACATTCGGCGCTTTGCTTGCATTTCTTCTTTTTGGCGGACAATTTTTGCGAACCGTAACGTTTGGAATTTTTCCAATGACGCCCACTGAATCGAGCATGGCGTTCTTTTTTCTGGCATCAATACTCACCATTGGCGGATCGCTGTTCATTGCCCGAGTACAGCGCGTCCTTATCCCGATCTTTTTATTTTGTATCTGTTGTTTGGTGGTGGTGGCAGCTCCGAACGCCACCGCAGCACACTTCGCTCTTCCGGCTTCGATGGATGGCCTTGGATTAACGTTTGGTGTGATGCTCTTTTCCTTTCATGGCATGTCTGCACTACCAGAGATGCGCGATATTCTTGGAAAGAAGGTTTCGTTGCTCTCCCGATCTATCGGGGTTGGTACGATGGTAGTTACTGCAGTGTATGCCGCATTCATTCTTGCAGTTATTGGTGTTACCGGCGCGCAAACCACGGAGAACGCTATTCGCGGCCTGAGCGTGCTCGGATCGTCCTTCGTTCTCTTTGCAAGCGGCATTGCGCTTCTGGTGACGTTCACGGTGTACACCAATGTCGCAAGCGCATTAACCAACACGTTTCTGTACGATTTGCGCATGCGGTTTGCTCACGCCTGGTTGCTTACGGCGGGGATTCCACTCGTTGCATTTTTTGCTGGCGCACAAAAGATTTCCTCTGTTCTCTCAATTACCGGTGGTGTCCTTGGATCGCTCACGGGAATTATGATGCTCATTGCGTACGAGCGTGCCCGAGTGAGCGCGGAACTTCCCAAAAACTCCCTCAATATTTCCCAGTGGGCAATTGCTCTCACATTCGTCATTTTCGTGAGCACGATGGTTTCGACGACACTGAGATGATGTACCTGGTATAACTGTCATCTCCGCGCAGAGCTTGTCCTCGACCTGATCGGGGACGGGGATCCAGAGCGCAACATCAGGGATGGATCCCCGCATACGCGGGGATGACGGAAGAGGACGTGATGGAAAAGAAGATTTCCAAAAACATCATATTTCGTTATTGTGTGTGCTGGAGGTTTTCATGGCTACTCGCCGTCAACAGATTCGCACCACTGCAGAAATGCTCATCGTCGATTTCTTGCGGCAGCACGTGCCGCTCAACCAACAACGCTCCGAATGGCGTTTCACATTCGCAGACATCGACGTGGCGTTTCATCGCTATTACCACGCAAGGAAAGACGCTCACAACGCTGCATGCGCGGCATGCAAAAGCGAGCATCACTGCGTGCTCGTGGACGCGCTCCAGGCGCTGTGCCCAAATCCCGTGAGCGGAGTTTCCATGATCTTCCGTGCCCACATCCTCGCGATTGGCGAGTTCGACACCTTCACCGACTCCGGTACGCTCTTCCCCCCGGCCTTCGGCCCCTTCCGTCCGCCAGACGACTCGTAGAGACTGCGCGCCAACCGTCACCTGCCACGTCTTCAACGGAAGCCGTCGCGCAAGTGACGGTTTTCTGTTTGTGTCTGATTTGAGGGAGTGATGGATTGAAAAAGCGAAACGCACCCGGAGGCGGCACGTTTGCCGCGCGGGTGCGCAAGTTATCACTCAATGAACTGGACGGTGGACTGGTCGACGCACGACTGTTGGCTACGGTCGCTTGCTGATGACGATCTCATTGCCCGTGATCTCGACGATGCACGTCGCCGGCCGGCAGGTCGAGTTGTCGTCGATCTCGAACTGCGACTGCGAGTCGATGCTGTCCTGGATACGGCAGTCGAGCAGCTGAGCCTGCTCGATGAGTGCGACCATCTTGGGGTCGGCCTTCGGCAGGTTAAAGTCCATCACGTGATAGGTTTCCTGGTTGTCAAACATCGACCCACCACGGCCGTAGATAGTGTACTGGGTGGTGGAGTTTCTTTTCCGATCCCAGATCGTTTTGTCGCGACAGTCGTACGCCTCAAGGAAACCCTGCTCGGCATTTCCACCGCCGACGATGTTGCACGGCTTGGCGGCGTAGCCACAGTCGAGCTCGGACACCAAGCCGATGTGGAAGAGCTCAAGGTCTTCGCCAGGGGCGATTTCGCCAGCGCAGGCGGAGAGAAGCAGGAACGGAAGGACGAAACGCATGGTGGACTCCAGTGCATTAGCACAGGGGGCGGAAATGCCCGTCTATTGGCACCACTGTATAGTGATGACTATGGACGGACATCGCTCTTTCAGTCTTCATCGTAACTAGTAATGATAGCGCAAAAATGGGCTTTTGTCAACCAGAAATATGAAGAAAAGCCAATAAATACAGATATTTTACTGGAAATCGCCTGTGTACAAGTTTTGGGGAATTTTTGTAAAAGATTCGACGTTCCTGGCGGTGAGATATGTTAGAATTTAGCAAATACATTATGGAACTTCTCTTGTGGGATATTTACGAAATTCAATCTCAGTCCTCGCTTCACGGCGTGATGCTTCGAGGAAGACTGAGGAAATTTGCGAATCAACAAAGTATAAATCTCCTAACAGAAAATGAAGAAAACGGTGCGAGTGTACGCTTTGCAGTCCTTGCAGAATCTGATCCAGCTATCGTGACTACTTTTATCACGTCACTTGTTCCCGACGCTCACATCGAACGCGTTCGTGAGAAGGTATCGAATCCTGTTCTCTCTAAACTGCAAGTGAACGTCGATGACCGATATACGATTTAAATAGTAATATACAAAGCTTGGGCAACCAGTGGGCAACGAGAAAGAGAGAACAATAAAAATATCCAACAACTGTTGGATATTTTTGGTGCGCCGAGCGGGGATCGAACCCGATGATGGCAATTTACGAAAGATGAGCAATAACAGGCAAAAACGCAGGAAAAGCCATTGGCTGTTGCTGTTTCTCAATTCTCATAGTTACACATTGTTACTCGACAAAATACACAATCCATCACTTTATGGGCAACGGGTGGGCAACACCTCCGGGGAGTGATGGAATTTTGGCTCATCTGATTCGATGCTATCAATGACGATCAGATGCGATCTGGATTATGGAATCCGTTTGTTTATTTTAATTTCTCAATTCTCCTTATTTCAGTGGATGGAGCCTCTCCTCAAGAAAAGGGCAGCATGCATATCGGGTGATATACTTTGCAGAAGGATTGGCCCATTTAATTACTAAATACCCATATGGGCGATATAGAAGTGAAATACTCCTCCAGAGGGAAACAACCCCTAACCGCACAGAACCTTAAAACGAAGGGGTGGTGGAGATTCGCGCAAGTTATTTTTGTACTTGGATCAATTTTGCTGTTTGCCTTGACCCTCCTCTTTGCTGGTGCCGCGATTAGTGAAACCACTCCTCTCGTTCCCAGTGAAAGCTCGATTACTTGCAACAATGGCCAGGTTTTTAACCTGAAGAGCTTTGATGAAAGTCTTAACATATACACGTACGGCTTCAGTCCTGTAGATAGTAATGGTCGATTCACAGACTATTCCGATGACGCAACAGCAAAAATGTTCTGCACAGCGTTGAACCGTGATCGCTTCGAACTCTCTCCTTTACCGGAAGGAAGCTCAATAACACCCGCGCGCAAGGCTGAACTTGATGCCATCATAATCAAGCAGCTTCAGAGTCAAACGCAAGAAGAGTGGGCTGCAAACATGACGAAAAATTCCGTCAGAAAGGCTAGTTATTCAGACCTCGAGGATATTCACTCTCGTGAGACTAGTAAGCAAGGTGAGAACATGGGCTATTCTATTGACGCAAAAAAGGATTATTCTGAGGTATTCGTTATACTAGGCTTCTTCGTTTTAGCGTTGATCATCGAAGCAGGGCTTTTGTTTGTAGTAAGAGGAATTGTTCGGTACACACTTATTAGTAAGTTCTTTTAGCATTTTTCACGAATCGGGCCAGAAAGGAGCGTCATGAGAGCAAACTACAGCATTGCAAGAATGTATTACTCACGAATCTTTACCTTTTCCTTTTACACGAACCATAAATTGGGCTGCGTGTGAGAAGGATTTCGTGTTTAGCGGAACTATGAACTTCTGTTCTGTTCCGATTCATTGAGTACAAAACTAGCCCATTGCGCTTTCATTTCTTGTTCTAAGAAATAATGACATGACCCAAAATAGCCGCGACAATACTTTTCGGTCAACCGAAGAAACAGAGGAGCTTTTACCTCGATCATGAAACGACGGGCTTCTGGCGAAAGACCCTTAGATTGACGGAGGTTATCAGTCAAATCAGCCAGTTTTATACGCCAAGCATCTTCATCGTCCGCTTCGATCAATTTCGCCGTCATCAGCATCCAGCGCTCAGTGGAGTTTTCTATATCGAGCGGATGAGTGCCGAGTGCCACAAAGTGAATGGTTCGGTCAGTGAATCCCATATCTCTAAGTTCCTGAAAGGAAACACCTCCATCTTCGACGACATCATGGAGTAATGCAGCAAGAAACAAGTCATCGTCGCAATCGTCACAATGGTGGCACGAAATAACGAGATCTCTCACTCGAAAGGAATGCAGATAGTTCGGTTCGTCTGGTAAGCTTTTACGAGTACCCTGAATACGCTCGCGAACGAGCGTCTCTGCCCTCCCTTTCAATTCTAAATACTGTGTGAGTTCCATACAAAATACGTGAAGAATAAACGCAAAAGCGATTGAGAGATATGACCCAGATTGCTCTGGATGAAATCTCCCAACCGCTTAATGCAGTCAGTTCTCACATCGCTTGTGGCTCTCAGCAGATTTCCCTGATTGCCTACCCTCTTGGAGGGAGTGATGTGGGTGTTCGTCTTTACGACGGACGCACCTCTTTGCTCTTACTTCTTCACTATAACTGAAAAATGGGGTTTGGTCAAAGCATCCCAGTAAGCTAGAGTGATGTTTCGCTAATTTTATTCAGAGACTTTGTACTGGATTATTCAATGCTTCCAGATGGTAGCTTTGTAAGATCTGTATTCGTTATACCCAAACCAAGCTCGCGCATGATTGAATACGCAGCTGAACCATCTTTCATGTAAACGCGAGTGCAAGTAGCCGGATCAACGTACCAAGCCTCTCCATGTTGCTCTACCTGAAGAAGAATTGTTCCCCTCACTTGATTCGCGATTTTATTAGTTAGGCACACGTTTGGAGCATCTTTAATATCGGCAGCTTCCTCGACCGAGGGAATTGTTTCTAGATCTTTATTGGTAATACCAAGGCCGAAGGATCGCATCATGTTATACGCGGTGGTTCCATCTTTCATATAATAACGTAGCGAATCTGATGGATAGATGTACCATGCCTCGCCATGCTCTTCTACCTGGAGCAATATTGATCCTGAGAGGCGCTCAACTAAAGCCGTATCTAACTTTTCTGGGTCATAAGCTCCTGCAAGATCTATATCTGTTGACGATGAGGAATCTATCGATTCGGTGTCAGTAGTATCTGTACTGACAGTCGCTGATGGTGTCGGAATGGAATAACTATACGTCCAGTAATAATAACTGCTTCTATTTCCGTAGAGGTCTACTGCAGAGACATTAAGATAGTAGGTTCCTGGGCCATAAAGGGTCGCGAGACTGCCATTTGTGGTTTGATATGTTCCGTACGTATAGGGATCTTGAGCGCTTGTTCCGAGATAAACATAATAGCCTGCAACCCCGCTCGCGTCTGATACCCCCTGCCAAGTGAAAAAGGGAGTCGAATCAGTTCCTGACTGCCAAGAACCAAGAGTTGACGCTGATGAATCTGCATAAACAGAAGCCGTGGCACTCGAAAAATCGGGTGCAGTAATGTCGGAATATGTATATGAAGAAGATGTGCTAGTCGAGATTGAATCAGAACTCCAGACCCGACATTCATCGTCCGAGTCAAAAAGATAGATTGTGTCGGAAATACCATCAAGCGAATAACCTCCAATATCAATATAAATGTATTTATTTTCGTATCGCCACATGCTTAAACATCCAATCCCATACTCTACAAGGTAGTCATAACCTGATGTATCTTCAACTAAAATTTGATCAGATCCGATATCACTGAGTATGAAATATTTTTTTAAGTTTAGGGAATCAACCGAATTCACCGTACAGGCCTTTGTATCAAACATACCTTGAACAAGAATCGTATTTCCATATCCCGGAGAATAATAGGTATCAATCCAAAATGTCTCTCCAGTAGAGAAGTCAGAACTTGAGCAATCCCAGGAATAGCCGATTTTATAATAAGATCCGTAACCGTCAGCGATAACTAGATCGTTGTAGGAGCTGCTCAATACTACAAAACCCTTAAGATTAGATGCGAAAACATTCTTAATAGGCGCCAATATTGTAACCAGAATGCAGACAACGACTATCTGTAACTTAAAATTATTCATATACATAATTTAAATCTCTAGTAACTCTTATCCAAAGTTTTTTAACCAATCATGAAAGTCTCGAATGATGGGTTTTCGCTTTCCAAGCTGTATAAACAAATGATCCTGACGAGCATCTTCTTCCTTTTGTTTTTGATCCCTTTCTTCTACAGTTTTCCGATATTCGATTTCACCGCGCAATAAAGCACGTCTCTCGGAACGGCAATGACCAGGTTTTATATAAAGAGTGCGTAAAACTTCTCAGGAAAAGAAATTTTCACACTCACGACATCCTATTTCTTTTGGGATTTTTCCCTCAGAAAACCACATCTGTGATTCATCAATCTCATCATTACAAGCCGGACAGAGATATGTTGCGACTTGGAAAATAACCATATATAGGCTGGCGTAATTGATCGTTTATAAATTGTTGAAAAATCTTACAACGATTGAGCCAAGATGGCTTGCAATAACGAATGCAATAATCATGCTTCCAAATCCAACAATCAAAACTAGCGCACTTTTTAAAACATTTGGCTTCTCTCCCTCAATAACAAGTCCTTCTATTTGTTTTTCAGAAGTCGGTTTCGCTTCTACTCCACAAGATGAACAGAATCTTGCGTTATCTATAGTTTTCTCTCCACAATTCCTACAAAACATATATTTTACAAGCAATCAGCTTTACTAAATGATGCAAAATAACTTTGTCCCGTTTCACTGACCACATATGAATATTCCATATTTATATCTCGGTTCAAAAGACTTTTTGTGTCACTATTTTGACAGAGACTTGTTCCAAGATAATTTTTCAAATATGCGTTTGAAAGACTGCTCGTATCCGCGCCAGTAAGGGTGTAATGATAACGAATAGCCCCGGGCTCTGCTGTAATGTCAGTAAGTGTTGTTAATTCATCCGTATGATACGGCAATGGCATGCTAGCCTTTGTTTGCCTAACTGTCTCGCTAATGAGTTCAGCTTTTGATGTGTTGCTTATGGAAGACGAAGAGATTCCTTGTGTTAAATAACGACCTACGCCGATTGCCAATATAGAAACGATAACAGAAATTACGCTAATAAACGTGGATTTTCTTTTTGTTCTTTCGACAGAGATGGCGGTTGATCCAGTAACAACTTTTTCTCCACATTTATTACAGAATTTTGCACCATCCTCAAGTTTATTGCCGCATTTTTTGCAATTCATAAAATATTGTTAGTAATCAAATGTTTCTTCGCAAACATACAATCCGTTAGAACTATCGGGTACTTTACAATTCTTTCCGCACTCAAAGTCGTCGCTCGAATTATTTCGTTGCTGTTTTAGATTTGTAGCCCAGGAAAGACATGAGGCGCGATCATCAAATTGCGGACTGTAAATGTATTGGTCTGTGCAAGCCAAGCAGCCATCAGGATAATAAAAACCGAGCCACGTTTCTTTTTGGGAAAGACAGCCTGCGCCAGACAAAAGCAAGGTGAGAATGAAGAGGGGCACGATTAGCGATCTTTTCATACTACTTCGATATATAGCTTCCAATAGCGGACTGTAGGAATGCGACGGCCTGCACGATGACGAAAATAAGCACCGGATTAATATCGACGAATAAACTTATAAACCAAGATATCACGAAAGTGAGGAGGAGGGATTTTATGATAGTTTGCATCGTCCAGCCCCCGCTGTGCTCTACTTTTGGCTTCTCCCTCTGATCGAGCAAGAATTCCAGATGCTTCAGTATTTCCGAACTGTTTCTGAATTCAAATTGGGAAATTCCGCAAAACTCTTGAGAACCCTGCTCAAAGAGCAGATCGTCAAAATTCTTTTTTACAAAATCAGCCTTTTCTTCTCGTTCACTATCTGAAAGATCTTCAGTTTTCTTGAACCAAATATTCTTTCCGTATTCGCTTTCCACGATTTGTAAGTCTGAGTCTGTGGCGTCCTTCACTTTATCCTCTATTCTATTTAAACCCATCTTTATCCTTTCGACCGTCTGCCTTAAATACTTTCTATAATCCTCTCGCGAGAGAGAATCCGAATGAAGAGAAAGGATGAAAAAGATCTCAGCATAAGACACGGCTAGATTTAACTTTTGCCATTCGATCTCCTTATTCAATCGCTCGAGAAGTTCTTTGCGATGGTACTCGGAGGGTGCCTCCAAGATGGACTCTAGCACTACGCCGTCTTTCACTTCTTCCTTTAGGGGCGGCTCGATGGATTTGTATTTTAAGCGAACGAAGACCTCAATCGGGTTTGTGTTTATTTTGTATTCGTAAATCTCGTTTATATAAAAACAGTCGTCATTTATGCTCCTGTGAGAATCGAATTCTTTCCTTTCTGGATAAAAGGTTAGGGTCAATGAGCTCCAATCATCATCAATTGAAATAGTCCTGTCTTCATCCATGACTTCAATGTTTGGAATGCTCATATTTATTTTGCAGTGCAATGCTCGCTTAAGTAGTCATTGTACTTTTCAATTTGCTTATTATAAACGTCTATTTTGATCCGAAGAATATTTTCATCAGCTTGGTATAATCTCAAATCACCATTATATTTGTCGACGAGTGAATTGTGCATTTCTATTTCAAAATCATCCGTCGAATCATAAATGTCATTTTCTATTTGTTTACGGAAAATATTCAAGTCAGCATCCTTTTGATCAAGAGACTTTCTTTCCAAAGATAACTCGGTACGCACAGTTTCTATTGGGGCCAGAATATCGGATTGTTCTGCGAAATAATTCGTACAATTATATTCTCCTACCGTTACCATATCGTCATTCAGAATAGGATTAGAATTCACGGAATCAGTGCTGATTCCCGATAGACCGCCACCGAAAGATATCAAAGCGATTGCATAAATAGCGTCGAACCAGAAAATGCGCAATTTGTTCGCGATCCAGATCAAGACGACTAAAGGAAATGCGAGATAGTATAGGGGGCTTCCCCCGTTTTTGATCGCATTTTTACTAGAGCTATGAATATGCTCCATATCGTGATCACTTGGAAAGGAATGCATTCCCACCGAGATCGCTAGCCAAAGCAAAAAATACCAAAGGCCGCTTCCTGAAATTGCATTAGCTGCGATGAAGCTCAAGGCTACTGTACCTATTGAGTTCACCAATAACGGTCCGACAGAGATCCAGAAAGTCTGCTTGTATGTCTTTGGTTCTTCGTGTGAAACGTATCCTGCTGGATTTCCAAATTGAAAATAAACGACTTTATGGACACGAACGCCAAGATGATCGCAGAATATTTTATGCGCCCATTCATGAACAACCACACCCGGGAACGTCAATAAAGAAATGAGCCAGCCAGGTATAAACATATTTTATTAACCTTACAATAACAGAAAACACAAAGCCCGCCGCTAGCCGACACCTTGCGGTGTCCATACCCCTTTCGAGATATGACCATACAAAGGAAGCTGAACGACGGGTTCAGTACTTTGTATGGGTTTACTGCCATACCTCACGGTTGATCCGAGAGGGTTAGGCAAATTCAATTTTCGAACGTTGTTATTATGGAATTTTTCGGCTAACGTTGTCAAAGAGTGAGGTTTATCGAAAGCTGTTTCGCGAACAAAGAATGCGTATTTATGAAGAATGCAAAAATAGTAATTGATGATTATTCCATTAGCCTATACACATCTCATCTTAAGAGAGGAAATTACCGTGTCGGGGAAGTGATGCAGATATTGCTCTTGAGAAGCGACTTTAATGATTTTATATTGCGGTTAGAGTTGAGTGGACTTACCCAGGTGGTGCCAAGTTCCGAAAATGAAGACAGTTGGATACATAACGGCATAATTACGCATAAACGTGTCGATGGCTATCTAGCGATAATATTGCAAACTGATTTCTTTAAAAATCGTACAGAAATTTGGTTAATGAACTTTACCTCCATCGCAAAAAGAATACTCATAGAGTCCTACGCACGAGGAAGTGCTATGAAATTGAGTCACAATGCGGAAGAAAAAATTGTTATTTCAAGCGATGATATTAACTACCCGAATATTTTATATTCATTGATTGAGATAGATGACGGCTTTCGTAAGATTCTAGATACGAATAAATTTGAGCAGGAACCGGATATGATGCCCATTTTTATAGAGAATGGTCGATTTTTTGAAATCAGCATCAATGCTCAAGTTACGAAACCAGAGCTTATAAGTTTTATCGAAAAAAACTGGAGTGAAATAGAAAGAGATGTAAGGGGACGAAATCCTTCAGAAAAGAAAGAGAGAGCATCAAGTTCTTCAAATTTCTTACGTGATATTAAAATACTTAATAAATATAATGATTTTAAGAATGAAGGTTTTAAAAATCCGGATGTAAAAGTATTTTCCTGGTTATTAAAAGAGGATCAGATAGAAATTGAGCCGAATACTGTGCGAAAAATAGTATCGAATCTTAATAAATCAATAAGAATGTTAAATAGCGATTCTTTAAAGGATAAAATCTGATACTCAACATTTTGTGCTAAATAAAATCGGCTATCTTTTCACGATTTCGTGAATTAATCTGGCTGCTTAAATTCGAACGACGTTCTATTTTTATAAAAGTACTCTCTCAAAGTACTTTTAATTTTGTTTATGCGTATGCAAGCAATATCGACAAATGACACGTTTCCTTCCCGCGATTGGGTACTTATCGCAACCCTCTCCTCCCTCGGCTTCCCGATTGAAGCCGTGGAGCAAGACTCACAGGCTCGGACAATCTTTCACATACAGCGCTCCGACAGCCTGGACGACGTTATACAGCGATTCTGGAGGCGTGAGCTGCGTGTTGAGCCTCAGGAGTTCAACCAGCACATGAAGCTCGTGAAGGCTCGCATGTATGACGCTAAGATTTTCTAAGACATTCAAAATTAATGCGTATATATGGCGAGAAAAAGAATGCTTCACGCAAAGATCTGGGACAGCAATCAATTCAACTCATTAAAACCACTACTTCGTTTACTTTACATAGGTTTGGTCACTATCGCGGATGACTATGGCTGTTTTCGTGCAGAGGGCACGTTTCTCAGGCGAAAGCTGTTACATTCAGACAGGATTAGCCCGGCACAAATTGATGCAATGTTGCAGAAAATTAACGAAGTTGGATTGATTGAATATCGTCAAACAGAATTCGGTTCCATCGGCATTCATCCGAAGTGGGACACGTATCAGAAGCTCCGTAAGGACATTGCTAGGTCTAGCGACTTTCCTGACCTCGACGTATACGCCATGGATCTGCCATGGCTACGTGACGTCAACATAAGAGAAGACAAGATAAATAAAGAAAGCTCAGAATCAGGGGAAGAAAAGAGAATTGAAATTAGTGAAAGAGAACTTGCGCCGATCTTCTCCGGAAGAGAGCAGACAGAGCGGGCTCTGGCTGCATTCAAGAAGAAACAGAAAGAGAAACTGAATCCATTCTCTGATCTTCTATGAGTAAAAACTCTTGTGACGATTATCAGAAATTATCAGTGTATCGGCTTCGGGATTTTGGATGCTTTTCATACTCTTCTTCGCATGATCTCTCCTGGGGGAAAGGTGAAAATCGGAGCAGTATCGGCCTCACCACCTTCCTTGAAGACGATCCTATAAGAATGAGGCTCAGCTATATCTACTCCAGCCGATACAGTGATCGAAAGCTATCGGTGGACGATGATGTTCTACTATCAAAAACTCAATGTCATTTCGGTGGCGTTCGTTGGTGGATGCATTGCCCGGTGCTTCGTAATAGCCTGCCATGTAATCGACGTACCGCAATTCTTTTCATGGTTGGTGGCCGATTTGGATGCAGAGATTGCCATGATCTTACCTATGAAAGCCGAAAGATCAGGCCATCGCTACGGCCGTATCTCTCACTTCTTATACCAATGACCCTCGATCAAAAGTATGCACGTTCCCGATACTGGAAAGGGCGAAAAACCAAGCGAACTCGAAGAATAGATGCAAAGTGGGATGCGTGGGAAGAACCAACGGGATTAATGAACTTCTAATTATTTCGATCGTGTAGAATGGGAGCGTTGCTCATTGAGGAAGAAATTCCTCCCTGGAACGTCGCTCCTTAACAACTAAATATGACCAAAGATGAAAATCTCGCTTCTGAGAGTAGTTTTCTGAATCCACTTGAACTCGCTGAACTGCTACGACTCTCGCGTGCTAGCGTGTACCGCCTCGTGGAAAGGCGAAAGATCAGCTTCCATCGATTACCGAGAGGATTGCGGTTTAGTAGAAGAGATATTGATGGCTACTTACAGAAATGCAGGGTTGAATCTTTGGAGGATGTATATGAGCGCGAGAAAAATAAGACAAAGCTGGTGGGTTGATTTCCGCTTCGGATTTCAACGCTACCGTATACGCAGTCCAGAATGCAGTCGTGCTGGAGCGCAAGCATATGAAGCAACGCTTCGAAAGATGCTCGCCGCTGGGGAGAGTATTGATGAAGGTCAGAAAAAGTTAGTGAAGTTTCAAGACTTTGCCGCCGATTGGTTCCGGGTGTATGTGATGAACAATAACAAGTTATCAGTACAGCTAACACAACGAGGCATACTCGATATCCATCTACTCCCACACTTCGGTAAGTACGGACTCCCGGAGATCACATCACAGGTGGTTGAACGTTATAAGGCAAAGAAGACCAACGAAGGACTTGCGCCAAAGTCGATTAACAATCAACTTGGAGTACTCCGACGATGCTTGCAGATTGCTATGGAATGGGGCTCGCTTGATAAGCTCCCTATGATCAAGATGCTCAAAACTCCACCACCTGTCGTTATATTCCTCAACGAGGCTGAATGTAAGGCTCTCTTAGCGGATCATATGGAACCAATGGCGAATCTGATGATTCTGACTGCGTTGCGCACTGGGATGCGTTTGGGTGAGCTGTGTGGCCTATCGTGGGAGGATATCGACTTCAAGAGCGGGATTCTTACCGTAAGGCATTCGTTCGTTCGGGGTGAAATGAACTCCCCCAAAAGTAATAAGATCCGACATATTCCGATAACAGCCGATTTAACCGAAGCTTTGAAGAAGAGCGCAAAACCCTGTGGCCTTGTCTTCCACATCGATAAGAAGCCGATCACGGGCTATGCAGGCTCGGAAATACTCGGTCGTGCATGTATTCGTACGGGTATAAAACACATCGGTTGGCACAAACTCCGTCATACCTTCGCTTCACAGCTTGTGGCGCGTGGAGCGAACCTGAGGGCTGTTCAAGAGCTCCTTGGGCACTCAACGATTCAAATGACGGAACGATACGTGCATCTCGCTCCTTCGTCGCTCCGACAGGCGATGTCAGTATTGGAAGAAACACCAAAGGGAGAAAGTTTGGGCAACCCGTGGGCAACGGCACTTATTCAACAAGTACGTTATGAAGCGTTACCAAAGCTCAAAATGACCATGAATGTTGGGAAATAAAAAGATTCCGATGCCATTAACATCAGAATCTTTTGGTGCGCCGAGCGGGGATCGAACCCGCGACCACGAGCTTAAAAGGCTCTTGCTCTACCACTGAGCTACCAGCGCATGGGAGAGCTTCCTCGTTTTGTCTATTTTCGGCTTGCCACGTCGTTCGCGAACGACGTGGCTTGCTGCGTCGCACATTCGTTCAACGTACTAAGAAGTACGTCTCACGAATTGTGCTCCTGGCGCACCGAAACTAGCCTAAAACGCGAAAGCTCTCATATAAATCTCGAACAAATAACGTGCGCAGGATATCAGATTCGGGGGAATCTGTGAAGGTTTGATGGGGTATACTTCTGGAATGTCTCCTCTTTTGCCGTTTCACGCTATTGAAAAGCAGGACGCGCTTTTGTCGTTGAAGTCCTCGACGCATGGTCTTACGAGTGGTGAAGCTCGGAAGCGACTTACTAGCGCTGACGTTTGGCGTGTGGTTCCACCAAAACCGCAGAGTGTGTTGCGATTGCTATGGAAACAGTGTGAGAGCCCGTTCACGGTGATTTTGTGTTTTGCTATTGGGGTTTCGTGGTTTACAGGGGAATTGTTGGATGCTGCCATTACAACTGTGATTGTTGTTGCGGATATTGCATTGGGATTCTTTCAGGAGTTTCACGCAGACCGCGAATTCTTTGCCTTGCAGAATTATCTTCCAAAAAAGGTAACCGTTCGGCGGGACGATACGTCAATAACGATTCCCGTTGATGAAGTTGTTCCTGGCGACATTGCAATATTTCGTGCAGGGCAAAATATTGTGTGCGATGGGCGCATTTTGGAATCTACCAATTGTTTTGTGAGCGAAGCGGCATTATCGGGAGAATCGGTTCCGGTGGAAAAAACTACGGAGATATGCATAGCCACTATTGGTATTTTTGGAAGAACAAATATGGTGTATGCCGGGACGGCTATACTTTCCGGGCAGGTAACGGTGCTGGTTACTGCGCTTGGCTTGCAAACAGAATTTGGAAAGATTGGAACGCTCACCACGAGCGTGGTGGATCAGCAAACCCCACTTGAGGGAGAGATGAATCGGGTTTCACGTTTTCTTACGTATGTGATCTTAGTTCTTGCGACAGTGGTGTTTATTGCTGCGCTTTTGCGTGGAGATTCGATTATTCTTGCGTGTTCTCTGGCTGCGGCGCTTGCGATTGCCGCAATTCCGGAAGGCTTGCCGATGACGTTAACCGTATTGCTTTCTACGGCGATGAGGAGAATGTTTAAGCGTGGCGTGCTGGTTCGTCATTTGAATGCCACAGAAACGCTTGGCTGTGTGAATGTGCTTTGCGTAGACAAGACGGGAACCATGACCACGGGGGTGATGTCTGTGGTGGAAGTCCGAGCTCCGCTAGTGGTGGTTTCCGACGAAGAGCTTCTGCAACATGAGCTTTTTAGAGCGTTGGGGTGTTTTGCAAGCGTCCATGCCCAAACGGGAGAAGCTGCCTTTGCTGGTGCCGCAACGGCTGATGCGGTAATGCAATATGTTCGTGGAATCGAGCACAAGCATTCATTGAAAAACTCATCCTTAGAAAAACAAAAGGGTGATGTTGTCTCTACAATTCCATTCGATCCGACGTATCGGCTGAGTGCGTGTCTGCCTTCTGGAGCAGATCGAACAGTGTACGTGATGGGTGCCCCGAACGTGTTACTTGAACGCTGTGCTACGAGCGAAGAAGAACGTGTGTCGATTGCGAATGCCATCGATGAGATGGCGGCTCGTGGATTGCGAGTGGTGATGATTTCTGCAATGGCTCTTGGCGTTCGTCCACTTTCCGTCGATGCAATTGTGGACGGTAGAGTTCTTGGATTGCTGGGGATCGAGGATCCGCTTCGTGAAAGCGTTCCTGGTGCAATTCTTCATGCAAGCAAGGCGGGGATTCGTACAATTATGATGACGGGAGACCATCCAGAAACCGCGCGGCACATTGCCGCGGAAGCATTTGGTTCAACGGCGATATCCGTGATGCTCGGCGCAGATTTCGCGGAACAATCAGCAACGGACCGTCTTCGATCGGTAATGTCGGTGAACGTGTTTGCTCGCATGCTTCCAGAACACAAGCTCTTGGTGGTGGCCGCGCTTCATGCAAATAATCTCCGTGTTGCTATGACGGGCGACGGTGTAAACGACGCTCCGGCATTAAAGGCGGCCGACGTGGGAATTGCCGTTGGTCATGCGACGGAAGTCGCAAAGGAGTCGTCGGACATCGTGCTCCTTGATGGAGATTTCGGAAGTATTACGGCTGCAATTGCAGAGGGGCGAACCGTGTTTACGAATGCACGAAATGTAACAATCTTTTTGCTAGCGCTTGGTTTGGGTGAGACGATGGGCGTTCTTGGTGCGTTCTTGTTTCATTTGCCACCGTTCCTGTCTCCACTTCTTATTTTGTGGTTGAATGTGATTACTGACGGAATCCCAGGGTTATTCTTTGCCTTTGAGGGAGCAGACAAAGATGCGATGACCGAGGCGCCACGTTCGCAGCATGACGGCTTGGTTTCTCGTGAGGTGCGTACGTTCCTTGTTCTGTCTACTTCAATTCTCGCCTTGGTTCTCTGTGGAATGTTGTATATGTATCAGCAACTTGGCGAAGACTCGTCAACGATTCTTACAACGGGGTATCTTTTTATTGGCTTGCTTGGTGTGCTATTTCTCTTTGTTACCCGATCGCTTCGAGCATCGTTCTTTACGAATATGTTCTCAAAAACCCCACTGTGGCTTGGAGTTGTTCTCGGGTTTGTCTTCTTGTCGATTCCGCTCTTTGTTCCAATATTCCGATCGTTCTTCGGCCTCGTGCCGTTGTCATTATCGATCGTAAGAGTTGTGGTAATCGCGATCTGTTGCGTGCTTATTCCCCTTGATTTCGCAAAACGAAAACTGGTTCATCGTACGCCGGTCGTTGATTTGATATCATAGCCCTATATGGATTTATCAAGCATCCACAATTTTCAAGACGCCGTGGTAACCGTGATGGGATTAGGGCGCTACAAACGGGGGAGCGGCATGGGCGCAACCAAATGGTTGGTGCGACATGGAGCGCAGACGGTGATTACGGATTTGAAGAATGCGGAAGAACTGCATGAATCCGTCACGATGATTATGGATTGGTATCGACGATACCGGGAACTGTACCCAGATCGTACGCTGTATCAGCCAGTATTTGTGCTGGGGGAGCATCGAAAAGATGATTTTATTGGTGTGGAATGTGTGGTGCAGAATCCTGGCGTGCCGAGTGAATCGGAATACATCGTGGCCGCCAAGGAACAACACGTGCCAATTGAATCCGACGTTAGCCTCTTCTTCCGCTTTTATCAGCATCCCATTATTGCGGTGACGGGAACAAAGGGAAAAACCACATCAACGTTATTGCTTGGGGAAATGCTCAAGCGCAAGGACGAGAAAGCGGTAACAGCGGGAAATATTAAAGTGTCGCCACTCGAACATCTTGATGAGCTCATCGAAGAACCGAATGCAATCCCGGTGGTGCTCGAGCTTTCGTCGTGGATGTTAGAATCGTTGCCGCAAGCATTTACCGATCTGAAGCGCGGACCAGCGATCGCTATTTTGACGAATGTGTACCCGGATCACCTCGATCGATACCCATCCTTCGAAGCGTACACGGCAAGCAAGCGCATTATCTTTGAACATCAATCACCGGATCAATTCACGCTGCTGAATGCAGATCATGATTTGGTGCGCTCGATGGAACCGTTGGTGAAAGGAAAGCTCTTCTGGTTCTCCAAAACGCCTCGCACAGAAAACGGATGTTATTACAAAGACGGCAACGTGGTGTTCCGTCGCGACGGTGTGGAAACGGTTATTCTTCCAGTTGCCGACGTTGCGCTGAAAGGCGATCACAACATCGAAAATATTTTGTCGGCTGCGTGTGGCGCAATGTTGGCAGATGTTGTGGTGGGGGACATTGCCGATGTGCTTCGGCATTTTGAGGGAGTAACGGACAGGCAAGAGATGGTACGCGAAGTAGATGAAATTACGTACATCAACGATACTGCCGCTACTGGGCCGGATGCCGTTACTGCCGCGCTCAAGCGATTTAATACGGAGGGAAAGAAGGAAATTGTGCTGCTCGCCGGTGGTGTGAATAAAAAGCTTGCATACACAGCATTGGGGGAGGACATTGTAACGGCGTGTAAGGCGGTGTTCTTGTTCCCGGGGGACGCATCGGATTTGCTGGCAACGGCAATCCACGATCGTGTGCCAGTAACACGGGTGCAGAGCATGAAAGAAGCGGTACAGGGTGCTCGTGCAGTCGCGGTTCGCGGGGATACGGTATTGCTTTCTCCTGGCGCGGCAAGTTTCAACCTCTTCCGCAACGAATTTGAACGCGGGGAACAGTTTCGTGAGGAAGTGAGAAATTTGTAATCGCCCATGTCCTTCCTCTCCTCCATAAAATCTTTGGTGCCATCGTCCGTAATCACGAAGTATCATCACGTGCTTGCTTCAGTTGCAGAAATTGCCTACAGCCATCCGTCGAACGCAATGATCGTGATTGGTATTACGGGAACCAATGGCAAGTCGTCGACGGTAAATTTTTTTGCGCAAATACTTACGAACCTTGGGTACGTTGTGGGATACACCTCAACAGCCGGGTTCAATATTGCCGGCAAAGAAGTAGTGAACGCCATGAAGATGACGATGCCAGGGCGATTCACATTACAGCGCTTGTTGCGGAGCATGGTGAACGCCGGATGCACGGTGGCGATTGTGGAAACGTCGTCCCAGGGCCTTATTCAACACCGGCATGTTGGGGTGAATTACGACGCTGCGCTGTTCACGAATCTCACGCCGGAACATATCGAAGCACACGGCGGATTTGAAAATTACAAACGTGCGAAGGGAATACTGTTCAAACATTTGACTGCGCGACAAAAGAAAACGATCGACGGGAAGAGGATTCCCAAAGTAAATGTGGTGAATTCCGACGACGAACACAGTATGTACTACGGCGCATTCTCGGCAGATCGTCATGTGCGATTTGGTTTTTCTGGAGTCCCATCGCCGGATCAGTTGGTTGCATACGTTGAGCGCGCCGATCGTGAAAAAGGCGTAACGCTTTCCGTGAACGGTACAGAAACGTCGTTACAACTTTCAGCAGACTTTGAACACAAGAACGTGCTTGCTGCGATTGCTGGCGCGGTGGCAATTGGTATTCCGCTACATGATGTCATGAAGGCGGCATCCACGTTGCATTCGGTTGCTGGGAGATTCGAGCGTATCGACTGCGGGCAACCATTCACCGTTATTGTCGACTATGCGTATGAACCGTTTGCGCTGCTTGCGCTGTATCGATCGCTTCCGTCTGCTACGTCCGGTCGCATCATCGGTGTTCATGGATCAGCGGGTGGTGGTCGCGACGTTGCACGGCGCACGGAAATTGGGCGCGTCGCCGCAGAACATGAGGATATTGTTATCGTGACGAATGAGGATCCGTACGAGGAAGATCCGCGAAGCATTATTGATGCAGTAGCCGATGGTGCACGACGCGCAGGAAAAATTGATGACGATACGTTGATTATTCGGGACGACCGACGAGAAGCAATTCAGTACGCTATGCACATTGCTCGAGCCGACGACGTTGTATTGATCACTGGAAAAGGATCGGAGCCGGTGATGGCTGTGGCGGGTGGAAAAATTCCGTGGGACGATCGTGAGGAAGCTCGTGAGGCACTAGCAAAACTTGGGTACACGAACCTATGACGCGAAAGTTTTTTACGCTCGAGCCCGAGGAGGAGTTTCTTGGTGTGTTGCGCCCAAGCTTGTGGACGTTGCTTCCACGGATTTTTGCCGCGTTGGTATTGGTAGCGTTTCCGTTTGCCTTCTGGTCATCGTTGTTAAGCGCGGGACTGATATTTGGGGGATGTATCGCTGCAGCGTCGTTGTTCATTGGCATGCGGAGTCTTCGCGATACACGGCGATCGTATTTAGAAAATGGTGTGTACATTACGTCTCGTCGCGCCATCGATGTATTTGCGGGCCGCAGTGCATTTCGGGTAACAGAAATACTGTGGAGCGACGTTGATCATATTCGTGTAGCACGAAAAGGGATTTCGTCCATGATCGGCTATGGCCATGTGCATATTCGTGGCACAAACGACGATGGGTTTTCTTTAGTGGCAGGCCCCTTGTGGAAACCTGATCTCGTCGTTACAGCCTTGCCTAGAGTACAATAGCTGCATCTATGGTGAATGATCGTCCAAAACGTCGTCACTCAAAGCTTCGTATTGCTGCCGTGATTCACATCGTGCTTTTTTTGCTGATCGGTTTTGGTTTTGGGGAAGAGTATTTGCGGAACAAGGATATTGAGGATCAAATCGCTCGCATGCAGGCAGAAAACGCAGAGCTTGATGCGGATCGTCTTTCGTCGCTTAAGCTGATCGATACGCTTTCAAGCTCGTATTACGTGGAAAGCGAAGCACGACAAAGCGGCATGGGAAAGCCTGGTGAACAGCTGATTATTGTGCAGGAGGGTGTGTTGAATGGATCAACAACAACGACGACATCCACGCACAGCGATGTTCCAAATCCATTACGATGGTATCAATACTTTTTTGATCATGATGCGTTTGCTGAGCTTACGAACGTATGACCGTGGTGTGGCACCACGAACACCACGTGCATGAACGACGAGTCGCCCCACACCGCTCGCGAATGCTGTGGTGGATAGCTCTTTCGATATTGGTGTTGTGTGGAATTGGTGGAGGCAGTTGGTTTTTGTGGAAGGGTTGGCGGTGCGGAACATTACCGGTAATTGTTGAGCGCATGACATACGTGCCTATTGGGTACGAGGATGGCCATGCGTTGTGGTTTCCGTCAATCGCGCGATTAGCACATGGCATTGCTGCGGCAGATGGACGCACCATGTTAACGGAGGCCGACTACGCACAGGCAATCGACGCGACCGTTCGGAGAAATGCATTGGAGGACATTGCGCGTGAAGAACATATTGTAGTATCCGACGCGGATGTGCGGGCAGCGGTGGAATGGTCCGACGACATTCGCGCATTCATAACCATGGCCGGATGGAACGACAGCGAATATCTTGCGTACGTTGAACGATCGTTTGTGGTGTCGACTCGGGTAAATGCCGCAGTACTTGATGATGAGCAATACCAAGAAAAGTCTCACGAACGCATGGCGAATATTCAATCAAAGCTTGCCTTGGGCATTGCGTTTGCGGACGTCGCGCAAGAATATTCGGAGGATCCTGCCACAGCGCAGTCCAGGGGAAGTTTTGGCTACGTGCTGCCAAGGGATGTGGATCCGGCATTTGCGTCAGTATTTCTTTTGCCATCACAAACAGCTTCAGAGGTGATTACTACGGCAGATGCATACTGGATTCTTCGCACAGAGGACTCGGTAGTAGATGAAAGTGGCACGCGAGTGCTGCTCCGTGGAATTGCGATCAAGAAACAATCACTCGCCGAAGTGCTCGACGCCAAAGCCTCGGCAATTGTGCCAAGGTTGTGGGTGAGATAACAAAAAGTCCCCGAGAGAATCGAGGACGTTTTGGAGCCATTTCCGGGAATCGAACCCGGGACCTCTGCTTTACGAAAGCATTGCTCTACCAGCTGAGCTAAAATGGCGAAAATGGATGTTTCATGGAGCAGGAAACGGGGATCGAACCCGCGACCTTCTGCTTGGGAAGCAGACGTTCTACCACTGAACTACTCCTGCCCAGTGGGCGAATGTATACCATTCTTGAGGGAACTCGTCTAGATTCTTTTGTGAATGCTTTGAGTGTGAGATTATAGAGATAACTATGAAAAAATCCTTTCGCTCACGCTTCTCAAGCCGATACGTCGCGCTGCTTATTCCTTGCCTACTTATTGCGGTAGCCGTGACGTGGCGAGTGTATACATCGGAGGCGAACGTTACGGGACAAGTGGTGCTTTCAAGCGCCGCGCAACGTCATGTGGAGAACGTACAATGTACTGGAGCCTGCGAGAATATATTGCTGGTGAGCAACCAAGAACCAGGAGTTCGCTATTACGCGGGTGGCGATTGTCCCACATGTATCGAGGCGAATATTTGGGCAGGGCAAACGCGTGAAGGGGAAATCACCATCAACGGCTACGCGTTCTATGACGGCGTACAAGTAAACCTTGCACCACAAATTTTTGACGCAGAAGTGCTCGATGGACGACCTCTTGGGTGGGTGTTGCCATTATACCCACCAGGAACAGTATTTCCGTCGGACGGACCGGATCCATTTATGGACCCATCATTTACTATTCGCCTGAAGGACACAGGTGATGAAAACGTGATCGACACGTTTGAATTTATTCCAACACCAGAATCGTCGGCGGAGAATATTACCATCGTAACAGACCACGCTTCTGGGCGCGTTACAGCATTTGATACGTGCACGCAAACGAATAAGGATACGGATATTTACGCGCTGTACCAGGCGCCAAACCTGCATGGTCCGCAAAATTCCGATTCGTACGCTGTGAACATTGAACATCGGGAATCGTTAGCTACCGGAACAATTACCGGAGGAACAAGCGTATTTCAAAAAGAATTTATCTTTGAAGAGCTTAGCGAACAAAAGCTTCATGTTACTGCAACCATCGGCGACGCAACGTTTACGTTCGATCTTGTAAAGGATTAGTACTCCGCTCCACTCCTCAACGGGTCCTGTTCTTATTACTCACTCACCGGTGGCTCGGGTGAATCAGATGAGTCTCACTGATCGACCAGAGCGGAGTGGGGACGAGCGGTGAACATTTTTCAGCGAGGCTTCGTGAATGCACAGCTGCAGTCGAGCTGAAAGCGAGACGTCGCAGCGTAGCGTTGTGTGACGCAGCAGAAAAATGTTTACCCGAGTCGCCACGAAGCGGCGGGAGGAGCCCGAGCCATGCTATACTTCACTCTATGATCACGTTCAAAAACGTGACAAAAGAATATCCACCAAAAACACACGCGCTCGCGGGTGTAAGTTTTCGTATCAACGCGGGTGAGTTTGTTTCTATTACGGGGCAAAGCGGTTCCGGAAAATCCACGGTAGCAAAAATGATTTTTGCGGAGGAGCGACCTACGAGTGGTCAAATTCTTATTGGCGACTGGGACATTTCAAAAATTGGTCGTGCGGATATTCCAATATTGCGGCGTCAGATTGGTGTAGTGTTTCAGGACTTTAAATTGCTACCGAAAAAAACTGCGTTCGAAAATGTTGCATTTGCGCTGCATGTGGCAGGTGAATCGGGTAAGCGCATTCGTGAGGTGGTCCCACATGTACTCAAAATTGTCGGGCTTGCTGAAAAGGGACATCGGTATCCCCGTCAGCTTTCCGGAGGTGAACAGCAGCGTGTTTCTATTGCACGAGCCCTTGTTCATCGTCCCAAAATTATTGTTGCAGACGAGCCAACGGGAAATCTTGACGCCATTACAGCGCGGGAAATTATGGAGTTGTTTACGCGTATTAACGACTTTGGAACCACGGTGCTTCTTGTTACCCACGATCGGGACATTGTGAACGGCCTGCATAAAAGAGTTATTACATTACGCGATGGTAAGGTCTCGTCGGACGCAGAAAAGGGAAAATATCTTCTCACGTAATTATGCGAACATTCTTCCGCATTATTCGGTTCGCGATGCAGAGTATGCTACGGAATTTTTGGTTGTCGTTTGTAACAGTTTCCGTGTTTGTCCTTACATTGATCACGGTGAACGCGGTGATTATTTTGAACGTGCTCGCGAATGCATCGGTGAAAAGTGTGGAAGGTCGCGTGCAAGTAACGGTATATTTCACGTCCGACGCTTCGGTAGATACAGTAAAGAGTACACAAAGCTACTTGCTCGGATTATCCCAGGTGAAAGACGTTTCGTACGTTACGGCGGAGGACGCGTTGATAGCGTTCAAGGAAACGCACAAAAGCGATCCCGTCATTCTTGGGGCGTTGGACGAAGTGGATGGGAATCCGCTCGGTCAGGCGCTCAAGATTCGTGCATACAATGCCGCAGACTTTCCGTTTATTTTAGAGGCGTTGGAAACTCCAGAGTACGCGCCGTTTATTAAGGACAAAAATTACAACAACTACGAATCGGCGCTGAAGGTGTTGGGAAATTTCTCGGAAAAGATCCGTATCGGCTTTTTGGTACTTGCGTTGTTCTTTGGATTTATTGCCATGCTCATCGTCTTCAATACCATTCGCGTAGCCATTTACGTTCATCGTGAGGAAATTGGTGTGATGAAGCTTGTGGGTGCCAACGACTGGTTTATTCGCGGGCCATTTTTGTTGGAGTCGATATTTTACGCATTCATCGCCACGGGAATCATGGCAGGAATTATTGCCACAACGCTGCGCTTTGCGAATCCGTACATCGTAGCCTTCTTCCAGGGTGTGGACGTAGATTTGGTGGCATACTACTCCACCAACGCGTTGCCAATGTTCGGTGCTCAATTTGGCATTCTTGCGTTCCTTGGGCTTGCAACTACAGCCTTTGCCATGCGCCGGTACTTGAGAGTGTAAAGAGCCTGATGCTTTGAGCGTGTTGGGCGTTACGAAGATTGATGGGTTCGGGTGTCTCGAATGTGCTCGTGTAAGACAATGTAAGACACTGACTTACACAAGATTGTAAGCACCCCCTCACTCCCGCTCAACCCTTCAAAAGAATCAGTTTCTGTGCTACCTTCGTTCCGCCAATATCGGCAGGAGTTCCCATGATTCGCGACATTCAACTCATCGTTCTCGACGGTCAACCTGGTGGCGGGAAGGACTTTTTCCTTCAAATGCTGGAGGCGGATCCGTGGTTCATGCGGAACGCCGTCATCGAAACGGAAGCCGCGGCGCTACTGTACACCGCCCACAAGGTGCAGCCGGGGGAGTTCGGCACCGTTTCCCAGGACACGATCGACGCGTTTCAGAACGCCATTGCGAGCCTGTGCATGTTCAAGCGCTCGCTTGCCGTGGACCGTGCAGTGCGCGACGGCAAGAAGCTCGTGGTGTTCAACCGCTTCATACCGAGTGGTGCGGCGTATCTGCAGTGGGGGATTGTGGATCTGATGGCAATCACGAATTTGTCCGAGGTCGAGATGAACAGCGGCATCGACCACGTGATCTGCCCTGGCCCGCCGCCGGAGGAGCACTACGTCACCAACGAATATCGGTTCGAGACGTATGCAGAAGCGTGCGTGCTCGGTGCTCGGGCTCGTCAGGCGTACATCGACTTGGGCTTCGTACCAGGCACCACACTGCACGACATCCCCGGCGGCGACGACTTCGACGCCAAGTGCGCGCTGTTCATGGCCACGATCCGCCAACTCACCGGTGCCGAGCACTAGCCACGATCGGCAATCAGCTCAGCACAACACCCACGAAAACACGACGCCCTGCCAACTCTTTCGAGCTGACAGGGCGTTTGCGTGCGTACTGCGGTCACCGTGTCGAACAGTGAGCTACTTCTTGATCTTGGCCATGGCCGTCTCGCACGCGGCGATGAACGGCAGCATGTCCTCCTTCTTGAAGTAGTAGCTGTACTGGGTCGCGAGCTCGACCATGCGGTCGACGCTCGACCAGGTCTTCCGAATGCCGACCACGTCTCGGTGGAGCCGTGTGACGACGCCGGGGCACAGGTTGCGGATGCGGGCGATGAACGCCTGCTCTTCCGCGCGCCGTGCATCCGCCGCGATCTCCCATTCGTTCTTCGGCGCATTGCTGTGCTTCGGAACGTACTGGATCGTCTCCACCGGCTTGGGGGCCGGAACGCGCTGGATCATCGGCGGGGCGATCACGATCGGGGCCACGGCCATCGCACGGAGCTGCTCCAGGGACACGCCCTGTCCGGGCTTGCGACGGGAGCTCGGGGCATCGATCTTGCGATCGACGACCACGGGCTTCGGAGCGGCGTAGCGTTGCAGCCACGCGAGGCGGTCGGCTTCGTTGGCCTTCCGCACGTCCTCGAGCCAACGGAGGTTCTCTTCCACGCGAGCGGCTTCGGCAGCGGCTTCGGCACGCTCGTTCTCCAGACGCATCGCCTCGGCCCTCGCTGCGGCGGCGCGACGCTGCTCGGCGGCCTTGCGCGCGGCCTCGATGGCCACGGCAGGATCCGGCTTGACCACCACCGTCTTGGCGACGATGACGACGGGCGCGATGATGTCGTTGGAGGGGCGGATGCGCCGCTTGGGCTGCGCGACCGGTTCGGGCCGCTTGGCCTCAACCTCGACGGCGATCTGGTCCTCGCGCCGCCAGACGGTGGGCGTGCGGCCGTTGTAGCCGGTGTCGAGGGTCGAGACGGCGCCGCGGGTGGCGCTGAGGCGGTGGCCGATGAGGTTGAGAAACTGGTCTTCGATGCGATTGGCGGAAGCGGTCATGTGAAGATCTCCGGGGATTGGGGAAGCGAACGGGGGTGGTGAACAAAGAGCAATCAGTAACAAAATATGATAGCACAATTTGTGCCTTTTGTAAAGGGGAATGTACCGGTAAAATAGCGAATATTAGCGAAAAAAGATGAAGATTTTCCCTATTTAAACGTTGTTTCTTGTGCCTGTTCGGTTGTATGTTCTCGACCCTCTTGCATAAACTCTAAAATCTTCTCACTACGCATCTCCTCTTCGGTTTCGTATATTCCAGATCTGGCAATATCTGCTGCAAGTATTGACTCGTCTATTCCGAATTCCACAGGAAACACTGTTTGTGAAAGAATAAAAGCTGCTTGTCCCATGCACCATTCGTCCTTATTCTCCATGGTAAGTAATTCCTTGAAGAGCTTGAGCGCATCGCGTCCATCGCCTTGTTCGCGAGACTCCCTTGCTTCCGCGAGAGCATCAGCTCGCTCCTGATCCAAAGACACAATAAGCGAGCTTGGTCCAAAGCGTAGTCCACTATCCGAATATGGAAGATCTTCGTGTTCGCGGATTGTTTGGGCAACCTTGATATTTCCGTAGTTGAGATCCTCAATTGCTAAAAGATCACTTTCTATAGTGGAATCATGAAAGGCTTTGAAATGTGTTACTTCATGTCCGAGTAGCTCGGCGCTCCAGTCTTCTTCGACGTCGCTATTTAATACAATAAAATTATCAAGACGTTGAGACGGGGTAAGGTCTTGCGGCGAATGATACCCAATAGCATTCGCGTCTCCGCCAATCATTGCAGACGTTGGCCCAGCAAAAAAACGATCGTGTTCAATATAGAATCGCAAATCATCTCGCGATCCTTCTATTTCAGCAACCATGAGCTCCGGGTCGTTTACTGCTCCGTTTCTATCAACCCACCCACCGTCCATGGAGCGTACCATTTCAAGAACAAGAGGCGTTGCACGATCCGCAACGTCCGCTAAATATTCAACGTTTTCTCGTTGCGCATCTGTGAGTCTACTCGTGCCCGGTGGCAATGCTCCGCAACCCGTTGTGGCCGCAAGACCGGTGACGATGAGCGCTTTTGGAAAGGTCATACCTCGTGACTATTTAAACGATGGACACGGCGTCGTAACGAACACAGAACCAGCAAGGAGGCTGCCTTCTGGCCAAACAAGTTGAGTGCTGTCAAAAACAAGGCGCGTACCGTCCACGAGCACCACGGCGCCGTCCTCCAAAGTTCCCGGACCGGTTGATGGCGGTTCAATATCCTTACCATCGCGTCGTTCAAGAATGGTAATAGATGCATTCGGTGAAGTGTCCTCTATAGCGACATATGTTTGTATGCCGTTCTGCTCCAATACGAAGCATCGTTGAACGACAGAGGAGCTGTGTTGCCACAAAGGAATGATAATGAAAAGGAGAACGGTAACAAAAGATACAGCGACGACTCCATACAGAACGGGATGTGCCTTGATGCGGTTGAGAAAGGTAGTCATATAGCGAGAATTGTGCAGAAGAGGGGATGAGTCTTTTATGGATATATGCGTACATAATAGCACTATGGTCCGGGAAATGTATGGTAATTCGCGTGTGGCGAAATGATACGTGTGTACACAGGACAAATATGGAATAAAGATAGTATAATTATACATATGCCTATTGAATCACAAGAGAATTCGCAAAACAGTGTCGAGGTGAAGGACGATGGATATAACTACGAGCGATGGGAAGTTCGACTTGGCGGGCTTTTTACTCAACTTGGTATTGTTCGTGCGTTGGCTGAGGGAGATTTTTCTGACGAAGAAAAAGAGCGAATTATTAGGGCAAATGCTGATGAATGGAAGGATATTGTTGCGAAGTTTGGGGAGAACGATCGAGTGGTGCTTCAGAAAGCAATAGATGAACTCGGTACGCACACAAAAATCGCCGCACGAGAAATTTGTGACAAACTTGCTGAAGCGATTCGTTTTGCGGGGAAGATGATTCGTCAAACGGCACCGTCCGTACAGCAACGCGATGCTATCGATGCTGAGCGAGAACTTGAGGGAGATGCTGCTCATCCTACGCATGAATGGCTGAAAGGAATGGAGGGGGCATACCTTGCGTCACATCTTTCAGATATTACTGCAGAAATAGAGCATAATCATGGAGAAGCGCACATGCTGTATTACGAAATCGGCTCTATTCAGCGCATTGGTGTACTTATCGAAAACCTACGAGAAAAGATTGATGAAGGAAGGATTGATATTGGAGATCGTGGAGCGGAAGATTGCGCCGATGCAATTCTTGCTGCACGGAATATGGTGGTGCGCGCAATTATCGCACCGCTTCCGTCTAAACGCTGTCCAGAAATCGATCTTACAAAAATTGATATCGCGATGTTGGATGAAGTTGCAGACATTGGCGGCTGGCTTGGCGTGGTAAAAGGGTGGAGTGCATAGTGCGAGGTATTATGAAAACGCTGTTTTCATTCCGGGCGAAAGTATGGCTGTATTCCGGAATGGCGGCGTGGCATTTTGTTACCTTGCCTAAGGATATTGCTCACGACATTGCGGAGCGGTTCTCTCCGCTAAAAAAAAGGGTGGGGATCGATTCGGGTTGAAATGACCCTTGGCGAAACACGGTGGAAAACATCAATTTTTCCGGACAAAAAAAGAGGAAGCTATGTGCTTCCGCTTAAAGCAAGTATACGAAAGAAAGAACACGTTTTTGCAGAGGACACAGTGGCACTCGAGTTGAAAATCATTCTATAACCATCCTTTCCTACATTCTTTAATAAAACCAACAAAAATCCCCAGCGTGTGCTGAGGATTTTTGTGGTTCCGGGACATGGATGGTAATTCGCGTGTGGCGAGCGAGCTCGCCGCGCGAATGACATCCGTATCCCGTACGCCGCGGTGCGGCTGGCCAGCGTGCGCTGGCGAACCATAAAAATACCAGCCGTGGGGCTGGTATTTTTATGGTTCTGCGGCCCGGTCTAGATTGAAGCCTTTAAGGGGACTTTGGGGCACCCTTCTCCCTGCTCACCAACCCTGTTCCGGTCGCATAGAACTGGAGAGTGAAACTGGCAAAAAATGGAATATAGGCCGGAGGGTAAAATGAGACAAATGAGACACTACATGGGCTGTTTCAAACGACTGTCTCACACACTAACTTTTCGGCTTATGTTCGCCTAATTCTGACGGTAAAGTGGTTTATTTTTGACTGTCTCATCTTCCAATTGAATAAAGTCGAATTTCGCCAGTCTCTGCGTCCTGCGCCACGTTGTCGATTAGGCGCTTCATTCCGTCGAGATAGATAGTTGGCACTCACTGATCCTATTTAAATGGCTTTTGAAGTTTTGATTGCACAACTTCGCTTATTTTATGGGCATCCCCGTGGCTCAACATGCCAAGATACGAGGATACGGATTCCTCTTTGCTCTCTGTTCCAAGATTATTCATCATTCTGCGTTTGGTGGTCGTACGAAGAACCCGATGATGCGGAAAATGCACCCAGCCTAGGAAATCAATTCCCGAGGCGATTGTGGCAATGGAGACTTTGTTTGGGTGCAACGCGAGGTGTAACCGTGACTCTAAAAATTCAGCGATCTGCGGCAGGAGATGTTCTAAATATTCTCTGCCTTCATGCAGGACGACAAAATCGTCGGCGTAGCGGATGTAATGTGCTGCCTTCAAATTGCGCTTTATGAAGTGATCAAACACGTTCATGTAGATATTGACCAAAAGTTGGCTCGTAAGGTTACCGAGCGGAAGTCCGACGCCGGGCCTGCCGTCCGTGTGAAAACTCCCGATCACTTCCGCGAGGAGCCAAAGAATATCTGTGTCGTTGACATGCCTTTTGATGACGTCGAGGAGAATCGCATGATCGATGTTGGCAAAGAACTTTCGTATGTCGCATTTCAACACCCAAGCGGTACGGGTGTGGTTTTTGGAAACCTTGGCGGCAAATTCTCGAAGACGATTGATTGCGCGATGCGTACCCCTCCCCTCGCGACAGGAGTACGAATCAAAAATGAATTTACGATCGAAGAATGGATATAGGATTCGATAGATTGCGTGATGCAGGAGCCGATCACGGACGGTCGCTTTATGAATATCCCTTGGCTTCGGGTCGTTAATCTTAAAGGCATGGTATCCGCCGTGCCGGTAGGACCTATTGGCGAGGTCGCCGTGCAACGCGACGAGATTATCCATGAGGCTTGCCGCGAAGAGGGCAACGTCTTCCCGTTTCCTTTTTCCAGACAAAAACTCCTGCCAGGCGGCAAGCAAATTTTCAACAGAAATGATATCCTGATACGTACTATGGAGCCGCGCCCTGATCTCTCTCTCTCTCTCTCTCTCTCTCTCTCTCTCTCTCTCGTGCCGGAAGCGCGTCGATTCTCCAGCGCGTCAAAGAGGGATATTTGGTTTGGATGAACATTGCGCCGCATATTGCAAAGGGTGCGCGTTTTACGATTGGCGCCAGGATTGAAAGTAAGTTTCTCGACCTGTTGGAGTTGAGTTACGCCGCCTATTTTACCGACAAAGAAAAGAAGGTTGCAAAGATTGCCGAGTGTGTCTTCGTGCTCGATACGCTCAAGTTTCTCATCACCACAGCATGGGAAGGAAGACTGATAGCCAATAAGCAGTGCGAGGACGTTGCCAAAAAGCTGGACGAGATCGGCAAGATGTTCGGGGGCTGGAAGAAGAATCTCGAAAACCCTGAACGAAAAAACCGCGCCATGTAAGCGCGGAATCAAGCACTTTCGAAGACGGAAGACGAACTCATTGTTCGCATTCCACTTGTTCGTCGGCTTCGCCCAATTGTTGTTGAGCCACGACCCATCGTCATTGCGTTCCACGTTGAAGACGTTCGGGTTGCCGTCCGAGTCGGATTGCATGGCGTGCCGCCCTTGCCACTGCCCGCCTATCTAGGAAAGAGGTCGAGCTGTATTTTATGCGTGATCGAAAATCACCAAGCGCGCCATACCAAGTACTTCATTTTTGTTTGGACACTCTACGCATCCTCCGAAAGAAGCCGTAGCCACCTTCGTTCTCAACACGCAGGTGCCGAAAGGGTCTCGATAAGCCGTGGCCGACCGATGTAACCAATCTGCACTCCAGAATACCAAAAATTTTCCGATCCGCCTACGGCGGAAAGCATCAAAGGGTCAAAGAAACAAAGTTTCAAGAAGTAACTAAGGCCTCAAGGGTTTCTTGCGAAGACGGAAGACGAACTCATAGCTCGCATCCCACACGTCCGCCGGCTTCGCCCAATCGTCGCGGAGCCACGACCCATCGTCATTGCGTCCCACGTAGAAGACGCCCGGGCTGCCGCCCGAGTCGGAAATTTGCTTCATGCCAACGTACACATATTCGTTCATTGGTTGATTTGTGTACTGCAAACGGAATTGCGGACCGACCTCTGGCGGACAAAGCTCGAGACCCAGCTCTTCAGCTCGGGCGTAAATTTGATCTGTCGTTGCACCGCTTGGGAAACCCAAATCTTCTACGCGAAGGCGGATAAGCTTCGCTTCCTCTGGAGATTTGAGTTTCCACTTTTTCCAATCTGGTTGCTTTGGGTCGGGCTCGCGAAGGGAACGCTTGAAGTCATCGTGTTCCATCATTGATTTGGCGTATCCGTAAATTTGGAATCCGCTACGTTCAAGAAGATTTTCAAGTTCCTGTTCGTCCTTGCCACCGATCTCAATGCTTTGACGGCGAATGCGGCTCTCAGGGAATTTGGTGTAAACATGCTCTACGCCTTCCGGTAGCTGATCGAAAATGCCAGGCTCAAGCTTGCCGACGTAGGCTTTAGTCGATTCGTTGATCTGATCAACCGAACGGGCAATTTGGCTTTCATCGCACTCAAAGACGACAAGCATGTCCTCATCAGGATTACGCTCACGGTGCAGTTCGACAACACGAGGATCCTTGTCGTAGCCGAAACCCTCGATAGGAGCATTGATTTCGTAGAGGAAAAGAAGGTCTTGTTTTGTGAGCGGCTTACCGGCAACGGTCTTTTGTTCGACGAGGGTCAAGAGTCTCATGTCGCCGGCTTTCTTCTCGTAAGCCGTGCCATCTGGAAATTCTTTCATCTTTGCTCCGACAACTGGCGCGATATGCGGATCGAGGTTCTGATCGGGCGCGATACCACGAACCTCGGCAATCTTATCGCCTTCCATACGAATAGCGGCACGGGGAATGCTGCTTGCGCCGGATTCATCTTGCGAATAGTAAACATAAAAGTCGCCACGGGAGAGCTGGGACTTTGCCACCTCTTCTCCGGCGGTACACCAACCGGTCTTGTGGCGCTCGATGGATTGGACGAGCAGGGTTGGCTCGGAGCCTTGGGCATACTTCACCCATTGTCCCGTAGTGTTATGCAAGAGCGTTTCGCTGGTCGGGATGAGCTTGGCAAATTCAAGGGCATAGAGTCTGGCAAAATCCTTGGCATCCAAAGCCGATTGAACTTCCGGTTCGAGATTTCGTTCGTCGACAGGCGTTGCAATTTCAAACGTTGACGGATCAAACGGAGCCATGTCAAGTTCCGCGATGATTCGTTCGCGGTCAACGGGCGCGGCTGGGTTTTGTTTCTTGGCTTCGGCAATCTTTTGTCCGATAACAAGCTGGCGTTCCTTGTTGTGCTTTTTTTCTGCTCGTTCCAGCTCCTGCCGTGACGCTGCAAGCTGTTCCTTGTAAATACGATCATGTTCAACGTGATCGCGAACCTTTCCAAGAACTGCCTGGTCCAATTCGGGGAACGGATTCATGGTCTCTTCGTCCCTGGAGGGAAAGGTTTTGGTGTCCTTATCAAAACTCGAGAGTCCGGTGACGCTTCTCATTGCCCAGTACCTGAACCAGTCTGGGTAGGCGGCTCCGGCATCATCGGTTGCAAGATAGTCGATCCACTTGTCCAGTGATCGCTTTTGGTCTTCGATCTTGGCGACGATTTCCTCGGCCATCTGCTTTTGTTCGTTCGGAAGTTCCTGAAGCTCTTCCCCGATGTCTGATCCTTTGGCGATAGCCTGTACCGCGCGCGTAATCTGATCGTGGACATCATCGGGAATGTCCGTGTCGCCATGTCCTAGGGCACGCGCCTGTTTTTGTTGGTGCCCCAAATATTCCTCGGTGGCGACGTCAGGTTTCACGATCAGGGCTTCGTGCATGAAGCGCTTCATCATGGAGAGGTTGCGTGCCTTGCGGTCAAAGCTCTCGTGGCCCTTGATCGGCGGCGGATTGAGCACCACGTCCAGGCGGTCTAGATATGCCTGTATACGTTCCGCTGGGATATTCCGAACACGCTCGCGTGTTCGAGATTCTTTGCGCGCAACAGCCCTCTCCGCTTCCGGCGATTTCTCAAGCTGGTATTTCTGTCGAAGAAATTCGGGGTTTGATCCTTTTTCCATATGCGGGAATGGTAGCAAAAACAGCCCAGAATTGGTAGCGCACGTCCACACCTATTTAGGTGGCCTTGAGTTACTACATCTTTTTTGCCCCATTCAAAACGCCACCCCAGATGGATGGCGTTTTATCTTGTAATTTCTCCCTACTTCGTCACGAGCGTGCAGTCCTTCACGAGCACGTTCCCAAGAAGTCCGTTCACGCGTCCTTGCATGGTCACCTTGGTGCCCTCTGCCAATGCGCTTGCTTCCGCGATCGCATCGTCGTCGAGCATGCATTGCACGGAGCCGATAATGTCGCCGGTCTTAAGCGAGATGTATGGCTTGTCGAGAATGTCTTTGCCGATGTTGTCGACTGTACCGCTCACTTCCACGAGCTTACCCTTGTAGGTATTATCGGCGGAAATTTCGTTCGCCTTATAGTCGGAATAAAGCTTCGTCGACGTGACGACGATCGCTTCTTCCGCCGGCGCGGTATTGGCCTGATTCGATCCTGACGAACTGGTACCCGACGAACCACTACCACCGCCAGATGAGGCGATGACAATGACGACGATAATGGCGAGGAGCCAGAACCACCACTTTTTATAAATCGGACGCTTCACCTTGGTTGGATTGTCACTCATACGAATATGAATGTTAATAATAAGCGAACTTTCGAGTGATGCTGGGTGAGGCTTTATAGCACAAAGCCCGCCGCCAGCATTGTGACTTTCATCACCGCACCCCTTTCGGAGTACGACCAACCAAGGCTTTGCTGAACGACGGGTTCAGTGCCTTGGTTGGGTTTAGCACCATGCCATGGTCGATGTCCGATCATGGTTTAGGCGACTCTAAGTTGTACGCACATAGTAGCTTATTGCAGAAAACTACTCAAATTGAGTTGCCTACAGTTTGCTTTAGGGATTTTTGAGGAGATTTGATAGTATTTACAGTAAATATGTCGTTTCGCTTTGATAACCAACTACCAAAAAAGGATGTTTTATCGACCAGCGCATTCCCCGCACTGGAGAAGCTTTTGGATAATAAAGTATTCTTCCAAGCGATTGAAAATATTGCTAAGGTCGCCGAGCAAATCAATGAGCCAATGAGAAAGTTGGCCGAAATCACGGAGAAACTCAACGAACCCATGAGGCACATCACTCGTGCAGTCGAGCAAATGCAAACCTCCTTTGGGTTTGATGAGATGCAAAAGTTGGCATCACGTTTTGCCGATCTTCATACGAACCTCCTTCCAAATTGGGGCGAGGTCATTCGGGCGTACGACGTCCTCAAGCCACCAGTCACGGATGAAGAGTTGGTTGACCTACCTGCCGAGTCAGAAATAGTGAAGACGGAGATGGTTCGCGATGCGATCATAGCCGTGGGCGTCGAGGCAACGCTGCGATTGGAAAAGACGCTTCCCAAACGAAAGTTGCGACTCGGTGTGAATCATCGACTGTATGATCGTCAAAATCTCGAAGTGTACGTCGATCTGTCCGATCCGATGTTTGGCCTTGCGAACACACTGAGAAAGCGTCTTACTCCAACACCAGTGCTTACGGAGGCGTCAAAGTACAAAAATGACACAACCACTCGACGAGGGATACAGCGATTTAATCAGTTGGGTTATACTAAGTTTAATCTCGCAGGCAGTATCGTCGTCGAAGACAAAGACTCTGGCTACCGCTTTGCCAAATTCGTGAACGTCAAACTATAAATTTGCCAGTGGATAAATAAAATTGCCAGTAGGTAGTCAAAAACAGGGCTAAGAAAAGCCCTGTTTTTGTATGGTTGGGTGTAGCAGGGCGACTATCGGGTGTAGCGGCGTGGGTGATGCAATATCCCCATAACTCTTCACCAACACCTATGCCAAAAGACATAGAACAAACAGCAAAGATCGCCGTTCAATACGTCCCGATAGATTCACTCAAAAACACAAAATACAACCCGAGAAAACATGATGCGGCCGCAGCGGAAAAGCTGAAAGACAGCATCCGTCGTTACGGTCTCGTCGACCCTATCCTTGTAAACAGCGCGCCGAAACGCAAAGGCGTCATCATCAACAAACATTTTCGTTGGAAGGTCGCCAAGGAACTTGGTATTGAGCAAGTACCCGTCGTGTTCCTCAACATTCCAAATCCTGAACGCGAGAAGGAACTTAACCTTCGCCTCAATCGGAACACTGGCGAATGGGACTGGAATTTGCTGAAGGACTTTGATCTCGACCTCCTTCTTGATGTCGGGTTCGATGACGTCGATCTGAGCCATGTGTGGGATGACTCACTCGAAACCGAGGACGATGACTTCAATATCAAAAAAAAACTGGCCAAGATTAAGAAGCCAACGACAAAACCTGGCGACATATTTCAGCTCGGCGTGCATCGGCTTATTTACAGCGACTCCACGGATGCAAATGTCGTGAAGAAGCTTGTAGGGAAAGTTGGTATCGACATGATTTATTCTGACCCTCCGTACAACATCGCCCTCGACTACTCCAAGGGCGTGAGTACTTCCGGTAAGTACGGCGGAAAAACGAACGATAAAAAAACCACCGTCGATTACCGCGCATTCCTCAGGTCGGCAATGGAGAATGGCCTCGCCGTTGCCAAGTCGGACGCACACGTCTTCTTTTGGTGCGACGAAAACTACATTGGCGTCGTGCAAAGTCTTTACCAAGAGGTTGGTGTCGCGAACAAGCGCGTGTGTTTGTGGGTGAAGAATAACTTCAACATGACGCCGCAAGTGGCTTTCAACAAAGCCTATGAGCCCTGTGTCTACGGCACACGCGGTAAACCGTACCTTGCGCCGAAGATTCAGAACTTGAACGAGCTGATGAATAAAGAGATCGGCAACGGCAATCGCGTAGCCGATGACATCTTGGATCTTATGAGTATTTGGTTGGCGAAGCGACTGCCCGCGCAAGAATACGAACATCCGACGGAAAAGCCGCCCACCCTGCACGAGAAAGCTCTCCGACGCTGCACGAAACCGGGCGACGCAGTTCTCGACCTGTTCGGCGGCTCGGGTTCGACGCTCATCGCTTGCGAGCAGTTAAAACGACGCGCGTTCCTGGTTGAGATTGAACCAATATTCTGTGACTTAATCATTCGTCGATATGAAGCCCTCACCAAAACAAAAGCCAAGCGCATCAATTAAGTTAGGCGACATTTTTCTCCTCGGTGAGCATCGCCTCATGTGCGGGGACGCGCGCGACGCGGATGCAGTCGTGAAGTTCGTCGGGAAGGAGCGTGTCGCTGCCATTGTTTCCGACCCTCCATACGGTGTGGCCTATGTTGAGAGCAAAGCGGGGTTCAAGCAGAAGCTCGGTAAAGAGAAAATTATCGTCAACGATCACGAACAATCCGAGGACGAATATCGCATCTTCACCAAAGACTGGATGCTCGCCATTCGGCCATTGCTCGCGCGACACAATAGCCTCTATGTGTTTAACGCCGACAAGATGATCTTCGCCCTACGTGAAGGCATGCGTGACGCAGGCTATGTGTTTACTCAACTCCTCATTTGGGCAAAGACGCACGCAGTTGTCGGTCGCATGGATTATCTGCCACAGCACGAACTTATTGCCTACGGCTGGTACGGACGGCACCAATTCCAGAAGGCAAAGGACAAATCGATCTTGGTTTATCCTAAGCCTTCATCGAGCAAGATGCATCCGACCATGAAGGGAGGCAAGCTGATCGTTGAAAAGACCAAGAAAACCTAAGGGTCGCCAAACAATCAGCCCAAACGAAAACCCGCACTCAATGAAGAATGCGGGTTTTCTTGGTCACCCCCTGTCCCGGTCTGTAGGAACAGGTCGTGATGGTTCCGGGACATGGATTCGAACCATGGTTCACGGCTTCAAAGGCCGCTGTCCTGCCGTTAGACGATCCCGGAGCGGTTACGACGCATTGCTGATCGAGGAGAAGTGTAGCGCAAAGGACGAAGGGAATCAATAACGGTATACTCTCTGTGCATGAGTAAAGTGTCTGTGATTCAAGGGGATCAGCGACGAAAGGCGGTGTACGAATCGCTGTATGGTTTGGGTATGGAGTTTGTGGACCGAATCAAAGCGACGAAATCCATACTTGTGGTGCCGAATATTTCATCGGCGGATAGTGCTTTTGCCATACACGCCGACGCACTTCGGGGAACAATCGATGCCATTCGTGTGCATTCTCGGGCTCCTATCAGTATCGGTGCTGCGGGAATGTATGGAACGAAAGCGGTGTTTCAACGCTTGGGATACGATCGACTGCTCCGTGAATACGATCATCTCCGATGTGTTGATTTTTACGACGACTCGCTCATCGAAAGTTTTATCGACGACGGAGCAATGATGATTCGTCGTCCAGCAACGGCGATGTCGAGAAGTTTCGTGATCTCTATAGCGCCGATTATTCCAAGTCGCACAGAATACATTTCTTTTTGCATCGAAAACTGGATCCGTAACTCATGGATCGTGCCGCCACGCTCGAGTGCCACGGGAATGGTGTGGAATCATGAGCCGTGGCTGGAAGGAAAGCGGGATCGAGTTATCGGAGAGTTGTACCATCAGAAGCCATGCGACCTCGCGATTATCGACGGGATCGAGACACGAAGCATTGTTCTTGCGGGATTCGATCCTGTGGCGGTGGATACGGTTGGCGCTTCGCTTACTGGAATTGATGTTGCATCGGATTCTTACCTTTCTCTGCTTTCCGAACGGGGACACGGAGAATGCGCGTTATCCAAGATTGATGTTCCCTTGGGGATTGTTTCGCCTCGATAATCGGGAATCATTCGTGTATCATTTCCCCATATGCCTACCTGTATTTTTCCTGGTCGATTTCAGCCGTTTCACGAAGGTCATATGCTCGTGGTGCAGGGGATGATGAAAATTCACGGAAATGCCGTTATTGCCATTTGCGATGGAAAGTCGGAGCACGGAGCAGATACTCCGTTTACGGTGGCACAGCGTCATGAAATGATCAGTGCCGCGCTTTTGGCCGCAGATATTACCGAAGCAACGATTGTGGACGTGATCGACAAGCCGTCGGACGAGCAATGGGTGGACGCAGTTATCGATGCTGCAGGGAGTCCTCGTGAGCCTTTAGTGTGGAGTGGTCGTGAGGAGATTCGCGCAATGTTTGAGGAAAAAAAGATTGAAACAAAAAAGATTGTTCCGGTTCCCGGTATCGACGGTGCCGCAATCCGATCAGCGATCGTCGCCGGAAAAGTAGATGAATGGCGAAAGAAAATTCCTGCGGGGGCATTAGATGTGGTGATGGAGATTACCCGCCTTTCTTAAATCCATCAATCGCCTTCAGCACTTCCAATGGCACCGCAAATACTACAGTGTTCGACGCATCGGACGAGATGTCATTGATCGAATTCAGCGTGCGAAGATGCAAGGCTCCTGGCGCTGCAGAGAGCGTAGCTGCGGCGCGTGCAAGATTTTCTGCGGCAGCGACTTCACCTTCAGAGTTAATGATCACGGCACGTCGTTCGCGTTCTGCTTCCGCCTGTTTCGCGATAGTACGCACCATGTCTGGCGGCAAGTTAATGTCTTTCAATTCTACTGCGGTTACTTCCACGCCCCATCCGCCAGTTGCTGCTTCTACAAGTTGCTCAATGCGGCTTGAGATTTGCTGACGCTGGGAGAGGAGTTCATCCAAAGTAACTTCACCAACTACATTACGCATGGTCGTTTGCGCAAGTTGGAGTACAGCCCAGTGCACGTGTTCAACTTCTATAACGGACTTTTGCGCATCAATAATTTTGTAATAAATCACGGCGGTAATTTTTGCGGAAACGTTGTCCTTGGTAATTGCATCCTGTGGGGGAACCTCAACCGCTTTCAAGCGAAGATCCACTTTGGTCATGGATTGGAACACCGGAAGAACCAAGCGCCATCCTGGATTGATCATGCTGGTGTAGCGGCCCATGGTGAATTTTACGCCACGTTCAAACTGGTTGATCTGACGGAGGGAAACAAGACACACCACCGCAACCACGAGAAGAAGAAAATAAAACATACAGAGGAATAAAGAATCGATGCATATATCATTACGCCGAAAGGCCTCTATCCGCAAGATGTGACTGGTGGTGTTCTAGGAAAAGCAGCACCTGGAGCATTTCCTTGTGTGGATCATTTTTCTGTACGACGGCACGATAAATGGCTTGAAGAAACGGAAATTCTGGCAAGGAAAGATTGGGAATGTTTACAACACACGGCAGTGTATTCATTACCTCGCTTCCTCGATGTGGGGGAAGGCCTTGGGCCAAAAGATTTCCCGTCATGTAATTCGTCGAGTTTGTACTTTGTGCCGTTGCGACCAAATCCCCAAGTCCCGCAGGTCCTAATGCGGTTTCTCGTCGTCCACCTTGCTGTTCAACAATCATCATCATTTCTTCAACGGCTTGAGAAACAAGGGATCCATGAATATTGCTTCCCATGTGTAATCCGTCGCACATTCCTAAACCAAGCGCGTAGATATTTTTGAGCGCCGCCGAAAGCACCGTTCCAGCAATATCGTCCGTTTAACGAACCACAAGCGGTGTATGCCGAAACAGCATGGCAACCGTATTGCGTGCCGTTGTATTCAAGCTCGCAGCAACGCCGGTGGCCGGAAGCCCGTTGAGCAATTCCTCGGAGATCATTGGTCCGCCAAGAAACACAAAGGGATTGTGTTGAGGAAGGTGCTGAGGAAAGAGTGTGTCCACACGTTGGCACGTTTCCTTCTCAAATCCCTTGGACACACTGACGATGATCGTTTTCTCCTGAAGGTACGGATGGATTTCTTGCAGAACCGATCGTGTCGTCCACGTAGGAACACATGCAATAAGCACATCGCAGGAGGGAAGAATCGATTGCAGTGGTGATTGATGGGGGAGAATGTCGCTATTCTTATCCCAACACGTTACCGTAAGATTCGGCTGTGGTTTGAGGACATGGTGCAATGCCTTGCCCATTTCTCCGTATCCAAGAATAACAACATGTGTGACCATAGATACAGTAAGTATACTCGAGCGCCGTACGATAATGAAAAAAAAGTGAAGGAATCCGTTGAGTGTAGGCATCGACTGATTTATACTGTTGCGGTATCGCAATATTCTTTATTGGACACTCTATGCAAAAGGATTTGCTCAAGCAACACTATCCTGCGTTCGTTATCGGTTTTGTCGGTGCGTTATTGTGTCAGATTGTCATTATCGGCATCGCGGCAGGATTGTATGTTGGTACGCCGCTCAAACAGGTAGTTCGTGAAAAACTTCAATCGATCGTAGAAAAAGCAGTAACCGATAAAAATCTTACAGATTCTGCTGGGCAACATTCGGATGTTATCGACGTGGTGGACGCGGTGAACCCCGCTGTTGTTTCTATAGTGATCAGCAAAGACGTGCCAAAAATGGAACAGATTTTTAACCAAGGAAATCCATCAAGTCCATTTGGAATGTTTGGATTAAATTTCCCGCAGTACCAACAAAATGGTACGGAAGAAAAAGAAATTGGCGGCGGAAGTGGATTTATTGTGTCTGAAGACGGATACATCGTCACGAACGCTCACGTGGTAAGCGATAAAGACGCGAAATACACCGTACTTTTAAACGACGAAACCAAACACGACGCCACGGTGGTTGCTGCAGATGCCACGCTCGACATTGCTGTACTCAAAATTGATTCCACGGGATTGCCGTTCCTTGAGTTTGGTGATTCGGACACGGTGAAAGTCGGTCAATCTGTGGTGGCTATTGGAAATGCGTTAGGGCAATTCCGCAACACGGTTTCGGTAGGAGTTATTTCCGGACTTGCGCGATCAATTACCGCCGGAGACAATAATGGATCGGAATTCTTGTCCGACGTGTTGCAAACAGACGCCGCAATTAATCCTGGAAATTCCGGTGGTCCGTTACTCGATTTATCAGGGAAGGTGATTGGTGTGAACGTAGCCACGAGCAGTGGAGGGGAAAATATTTCCTTCTCGTTGCCAAGTAATTTGGTTCGCGCCACCGTAGAGTCCATTGAAAAAAATGGGAAAGTCGTTACCGCATACCTTGGTGTGCGATATGTGATGATCGATGCGGAATATGCAAAGGCGAACACCATCGCTGTTGATCATGGCGCTCTAGTGCAGCGTGGCGATGACGGAAAGACAGTTGCGGTGATTCCAGGATCCCCGGCAGACAAAGCGGGTATTGAGGAGAACGATATTATCATCACTGTCGACGACGTAACACTCGACGAAAATCACCCGTTGCACGTGGTACTTCGTCAAAAAACCGTTGGCGATGTGATTACCATGAAGGTATTACACGACGGCGTTGAAAAAACGGTTACTGCAACGCTTGCCGAACGACCAGCAGAAACGGAATAAGTAGTGTACGATGGGTGCATATGAAACACCCCATCTCCATTGCACTGTTCAGCTTGGCGGGCATTCTTGGCATAATGTTGATATGTTTATTCATTTTTCGACCCTGGAATGGTGCGGTGATTCCAAAAGATTGGACAACAAATGGCGACGAGAACGTTCCCCCTATCGTTCCAGGCAACGGAGGCGATGCGGTAGTGGTACCTACGGAGATAGTGTCAACGTCTGGAAATATTGCAGTATCGAGCCCTGCCGCGAACGCAACAATTGGCTTACCATTGGTATTTGTTGGAAAAGCTCGAGTATTTGAAAGTGTCTTCAATTATCGACTGCTCGACACAAACGGGGACGAGCTTGTTACCGGACATGCCATGAGCAATGCGCCAGATATGGGGGAGTTTGGATACTTCACCGTGACAACGAGCTACAACAAGCCAAACGGAACCACAGGAACGCTCGAAGTATTCGCATATAGCGCAAAAGATGGTTCTGTCATTGATTTGGTTTCTGTGCCGGTAGTCTTTCCTGTGGTTGAGTCGATGGTGGTGAAGACGTATTGGCTGGAAAGCGGTGAAACGGATTGCGACACCGTTGTTGCAACAAAACGACGTGTGCCAAAAACAGTCGCCACTGCTCATGCGGCACTTACGGAATTACTTTCTGGCCCAGGTGGCACAGAATCCGCGCAGAATCTCACTACATCCATTCCTTCCGGCGTCACCATTACATCACTGTCCATTACGGACGGTGTTGCAACAGTAGTCTTCTCGAGCGGCCTTGAAACCGGCGGTTCGTGTCGTGTGACATCGATTCGTGCGCAGATCGAAGCGACATTGAAGCAATTTTCAACCGTCACGTCGGTGGTGATCTCGACGGCTGGAAAAACACCAGAGGAATCATTGCAGCCGTAATAATAAATCACAAACAAAAAAACTCCCCGATTGCTCGGGGAGTTTTTTGAATGAACTGTTTAGAGAAGAGCTTCCTTTGCAGCCTTGCTCACGCCGAACTTGAGAACGGTGCGTGCAGGGATCTTGATGGTTGCACCCGTTGCTGGGTTGCGACCCATACGTGCGGCACGCTGCTTCTTGACCATCTTTCCAAGGCCTGGGAATGCAACTTCACCAGCGCGCTTGATTTCTCCGTAGATGAGTGCAACGAAGCTGTCGTACATTTCACCAGCTTGCTTCTTGCTTACTCCCCAACGTTCTGAAAGTTCTGCCATGATCTGAGACTTGGTCAAACGCTTTGCTGCTGCCATAGAATGTTGGGCTTCCTTATTTCGCCCATTTTCGGCTTGCACCGTCGAAAATTTTTTCAACGTACAACGAAGTACGTCTCAAACATTTTCTTGATGCGCACCGAAACTGGTCTGAAATAAGAAACCCCAGTTAGTAAATTAAATGATTACGTCGGAAAGCTTAGCAATTTTCACACTTCACCGAAAGCAGGTTATTCACAGGGGGAAAATGGTTGCGTGAATATCTCATTTCAGATATGAAGAGAGTAAGAAAATTTTTATATGTCCTTTTGGCAATTTTGGCAACGCGAAAAACGAGGAATAACTATGCTTGTGTTTGCGTTGAGCGGCACGGCAATTGCGTGTACGTATTTCTGGTTCCGTTCAGTACCGCTTTCTGTTTCTGCGGTGACACCACGAGTGAATAGCGCAGTGGACGCGGTGCTTGCAGCGCGAAACGCAGTAGCGCTTTCTCAAGACGATGTGCAATTTGGGAACGATCAAACGGTGAATATTCTGGTGCTCGGAATGGATTCACGCAAAGAAGGAATTGAACAACACTGTGACGCGATCCACATGGTGTCCGTCAACACGAAAGATTGGACGGTGCTAGTGACGAGTGTGCCGCGAGGAACCTACGCGTACATTCCTCCGGGAAATTATAACGACAACGAATATTATCTTTCGAACGCCTGTGCGTTTGCGGGGATTGATTACGGCGTGAGTCAGATTGAACGCGTTGTTGGTGTGAAAGCAGACTATGTGGCAACGGTAGGATTTTCTCAGCTCCTTGGTATTCTCCGAACCATCGAATTGCCAACCACCGAAAGTTTGCAGTGGCTTCGTACTCGTCAGGCGTACAAAATTGGGGATCCACAACGGAGCAAGAACCAAGCAGTATTTTTGAAGGATGTTGCATTGAAGCTGCTGGAGGGTGATGGTATTCCCGACGTAGTATTCCGCATGCTGTACCGTTTCGTGGATACGGATATGAGCGAGTCAACGGCACGAGCCTTGTACGACGGATTGCTCTTACACACGATTCGCGATCGCCCACACGACATCGCGCTTGTGATGAAGCCGCATTACGACGTAAAAGAGATTCATTTCGATCCTGAGAACGCCAGTGAGCAAATTGACGCCTTGCTTGCAAAACTTCGTGGGCGTTTAAACTCGTTCGATCTGGCGAATCGCACCATCGACGACGTGCAACACGATTTGGGAGTGTATTTGGAGAATGTTCTGGACGGTAAGGAAGGATCCATCAGCGACGTCGTCAGTCAGCAATTGTGGTTGCAGGTGGAAGACGAAGGCCAGCGAGAGGCGTTCCAGTATCGATATACTGAGGCGTATGCTTTGAAGCTGAACGAGTCGAATAATGCTGCTGCAGTGCAATATGTTGCGGACTACATTCTAGAGAAACACACGCTCGGATTGTTGGTGTGGGAAATGAAGGGGAGAGCGTTGTTGGAAGGATTCGTGGGTAAGAAATAAGAGAAGAAACAAAAAACTCCTCGATCGCTCGAGGAGTTTTTTGATGAATTGATTATTCAATGAAGTAGCGAAGATCAAGTTTGCTTCCGGCCGCGACCCATTTTGCAAGGGTACGGATACCACGGCTGCTCACCATGAGCACAACAGGCTTGCCCGTTGCTGGATTGATCACGGTTTTCTTTTGCAAATTTGGCATCTGGCGACGCTTCGATTTGACGTTGGAATGGCTGACGTTGTTTCCCGTCAGTGGCGTTTTGCCAGTAATCATGCAGACTTTGCTCATAGAAAATACTTGGTTTCGAATGCCGGAATGCTACCTGAACCCCAAGAATTTGGCAAGGACTAGCCATGCTATACTGTGAACAATGTATGGAGGAACATACGTCAAAATCCAAGGCGCTGGCGCATGTTGTCGCGGTGAATATGGGGTATGGCCACGAGCGGGCGGCGTTTGCGTTGCGACATTTGGCGCCCGGGGGAAATATTACGGTAGCGAATGATTATCCGGGGATTCCGGATCGGGAACGCAGGCTATGGAGTGCAGGGAAGGGATTCTATGAGTTTGTATCGCGATTCAAGAATGTGCCGTTGCTGGGGACTGCAGCATTTGGAATTTTAGACGGCATGCAGCGTATTCCGGAGTTTTATCCAAAGTGCGATTTATCCAAGCCAAGTTTACAGGTTCGGCAAACGTACGCGCTCATTCGATCGCAGGGCATGTGTCGGGATCTCATCAGCCGATTCGCCGAGCGACCATTACCGATAGTATCGACATTTTTTACTCCCGCATTTGCCGCGGAAGAATTTGGATATCCGGAAGACATTTACATCGTGCTTTGCGACGCCGATGTGAGCCGAGCATGGGTTCCGCTTAATCCAAAGAAAAGTAGAATCAAATATCTTGCGCCAACAGGACGAGTGGTTGAACGATTAAAACTGTACGGTGTCAAAGAAAAAAATATTACGTTGACGGGATTTCCGTTGCCGTACGAATCGGTGGGCGGCTCGCATTCGCCGGAATATGTTCGCGCCGATTTGTGCAGACGCATGTGTAATTTGGATCCTCACGGGAATTTTGTTGCTAAAGCACAAACACTGCTTGATGCAACATTTGGTGGAAGACATTGTGCAATGAAGCCAAGCACGCCGAGTATCACCTTTGCCGTGGGTGGTGCAGGAACGCAGCGAGAGCTTGTTGCATTGGCACTGCGATCGTTGGCGGAAAGTATTCGCAAGAATCGAATAACCGTAAATCTCGTTGCGGGAACCAGACCCGAAGTGAATGAATATTTTGAACGTGAAGTACGATTATGCGGTTTGGTTGCGGCGCAGCGTGCAGGAAAGGTGTCGATTCTTTTTGAAACGGATCGTCCAAAATACTTTTCGTCGTTTACCAAACTCATGCGCAAGACGGACATGTTGTGGACGAAGCCTTCCGAACTTTCATTTTACACAGGGCTTGCACTTCCGATTATTATGGCGCCAACGGTGGGAAGTCAGGAAGATTTTAATCGCGCGTGGCTTACCTATGTTGGCGGGGGAGCCGATGGCTTAGCGCCGCAATACATGAACGAGTGGTTGTTCGACTGGATAGCGAGTGGCGCATTGGCACGCATGGCATGGAGTGGATTTACGAACGCACCAACACATGGCGCGTATCGCATTGAATCGCTGCTTCGTGGTGACGAAAGCGTGTGGCGAAGTTTACCGATTGTTGTTTGATATGCCAGCAAAAAAGATTGCACGCAAAACCGGATTTGATGTGGTGATTATCGGCGGGGGATCCGCCGGGCTTTCGGCGGCGTTCGCTGCGCGTCAAGAAGACGCGAGTGTTGCGATTGTTTCAATGGAGAAGCTTGGAGGGAGTTGTCCGAACTACGCATGCGTGCCGACGAAATCGATGTTGGCTGCCGCGGTGCGATACGACGATATTCGGAGAAATGCATCGATGTTTGGTATCGATGTGAAAGGCATACGGTTCAATCTTGCGGCGATGATGGAGCGAAAAGATGCGGTGGTGAATGCCATGACCGGACATCGTCGGTTAGAAAAGATTTTAGAAAGCGAGAAGGTGACGATTTTTCGCGGCGCAGCAAGTTTTATCGACGACGAATCGATTCGTGTGGGGACGCATATTGTGAGCGCAAAAACATTCGTGATTGCAACAGGAACCGTGCCAAGAATTCCGCCAATTGCGGGAATTGACACGGTGCCATACTGGACACCGCGTGACGCAACACAAATCACAGAGCTTCCTGAGTCGATTGCAATTTTGGGGAGTGGCCCGATCGGGTGTGAATTTGCCACATTTTTTTCCTTGCTTGGCATTCCGGTGATTGTGTTCGATATTGCAAGCAGGCCAATGCCTCGTGAAGATGCGGAAACTGCGGCACTTGCCACAAAAGCGCTTATGCATCGCGGCGTGGTGTTTCATGAAGATACTCGCGTGCTCGGCGTCGCAAAGAGTGGAGATCATCTTCGGCTCACGTATCAGACAGGATCCGCAATGCGGAAGACGATTCGTGTGGAAAAACTTCTCGTTGCTTCTGGCTGCGCACCAAACATCGAATCATTGAATCTCGACGCTGCGGGAGTAAAACGAAAGACGATGCATGGGATAACAATCGAAACAACGATGAAGGTGAAGGGAAAGCCGATCTTTTTTGCGGGCGATGTGACGGGACTTATTGCGTATACGCACACCGCGCACCACGAAGGAGTCGTTGCTGGAAAGAATGCGGCGCTGTTGGCGCGAGGCGTAAAGAAGCTGGAAAGCGTGGATCTTCGTGTGGTGCCACGTGCGGTGTTTGTTTCGCCAGAACTGGCATCCGTTGGAGTAATGATCGATGATCTCGTCGCACAGAAAAAACAATTCACCATTTGGAAGTTTCCGGTTGGCGCACTCGGCCGATCTGTTATTGAAGGCGAACGGACTGGTTTGCTCAAGGTGTTCGTGGAGAAGAAGTCGAATTTGGTGCTTGGGGCTTCAATGCTTGGCGATCGTGCTGGGGAAGTGATTCACGAGCTGGCGCTGGCAATGTATGCCGGCATTCCGTTTGACGATGTGCAACGCATGATCCACGCCTATCCAACGATGAACGAAGCGATTCCTGGACTGATTCCTGCCTAGTGGTTACGCTGGTTGGTATATGCCTTTGTGGTGGCCTGTTCCTGTTGCTGTTGCGTTTCTCCTCTCCGCGTGGCTTACGCCGGCAGCGCGATTGATTGCGTTGCGACTTGGGGTGGTGGATTCACCGGATGGCGGCAGAAAATTGCATCGTGGGCCAACGCCACTTCTTGGTGGTTTGGCGATTATTACGAGCTTTATTCTTGTGACGGTTATTGTCCTGCTCTCATCATCCGAGCTTACAAGCGGCGCGATCACCTTCAAACATTTCATCGGATTCTTCCTTGGAATCGGTATTCTCACGATTGGTGGGGTCGTGGACGATCGATTTTCGACTTCCGCAAAATACTCCATGGCGCTATTTATTCTTGCTTCTTTTGTTGCAGTTCTTGGAGGAATCAATGTTGCGAAGCTCACGAATCCGTTTGGCGGCGTCATTATTCTAGCGCCGATTGTTGCATCGGCTGTGGCATTCATTTGGATTCTTGCCATGACGATGACGACGAAGCTTCTCGACGGTGTTGATGGCTTAGCATCGAGCGTTGCGCTTGTGGGTTCAGTTATGATTGCTGCGCTCGCACTGACTCCTACGTACTTTCAGTCCGACGTTGCATTACTTTCCCTGATCTTTGCGGCGTCGATTCTTGGTTTCTTACTCTGGAATTGGTACCCGGCGCATATTTTCTTGGGGGAATCGGGGAGCACGGTGCTTGGATTCACGGTGGGCGTGCTCTCGGTGATTGCGGGAAGCAAAATGGCAACGGCACTCCTTGTGCTTGGTATTCCAGCTATTGATGTGGGTGTTGTGGCATTTCGCAGGTGGCGCAAGGGAAAGAATCCGTTTACCACAGCAGACAGAACGCACTTCCATTTGATGCTCCGCGATGCGGGGCTGTTACCGTGGCAAGTGGCGCTGCTGTATGCGGTGATTGCCTGTGTTTTTGGAGTAACGAGTCTGGTTTTTGCTAGCTGGCAGAAGGTGATTGCGCTGGGAATTTTAGGAATATTGGCCATTTTTGGCATGATGCTGTTGGCAAAACACCTTGACGATTCGCGGGCTTCCTGATAGGATTTTGGCACATTTTGGCTTGCAACAGGCAAAAAAGCGTAAGGGTTTCCTTACCGCCTTCGCAGCACAACCGCATATGTTTGCAGTAATTACCGCAGGTGGAAAACAGCACATCGTCCGCGAGGGCCAGGTGCTCAGCGTAGAAAAGATCGACATGGAAGTTGGTTCGCCACTTTCTTTCGACGTATTGCTCCTTGCTTCGGACGACGGAGCGACAGTAAAAGTTGGTACGCCAACCGTGAAGGATGCAAAGGTAACCGCGGTTATTTCCGAGCACGGTCGTGCAGAGAAAATCTCGGTTATTAAGTACAAGCCAAAGACGCGTTATCGCCGCAACGTCGGTCATCGTCAGCCTTGGACAAAAATCACCATTCAAACCGTCGCGTAATTGCGATCAAAAGCTCCAGGCATTGCGCCTGGAGCTTTTGTGTTATTCCGATTCTTCCTCCTGTGGTATTTCAACCGTCACCCAGGAATCATCACGCGTGCAGCGATACGCTTCCCGAACGTATCGCTTTCGTCTATCTCCGGTGCTTGTGTCTTTCTTGGTGAGTCGCATGGATCGATGGCATTTTGGACATTCCATATGTGAAAACTATAGCACAGCATTCGGCCATTCCTCGATCTCCGTCATTCTCGCTTCAATGGAGTCAGCGTTTCGCAGCCGCGCAATCTGCGATCGATTCAGAATCGGCGTATGTGCAATCGTCGTTAAATACTCGGGAATATACCAAATCGGTTCCTCGCCCGTCTCCCATTCTTCTCGATCAAACCGAGAAAGATCGACAGGTTTTGAAAAACTTCTCAACGTTTTCTTTCGATTCGATTGGAGAAAATACTCATGAAAGTAGCTCATAACGAGCTCACGAATTGACCGGTATACCGGCTCACGATACCGCAATACTCCATGATTCGTCTTCGATATTGCACCCCAGTAGCCGCCAATCTGAAATACGGCAATCACATGGTCTTGGTCCTGGTTTGTGGAAACAAGATCCACAATGAGCGGTCGATATCCATGAAATCGTAATACCGCCGCAGCAAACACCGCTCCTTCAACACACTGTGCTTCTCGATCATGCAACACGCGTCGTGGAGAAGAACATGTCTCGTTGCTGCCAACAATCCGAAATCGCAATGCATTCACAAAATCCTGAATCTTCGCCGGCGAATTCAGCGTCTTCAATATTCGTCGTTCTTCCGTGGTCCACGATGCCATAGAACTACAGTGTATCGCGATTCAAAACACCCACCAATTTCTTGGTGGGTGTTCTTTGGAACTACGCTGCTGGTTCCTCTGCAGGAGCTGCAGTCTCTACTGGCTCAGCTTCCACTGGCTCTGCTGCTGGAGGAACGGTTGTGGTGGTATCGTCGGTCATACGGTTCGAGGTTTGGAGCCATAAAGCAGGCCGCCATATCTGAGTACGCACCATAGCAGCTTAGGGGAATAATAGATAGGGCACGATGTCATTCCTGTGCGTCTGCGACCTCGATACCCGTCATCCATCCCGAGGAAATAGGGAGCCCGATAGTGATACTGGGATCATGATTGTGCCACACCTTATGCTCCACTTGGCGAAATGTTTCGAGGGTGATGGGTTTTTCAGGATTGTGTTCGCTGACCGTACTCAGAAACTTGCTGTCAACATTTTCGACGCCACCACCAAATGCCAATGCATCGTCGTTCGCGGCAGTAATAAGAATCATTCCTGCTGTATCAACATTGCTCATGCGGAGAAAACGAAGAAGATGTTCGGCAAAATCATATCCAGAACATCCTCCAAGAAATAGTCGAAGATTCGGTGCGTTCTGAGAGCGACGAAGTGCTTCTCCAAGTTCTGCTGCGCTAATAAAGGAGTCGTCGTCAAGATAAAATTTATCGGTTGTTCCATGTCCATCAAGCACAATGGTCGCGCTTCCGGTATGCACGCGACTGATCGCGTCGAGAAGTGCGCGTTTCTGTACTGATCCCTTGCCGGAATACAAAACATTTTTTGCATCTCCTCCATGCCGAACAAGGAGCTGATCGATGATCGCTTGGGTATTGAATCGCGTTTCTTCGCCAGCGCCAACAATGAGCTTGGTGTTTGGGCCAAAGATTTCTGTATGTTTTACGGCATTCCACTGTGAGTCGATGTCCCGTATTGCTCTTGCAATATTTTCATCAGTGACGAGGAGCTGGAGGTCGATCAGTCGTCGAAACGTGGCTTGTGCCATCGAACACAGATTGACGAATGAAACGGTGCCGTCGGCATGCGAATCAATATATGTATTGAACGATGGCGATGTCACGATGGTTTCGAACGCAAGCATGGGAATCGTAATGAATTGCTCACCCGAAATTGCGGGTTTTTTGTCGGTTGCAGCCACGGCGGTTTTCAGTTGATGATGGTAATTCATCCCATGCACATCCTCAAGAATTTCCGGCGTAAATCGCATGCCCTTGTGCGCCATCGATTCAGCAGTTTTTGCATAGGTCACTGTGTCTTGTTCAATATTCGTTGCATGCACCTTGAGGGCATCCCATTGCTCCGGTGTCACTGCAGTTTTCCAAGTGGAGAGGGTGGATTCCGATGTATTTTCATTATCACGAACCCATGTTGCATACGCATACGGTTGCGCCTCTTCCAGGGTATAGAGCAGAAAATATGCATCGACGTTATGCGTACGTCGCAAAAGATCACCAAGACTCAGTGCATCGGCAAAATTGTCCTTGGCGAGTGTGGAAAGAACGAGTCGGTTATCGTCTTGTGTAAAATGCTCTAATGGAAAATCCTTGTACGGCAGTATCTTTCCGTTGTGTGCTTGCGCAAACATCAACGCTTGCTTTTTGAGGGGTATAGACCGATCGAAGGAGGAACTGCGTTTTTCAAAAATGAGCGAGAGTGCAGCCGAAGAATAGGAAGGATCGGTAACGGTGCCCAATATCCATTGGAGCTTAAGCTCATCTTCATCGGGCAATCCTTTAAATAAAGAATGGGTGAACCGCGCATCCTGCCAGGAATTGTTGGCAGTTACTGGTCGGGTCCACATTCTTCTTGCAATGATATTGCGTGCGGCAGTCTCGCGGTACGGCAGAAGTTCTGGGGAAGAATACTCATTAAAAACTTCTAAAAAAACGAGCGGATTATATTCGGAGGAATAGGCAAGTCCTCGACGAATGCCAGAAAATTGCTGAATATTTTCTGGTGTAAGAATTCGAGGATTGATTTCGGTAAGATTATTGGTAAGTATTTCAAAATACGCATCATTCACGAGTATCTTGAGCTCGGTACGTTCGGCGCTGGTGAAGGGAATCTCCAGTTCGTCCGACTGTTTCCAATAGCCAATAGTCCAGAGTGGGGCTTTTATGGAAGCATGTCGAAGAAGCTCCATACGCTTCTTTCCAGAAGTGAAGGATGAAAAAATGGTTGTTTCCGATTGTATACTTCGTAAAGCATATTCAGGAATTTCCGCGGCACAGGTATCAAGGAAACGATCCCATCCGTATGCCTGCGCGATGACTTTTTGCATGGTCGACGAGGTATGAGCAATATCCGCGACGCCTTGTAGCGATTCTGGGGATTCGGTGATTGCATGAACGGTGGCATCGATAAGAATGCGTTCACGTTCTTTTGGGTTGGAGATAGCAAGGCTGAATGATTCTTGCGTGCGCCACCATGCTTCCAGGAATTTGAGAGGATGCTCGGTGGATTCAAGAAGAATTGCTTGTCGAAGCAGTGTTTCCGTTTCAGGCATGAGCGCACCTTGATACCAATAGTGTTCAAATACATTGTGATGCATCGTATCCATCGATGCTTCGATTGCGGAAAAAACATACGGATCAGTAACGTCGAGGTCAACAAAAATATCGCGAGACGTAGAATTGGGATCCATGGACTGTATCGCGCTGGAGAGCGCGGGTTGCCCCCAAAAAATATCGGCACGCAAGAAATCGGACGTGTGATGAATGAAATCGTGGGGAAATTTTTTCGCAAGAAACTGTGCAATCTTTTCTGCTTCGGGATCCATTGCCCATTCCGGTATATGTTCAAGAAGCTGTTGCGTGGCGTATGCGTCGTGCTTCTGTGCCTCCTGAAAATACAATGCCGTGGGAAACGTGCTTGCTTCAGCGGGGTGCGACGCTATGCCAACATTGATTCCTAAGCCAACGGCGGCGCCCATTATAGTGTTGCGAAGCTTCATATTGGCCAAAATTCTCCTTACAGTGTTTTACTCACTAACGTTCCAACACTTTCTCCATTCACAATCCGTTGAATATTTCCCTTGGTGAGCAAGTCGAACACGCGAATCGGCAATCCGTTATCCATTGCAAGGGAAACGGCGGCGTTGTCCATAACGCAAATATTTTCGTCGCGAATGGCGTCGAGATGCGAGATGGATTCGAGCTTTACAGCATCGGTATGTTTGTTGGGATCTTTGGAATACACGCCATCGACTTTCGTGGCTTTTAACACGATGCCGCATCCCAGCTCCAGCGCCGTCGATACTGCAGCAGTGTCGGTTGTTACGTATGGATTCCCTGTGCCACCACCAACAATAACAATGCGACCTTTCTCCAAATGACGAATTGCACGACGACGGATAAACGGTTCGGCAACCACATCAATCTTGATTCGTGTCTGCAGACGCGCCGGTTGGCCAAAATGCTCAAGAATGTCCACGAGCGCCATACCATTCATGACTGTGGCGAGCATTCCCATGTAATCTGCAGTTGCACGTTCAATCATCACTTCATTTTTCGACAGCGTTGCACCACGAAGAAAGTTTCCTCCACCAACAACGATCACAATCTGTGCGCCAGTGGTTTTGACCACGGTGTGAAGCTCCTCGGCAAGTCCAAGAAGAAAATCCGTATCTATGCCAAATTTTTGTGCGCCCGCGAACTGCTCACCGGAAAGTTTGAGGAGAATACGTTGGGGGGATTTCATAGCAAAAGTGTAGCATAAAAACCGAATCGGCTGCGCTTTTGGCGCAGCCGTCGTGTAGCCCGTATGGCTAGTTCGCAAGGAGGATTACGATGGTGTCGTCCGGAATGACGGCGCCAAGCGTTGGTTTCCCAACCGGCAGCTCTGCCAAAGGCGGGCTTCCCATACGTTCATGCGTTTCTGCGGTAACCCGTACAAAGCACATTTCTCCCTGCATTCTGCAACCACCCACGTTGCGCTCGCGAGGTACCCCCGTTTTCTGTATGGGGCAGCAACACGTTGCCTCCCACACGTGTTGGGGGAGCTGGTTGTACCGAACGGGTTTCATGTTCGCTCGCCAGCCCACAGTCATTGCTGCGCCGTTGATGGTGGTGGCGAGAATATTCTTTTCGCGGTGGTGCCCGAGAATCGCGCGGTACAGACGGAGTCCCACATGAGGATGGCTTCCGTTTCCCGCCTGGGCCGATCCTCGAACGCTGGGGTGCACCCATACCGCTCCGAACTCGTACCAGTTGTCGGCAGTGAGTGGCTCGATTGCGCCGTGACCGACGATCTCATCGCCACGAAGCGCGATGGCAGAGAGTCCCTGTTCCCAGAAGCTGAAGAGCTCGTCCACGGTTTTGGGGAGAAGCGGCTGCATCGTCGTTCCGTTCACGACGATGTGTGACGACGATGTGGCTGCAGCAACCACAGAGAGAAGTTCGCGAATGTGAATGCTGTTCATTGTGCCTCGTAAGGAGAAATGGGGGTTATGAATCTTTGCACAAACAAAAAAGCGACCAAGGTTTCCCGTAGTCGCTCTGCTGCAATACGCAACGTTAAGCGCTAAGGGAAATTCCCTTGCACTTCTTTCCGTCGAAACGTATTACGCTATTGTTCATACGCATCAAATAAACCATATCAAGAATTCTTGTGTCAAGTGTTTCTGTGCGTTATGGTTGTTCATATATGATCTCGAACGAGGAACGTATTCTCAAAATTCATGGAGTGCTCCCGGCGCCATCGGTGACGATTATTGGTGGCACGCATGGGAATGAACGAACGGGAATTGAGGTTGTGCGCAAGCTTCAGGATGAAATTTCTTCTGGCAAACGGGTCGTTGCTGGTGGAACACTTACGCTTATTCTTGGAAATCCGCTTGCGATTGAAAAAAATGTTCGCGCAATTGATGGACGTGATTTGAATCGATATTTTTCTGCAACGATGCTCGCTGCGGACGACGGAAGCGAAGAATTTCGTCGCGCAGGAATTCTCGCAAGCCACATTCGAACTTCCGATATTGTTATTGATATTCATGCAACGAACAAACCATCTGTTCCATTCGTGGCATCAAAGAACGACGAAGCACATCGCAACGTATTTCGATGGTTCCATCCGCAATGCGTGCTCACGGACCCGCACTATATTTTTGGCGGGGGAGTGCCGGTAACAATTGACGAGTACGCCGACAGTCTTGGAAAGATTGGCTTGTGTTTTGAAACGGGTTGGGTGGGAGACGAAACAATGATTCCAGCGGTATACGATTCTGTGGTTCGGTATTGCACTTCGATTGGAATCTTTGCTCCTGCTGAAGACGCTGCTCCAACAATAGACTCAGTGATCTACGAAATTACTGCAGCAGTTCTGCGTAACGATCTTCCATTTGTGTTCGCTGAAGGTCGTGGGTTGCGGTCATTTGAAAAAATTAGTGCAACTGAAGTTGTGGGATATCACGGAAACGATCCGGTGTATGCGGAGAGCGACGGTGTGATTATTTTTCCAAAACTTCCTGAGCATCAACACGTTGGGAAGCCGGTGTGTTACGTGGCAAAAAAAATCACTTAGGACAAAACGCGCATGGACGGCACTGCCCAGCCGTAGCGAGATTCCAATACTTCGAGTTCACGGATTGGAGTGTGTGTTCCATGTGGTCCGGAGGAAACCCAGCCCTCGTCCTCAAGCGCGCGCATACGCTTCCATGGTTTGCGCAAATCAGCATTGGAAGCAAGAAGGGGAACATCAAAATCATGACAGCCAAGCTCTTCCGGAACATCGGCGTCATAAATATTCCCAGCAGTCAGGCAACGCCACTTTGCGGATGCGCAGAGCTGCTCGTAGAGCCGACCTTCGTTGGAATGTTTTTTGAAATACGGTTCGTCTTTCCAGCCAGCATCGGCGGAGGTTGTACGACCAACTCCGTATGAAAGCCGAACGGTGATAGGAAGAAATGGTTCGTGAAGCTTTGCCTTTTCTTGTAAGAATGCGCGGGTGGCAGTGGCATCTTTTTCCGACGGCGCAACACCGAACGAAATGCTTTTCCCTTTTTTGGTCATGCCGTGCAAATGCCAATGTGGTGGAAGCTGGGAAGCGCGCGCATAGCCAGCGCCATTTCCCATAACCACAACGGGAAATTCCTTAGTGACACGGAAACCAATCCAGGTACTGATTGGGAATCGCTGATATATCCATGGAAAACGTACGCCCCAAGAAATAGAAATATCTCCAGTAGTTTGATCAAGGCGAATAACACGTGGGCGGTAGGCAATACCAAATGAGAGGGCGGCGATAACTGCACACCATAGGGTAGGTAGTAGCACGAATCGTTCTTGCGCGAGAAGAAAAATAACAGGAAGACCGAGCGCCATGAGTCCAATAGCCAAGAACGGCATGAAGACGGGGACGATAATTCGCGTGCTCAGAATACGGGTATTTTTCACAGCGACGTTGTATGATGTTGTAATTTTTTTATTGTGCGCACCGTTTGCACAATGAACACCACCGCATACCCGATCCACACGCAATAGCGAATATCCAAACTGACAGGAATACTCGTTCCCTCCGCGAATGCCCGAACGCCTTCATACAGCAAAAGTATGCCGATAAAAACCGGAAGGGAATAGAATATTCCATACACATAGGACCTGACGAGAGCGGTGACGACATGCCTGAACGTCTTCATAGGTCATTCTCCGGGAAAAATCGCCTAGGATGATGCGAGCGCATTGTTCAGCGCATCAGCGAATGGTTGTCCATAAAGCACTTTTCCATTGTCGCCGCGATATCCAAAGCCAACGCCCATACCTTGCGGGCTCTTCCCAATGTGATAATCGATGATGCAGTTACTGGTTCGGTGCCCAACCACGATTCTGGCGCGTTCATTGCCATTGCGAGTTATGAACACTGGTGTTCCGTGGTTGGACGCAATGCCGATCTTTTCGGTGGTAATGGTGATGCGTGTGACAATGGGAATCGTAAGTCCCAATACGCCAAAGCCAATGAACACGAGACCGAGAACAGTCAAACAGAGCATAACGATGATGGAGCCGAGCTCGTTGGTAACTGAGGTAATAGTGAGAACGATACCTCCGATTCCAGCGGGAATGAGAAAAATTGCCGGCAGAAGCCGATGGCTCCAATATTCCCGTGGCGAGCGAGTGAATGTCGTCATACGCGATTATTTCGCATAGCCAGAAACATAGACCATAAGATATGTTCCGTCTGCGAGTTTTGCTACGGTAGAGTCTTGAAGATATCCGCTTCCGTCTGTTGCAGTCGGCGATGCATCGAGCGCAACGTCCGATGCGGTCCACGTTGATCCATCAACGCTCGTGAAAGACCGAATATTCTTTTCGCTCATGAGGGAAAAGCCGAACATACGCCAAATGGAATTTTCGATGAGTGGATTGGAGAGGAAATAGCCTGAGCGATTGAGTGATATTGGTGTTGATGCGGAAAGGGTAAATGTTGCCCCATCAAGCGACGTGGCATGGTATTGGGAAGGTTTACTTGGATCAGCATTAATCACGATCATGTGCCAGACGCCATCAACAAGCATGGTTGTAGAGTCGATGACGCTGATTGCGCTGGCGAGCGCATGACCCTTGTAGGTGAATGTGATTCCATCGGTGCTGTCTGCATATGAAATGCCAAGAGTCTGAGACTTCTGAGGAACGTTATCGGTAAAATACATTCGAATCGTTCCGTCGTCGCGGATCACTACATCCGGATCGCTTGGAGGACGAGTAGATGGCCAGTTTTTGTAGGTAAGGAATTGATAGGTCCATGTGGCACCATTGTCCTGAGACACGGCCACCGCGGTGGTTTCTTTTCCGGTTTCTATTCCTTGCCCGATGTAATACAGGAATACGGTTCCATCGCTGGTTACGATGGCATCAGGAACGTTGCCTTGATGCGTGAGGCGTGTACCAGTTGCGGTGAAATGGATGCCGTCTGTTGACGTTGCGGTAAAGAGCTGACGTTCCCCGGCGCTTCCCCGTGGGGGATTTGTTGCCGCACTCGTGGGCAAAGAAAAATCATTAACTGAAAAATCCTCGATAGATACAGTTGCGGCGACTGACGATGGTGCTCTTGATGTTGACGACGATGCTGCTGGAGGAACAGTGGTGCTGCAGCCTGCACCCACGGTGAAAAGGGCTCCAAGAAGGAAAAGAAGGGATTTGTTCATATATTTCTATTCTATCACGGAAAAAGAGGTAATTAAAGTTTCGAGTTGGTAGAACGACCGTATTTCTTCTAATCTTAGCGATATTCTGGAAAACTTAAGGTCATATGACCTTAAGTGGAGCCAGAAAACGTTGTCCGAGTTGTCAGAAGCCCATGCAACATTGGGGAAT
>CALRAI010000002.1 GCA_943350635.1 Candidatus Uhrbacteria bacterium
GCAAAGCTGGTAGAGGACGGAATTTACGAAATGTGGCTAACGTCAGGCATTTTTAACCCAGATTTACTGCCAGATGCGGAGTTTCGATCCGAGGCGTTCACTATCGTCATGCCGCCACCGAATGTTACGGGTGTGCTGCATTTAGGTCATGCACTCGAAAACTCGCTCATGGATGCCATGGCGCGATATCAGCGTCTTTTGGGCAAGAAAGTGCTCCTTATTCCGGGTACGGATCACGCCGCACTGCCCACGCAAGCCAAGGTGGAAAAGATGCTCATGGCCGACGGAATCAAGAATCCTCGTCAGGAACTAGGGCGCGAGGCTCTCGTAGCGAAAATTCGCGATTTCGCCGAACAATCAAAAGCAACAATCTTGAATCAGGTAAAGAAAATGGGCACCAGCGCCGATTGGTCTCGCTTAGCGTACACCTTCGACGACAAGCGCAACGTCGCCGTGAACGAACTCTTCACGCGAATGTACAACGACGGTTTGATTTATCGTGGATTCCGCGTGGTGAATTGGTCGGTAAAAGGGCAATCGACGAGCTCGGATGACGAGATTGAGACCATCGAGCGTTCATCGGTTCTTTACACGTTCAAATACAGTAAGGATTTTCCAATCGCAATCTCCACAACGCGTCCAGAAACAAAAGTGGGGGACACTGCGGTTGCCGTGCATCCAACGGACGATCGATACGCACAGTTCATCGGTAAAACATTCGATATTGATTTCGCGGGATCGAAGCTGTCGATCAAGGTTATTGCGAGTGAGGCGGTCGATCCTGCTTTCGGAACAGGTGCCCTTGGTGTCACTCCAGCGCACAGTCCGATCGACTTCGGAATGTACGAAGTGCAAAAAGCGAAACAAGATCCAATAGAAATTATCCAGGTCATTGGAATTGATGGGAAAATGACCGCAGAAGCTGGGTCGTTGGTTGTTGGCCAAACCGTGGAAGAAGCTCGCGCAATGGTGGTTGCGTGGCTTTCTGAACACGAACTTCTCCAAGAATCAAAAGATATTGTGCAGAACGTCGGTACATCTGATCGTTATGGCGACGTCATCGAATCTATTCCGATGACGCAATGGTGGTTGAACGTGAATAAGGAAATTCCCGGCCGCGGAAAGACGCTCAAGGACTTGATGCGCGAAGCAGTGACGACGGGCTTAAATAATGACGTGAGCCAAAAAGTTTCGATCACGCCAGATCGATTTACAAAACTCTACCTCGACCGCGTGGATAACCTTCGTGACTGGTGTCTCTCTCGGCAAATCTGGTGGGGCCATCGCATTCCAGCATGGTATCGAGGTGAAGAAATCTTCGTTGGAACATCAGCGCCAGAAGGAGAAGGCTGGATTCAGGACGAGGATACGCTCGACACATGGTTCTCGAGTGGTTCTTGGACGTTCTCAACACTCGGCTGGCCAGAAAACACGACAGATCTTGCATCGTTTCATCCAACGCATTGGATTCAGATGGGCTACGAGATTCTCTATCTCTGGCTCATGCGCATGATTTTGATGAGTTCCTACGCATTGAATCAAGTTCCATTCAAGGATGCGTACATGCATGGCTTGCTTCGAGACAAGGACGGAAAGAAGTTTTCGAAATCTTCGGGAAACAACATCGATCCTATTGAAGTCATTAACGAATACGGTTGCGATGCATTGCGCATTTCCGTGCTTTCCGGCAACACGCCAGGAAACGATTCGCGATTCTATACAGAGAAGGTAGAAGCCTCGCGCAATTTAGTGAACAAGCTGTGGAATATTTCGCGATTCATTTTTACGAATGCAGACGGTGCACGCCAAATCACATCGGTAACGCCAAAAACCTTGTCAGACCGATGGATTCTTGCGCGATTCAGCGAGACGGCAAAGAAAGTCGGTGCGCTCATTGACCGTTACGATTTCTCGCTCGCCATCGAGGTATTGCGCGACTTCACGTGGAACGACTTTGCGGACTGGTATTTGGAAATTGCAAAGATCGAGAAGGAGAAGGACGACGTTCTGCTCTACATTCTTGAGCGTTTGCTGATCCTTTGGCACCCGTTTGCGCCGTTTGTGACGGAGGAAATTTATAAGAATTTCAACGCGGGAATGATCGTGGTCGCAAAGTGGCCAGCGGTCGATCACAAATTGTGGGAGAGCGATCACGCGGCATTTGCGGCGATGAAAGAGACGGTAATCGCAATCCGCAACTACCTTTCAGAACACAACGTTCTTCCAAAGGCTGTTGAATCGATCATTATGGTTGGCGCAGGATCGGTGAGTGGAATGGAGTCGATTATTGGTGGCCTCACCAAAGTGTCATCAATCACAACATCAGAACTCCGACCAGAAGGAATCACGCCAATCGTCGTCGGATCCGCACAAATCTTTATCAAGCTTCCCGCAGTCGATGCAGCGCAGGAAAAACAGCGAATCGAACGCGAAATTGCCGACGCAACGAAATTCATTGCAGCGCAAGAAGCAAAGTTGTCTAACGAAGACTTTGTAAAGCGCGCTCCAGAAAAGGTGATTACCGGTGAACGCCAGAAACTCGCTGATCTTCAGGGAACACTCGCTGCACTGCAAAAAGAGCAGGCCGCGCTTGTGTCATAATGCTGATATATGGATATTGACCAACAAAAAATTGATCGTTTGCTCACACGTGGTGTGGCAATGGTGTACCCAACGGCAGAAAAATTGCGCGAGCTTTTAATAAGCGGAAAACGCATTCGTTTGTATTGCGGATTCGATCCAACGTCGCCATATTTGCACATTGGTCACGCTATGCAATTGCAAAAGCTTCGGGAATTTCAGGAGCTTGGTCATGAAGTCATCATGCTCATCGGATCATTCACGGCAATGATCGGCGATCCAACAGACAAGCTCGCTGCACGAAAGCAGCTCACAAAGGCCGAAGTACTCGCAAATGCTGCCACGTATAAAAAACAGGCGTCGAAGATTTTGAAATTCTCCGGATTGAACGCCGCGAAACTCATGTTCAACGACAAATGGTTGGCAAAGATGAATTTTGAAAATGTCGTCGAGCTTGCGAGTCATTTCACCATGCAGCAAATGATGGAACGCGACATGTTCCAGAAGCGATCGGAAGAACAGAAGCCGATCTATCTTCACGAATTTATGTATCCTCTCATGCAAGGATACGATTCTGTGGCGATGGATGTAGATCTTGAGGTCGGCGGCAACGATCAAACATTCAACATGTTGGCTGGCAGAACGTTGATGCGAGAAATGAAACAAAAAGAAAAGTTTGTTCTTGCAATCTCGTTGCTTACAAACAGCGATGGGAAAAAGATGAGTAAGAGTGAAGGAGGAATTATTGCGCTCAGTGATACGCCAGAAGATATGTTTGGAAAACTTATGTCCATGGACGACGGCATGATTTTGCCGTACTTCCGGTTGGTAACCGATCTTGCTGATGACGATATCGCTGCGATTGAATCCGCCATTGCCGGTGGCATGAATCCTCGTGATGCAAAGATCCGCCTCGCAGAAACAGTGGTAACGCTGTATCACAGCGCAAAAGCAGCAAAAGCAGCAAAGCAGCATTTCGCGCAAGTATTCAGCAAGAAAGAAATGCCAGACGTTATTCCAGAACTATTGCTGAGCGGTCGATCACTCACGATCGTGGATGTATTGGTGGAGGCAGGATTTGCGCCAAGCAAAGGCGAAGCAAAACGCCTCATCGAGCAGGGCGGTGTAAAGATTGGAACCGATGTTGTGACTGATCCGATGCTGTTCGTATCGCCTCGTACCGACGAAGCCGTCGTCCAAAAAGGGAAGCGATTCTTTGTGAAACTTCTTCCATAATTATGACCGCACGAAGTATTGCAAAGAAGGAGGCGTTTACCGCGCTCAAAAAAGCGCTCGGAAAAACATTCTCGCTCACGGCAGAAATGATTGTTGCTCCGCCAAAGCCAGGATTCGGCGATTTATCATTTCCATGTTTTGCGTTGGCGAAGGGGATGGGTCGGAATCCTGCGGAGATCGCCACGGAACTTGCTGCGAAGATCGGTCCGTCGTCGATGATTAAGAAAATTACATCGGCTGGGCCGTACGTGAACTTTACGTTCGATAATGAGGCATTTAGCGCTGCAGTACTTTCCGATGTTGCAAAGACAAAGAAGAAGTACGGACGCGGAAAAACAGGTGCTGGAAAAAAAGTACTTATTGAATACGCAAACCTCAACACGCATAAAGAAGTGCACGTTGGTCATTTACGAAACTTTTCTATCGGCGCCGCTGTTGCGAATATTCTTTCAGCAAACGGATATGCGGTTACTCCCGTCTCCTATATCAACGATTTGGGAAGCAACGTTGCAAAATGTTTGTGGGGCATAAAAAAGTTTCACGACGGTGAGGAGCCCGACGCTGCGGACCGGTTGAATTTCATGGGAAGTATTTATACGGAAGCAACGGCAGCCATGGAAGGGAGCGACGATGCAAAGGCGGAGGTTTCGGTAATTCAGCACGATTTGGAATCTGGCGAAGGCGAATGGTTTGCATTGTGGAAAAAAACGCATAAATGGTCCATGGACGGGTTGAAGGCGGTATTCGATGAGTTCGGTCTGACGCTCGATCACATCTATCTTGAACACGATCTTATCGACGAAACGCACGAGATCGTGAAGAAGTTATTAACGGAAGGTATAGCAAAGATGAGCCAAGGTGCAGTGATCGTGGATCTTGAGGCAGAAAAACTTGGCGTGAATCTTTTGCGCAAGACGGACGGAACATTGTTGTATAACGCGAAAGATCTCGCATTGGCGTTTCATAAAGAGGCCGATTTCCACGCAGATCGGTCGCTGTATGTGATTGATGTTCGTCAGGCATTGGCCATGAAACAGCTTGCAGCAACGCTAAAGAAGATGGAATTTCCGCGTGAGATTCTTCATGTGGGATACGAGTTTGTTACGTTGCCGGACGGGGCAATGAGTTCTCGTAAGGGAAATATTGTTCGGTGGTCTGATTTGCGTGATGCAATGTATGGTCGGCTTGTGGATACCACCACGCTTCGCCATCCTGAATGGAAACCAAAGCTCATTGCGGCAAACGCAACGGCGTTGGTGATGGCTGCAGTAAAATTTGTAATGCTTCGTCACGATCCTGAACGCTTAATGGTGTTCGACATGGAGGAAGCAATGGCGACCGATGGATTTACAGGACCATACATTCTTTACACCATCGCGCGCATTAACAGCCTACACGAGAAAACAAAACTCTCGTCGTTCGCGTTGGCATCGGCGCTTACAGATCCGCAGGAAATACAGATGCTCAGAAAGATTGCAGAATATCCCGACGTGCTTCAAGAAGCCGGTGCGGACATGCGACCATCGTTAATCTGTCAGTACGCATTCGAGCTTGCCCAAATGTTTTCGCGATATTATGCAGAGGTGCATATTATCGACGAGGAACAGCCGTCGCTCACTGCTGCGCGGCTTGGATTCGCGGATGTGGTTGGCTCGGTGCTTGCAAACGCGATGGAAATTTTGAACATTCCCGTTGTGAAAACGATGTAAACGTGGTAATCAAGACTTAAGAATTTGTAACTTTTCTTGTATGGCAAAAGGAACCGGACCAGAGACAATCATCGCGCACGGTGTTCGTTTGGAGGGGGATTTAGTTGCAGAAGGGGATATCGTCATTGAAGGGGAAGTGCACGGTACCGTCAAAACAAAAGGCGATCTTCGTATTGGGGATCAAGCATTGGTTGAAGCAAATATCGAAGCGAGCAATGCCGTTGTTAGCGGAGAAATTCGTGGAAATATTTTAGTGCATGGAAAACTGGAACTCTTCCCATCGTCTAAACTTACGGGTGATGTTGTTACCGAAGTGCTTGCGATTGGTCCTGGCGCTCAGGTGAATGGAAATGTGAGCATGGGAGCAGAAGCGCCAAAAGGAAAGAAGCGCGCAGAAGCCGTTGATGCCGAGTAAGTGTGTATTGCTACGTGTACGACGAGGCGCTTCAAGACCGACGATTTGAGCGAGAACTTGCACAAATCGAGACGCGCTTAACGGATCTGGGTATTGCGGGCAAAATTGCACGCTTGGCTTTGTTTCGTGAGCCGATCGATCTTATTCGTGACGAAATTCGCGGGGGAGTAACCACGGTGGTTGCGGTGGGGAACGACACCACGCTTCGTCGTGTTATTGATGCGGTACAGGATAGGAAAACCGTCGTCGCGTTGCTTCCGGTCGGTCCACAAGGCGGAATGGCGACGCTTTTAGGTATGCCAAGTGGCGTTGCCGCGTGCGATGTGTTGAGCGCGCGTATTGTGGAAGAACTCGACGTTGGCGAAGTGAATGGAAAGCGATTTGTGCAATCGGTACGCATTGAGGGCACCGACTTCTCCATCCATCACGGAAAACAATACGTTGTTACTCCGCTCAGAAAAGCGTCAATCGAGGTACGAAATTTCGCCGCTCCAGATGATGCGGGAATGATTAGTCCGATCGACGGAAGATTATCGATGATTATTCGACTGCCAAAGTTCAAGCTGTTTGGCGGAAAACCCGACGTTGGCGTGATTCCCTTTGAAGAAATGTTCGTTGCTTGCGAAAAACACATCACTGCCACGGTGGACGGTGATCAGCTCCAAGGAAAAGACTTCTCCTTCCGCGTTATTCCTCGTGCGTTGAGACTTGTGACGGGGAAGTCGAGGAAGTTTTAGCGCGCCGAAGATACTCCTTTGAAAAATACACAATCGAAGCCACGAAAAGCGTCGTCGATGTGAGGGCGGAGAGCATACAGTATTGGCAGATAGCGTGAATAACGAAGAATTGGAGGTACACAAACCAGCAAGACGAGAGGAATCCTGCAATGCTGCCAAGTGCGACGAAACGTAAGAGATCGTGACGCTTGGTTTCGATAATGATGTACGTTGCGAAGAACATTGCCAAGTAAAAGAGTGCGCCAAGGAGCGCAACCGGTACGCCGGCGATTGATGAGTATTCACTTTTTGTGACGAGATCGCAACCGTGAGTAATGGTGCAGGGAAGGGTGAATTGCGTGTAGTGCTGAATGGTTAAATACGCAGCATCGAAGAATCCAAGAATACTCACGCCAAGAATCGTAAAAGGATACCAGCGGGAAGCGGTCATAGATTATGGCGTTACCTCGGCATCGGTATTTGACGACGTACTGTCGTTCGCTGGTGCGGGATTCAGTGCAGCATCGATAAGCACCTTAAAGGCGTCGATACCTTGTGGATTGTTCACAATTTGTAGGCCATTCAAGAAGAAGGTTGGTGTTGATCTCACGCTGGATGCGTTGCCACTTTCCACGTCGTCCTTGATAGAATTTTTCACCGTATCGCTCGTAAGATCGGCGGTGAATTTTTCAACATCAAGCCCCAGCGTTGTAGCATAGCTCACGAATAGTGCTGTTGGGTCAGCTTCGGCACTCCATGTTTTTTGATTACCGAACAGGAGGTCGTGCATGAGAAAGAATTTCCCTTGCATCCCAGCGGCTTCTGCGGCTTGAGCGGCAAGTTGTGCGTTGGGGTGGATAGTCACAAGCGGATAGTTGCGATACACGATGTTGAGCGTGTCGCCATACGTTTCATGAAGCTTTTGGAGAAGCGGAAAATACGCTGCACAGGCTGGGCATTGAAAGTCGCTATACTCCACAAGAGTTACCGCGGCATCTTTGCCGCCTTCAAACCAATCCTGATCATCCACTGCAACGACAAGCTTTTGTGGATCGTTCGCATGATCTTGTACATAGCCATACCAGACCATTCCACCAAGTACAATCGCGATTGCTGCTAAAATTCCCAATACCTTCCCTACAAGTGCCAATTTCATATTCGCCATAGTATTGAAAGGGTATCAAAGAATAGGGAAACGAAAAAGAAGCCCTTTCGGACTTCTTCATCATGGTGCGCGAGAGAGGACTCGAACCTCCAAGCCTTTCGGCACATGCCCCTCAAGCATGCGAGTTTACCAATTTCTCCACTCGCGCATTCTTTCCTTGAACCGTGGGAAGTATAGCCAACGCTTCTGATAATTTCAAGTATTTTCGTTTTAGGTACAGATTCTCGGCATTTTTATATATCATGTTGAAAAGCTGTTTTGAGGCTTTTTTGGCAAACACGAGTTGTTGTATTTTTTGTGAAACATTTATTTTTCCAGAAATTCCATAGTTTTTTGTAATGGTATTTTGTAGCCAAGTAAGAAATATTGGACTTGCGGATACAATAGCTGTGTACACCATAAAACTTGATTTCCAACGAGGATCGTAATATGAGTAGCTCGTTCCATCTCCATCAAATTCTCCCCGAACAAAATGAGGAAAAAGACGCTTTGGAATGCGAATATCTTTTAAGATTTTCGATTTATTCGGCATAAGACCGATAGTTAACAGAAAACGGTAAAATCGGACATCGCCAATTTGGACAACAAAATATTTCTTTTCAAGCTCGTGACCACGAGATTTTTTACCAATGTGATGATCCTGAATATTGAGTGCGGCAAGAAATTGTTCAATAAGATCAAAATCCTTCGATGTGAAGGTAATATGGCGACCATCGGGCGAGAGATTCCCATCAGAAACAATAAGTCCAACCGCGTAAGCAAGTTTCTTTGTCCATCGCGTTGAAATCGTCTTTTTGCTCATACGTAGAATATATCATGATGAATGTGTCTACCAAAAGATTGAAAACATATTGGCAAACTCTTTGGGGAGTGCTACACTCTTCAGGTAATATTTTGGACGCCTAGCTCAGCTGGTTAGAGCATCTCGTTTACACCGAGAGGGTCGAGGGTTCGAATCCCCCGGCGTCCACCACTGGAAAACATGTTTATTTGGTCGACTTTGAACTTACGTCATCGCAAACTTCTTCAACGTACCAAGAAGTACGTCTCAAAAGATTTGCTCGACGTGCGTCCAAATTCGCCGCAAATAAAACTGTTTTCATACATCGAGCGCACTGTGTCGTAATGACACTATTGGAAAGCTGGCTACGTCTGTGTAGTGCTAGGAGCGGCGAGGACCGAAGTGAGACGTACTTCTCGGTACGTTGAATGAGGACCGGAGCAAGCGACAACGCAATGCGCAAACGTAGCCAGTTTTCTCTCGGGCCGTTAGCTCAGCTGGTAGAGCGTCTGGCTGGCAGTCAGAAGGTCATCGGTTCGATCCCGATACGGTCCACCATCGAAAATGAAGCCTTACCGGCTTCTTTTTCGTTTGTGATAAAATACCTGTGTATGTTGCAACGAATTCTTTTGGGGCTGTTTATTACGGCGTGTGGATGGATGATGGTGTGGAAAACGCGATGGTTTGAAGACATGCTTGGGCCAGTGGCGTGGGCCGAGCAACATTTGGGAACGACGAACTTTTTTTACAAATTGTTAGGGACGGCGATTATTATTCTTGGGTTTATTGTGACGCTGAATTTGTTCGATATTTTGATCGGGAGTTTTATTCGTTCACTTTTCGCATAATTATGGCCGGAAGCGCGCTTCTCAACGCCCGAGCAATCCTTGATGCTGCAAACCTTCGTCCGGGAATGCGGGTGGCAGATTTTGGTGCTGGGCGCACTGGCCATTTGGTGTTGCCAGCGGCGCGATTGCTTCAGGAGGACGGAACGGTGTTTGCTATTGATATTCACCCGGAAGTTCTTTCTACGTTGCATGGACATCGATCGCTGCATTCGCTTACGAACTTATATCCATTACGCGGAGACATTGAACGCTTTGGAGGAATCGATGGTATTCCGGCAGGATCGCTCGATAGAATTTTCATCGTCAATACCTTGTGGACGTTGCAACGGCTTGCTTCTATTGTTGCAGAAGCTCGCCGACTTCTCGCACACGACGGACAGATTATTGTGGTGGATTGGGAGCCAAATTCTCGTCACGCAGTTGCGCCCTTAGCCACGTTTCGTGTTGCTCCACAGGCGATTGATCGAGCCTTTGGGGAAGGTGGATGTCGGCAATGTGGGGAGTTTCAGCCCAGTCGACACCATTGGGGGAGGATTTACGCGCATTAGGCTTTCGAGTACCATCCTTTGCATATGAATTTTCTCTCACCACTTTGGGACATACAATTCTGGTTCGACCTCACGCCAATTCGGATGGCAGCGCAATTTGAAGCGGCATTCTTTGCACTTTTCGCACTTGTGCTGATTGTGGGATCGATTCTTCGTATGATGGTTCGCAACGGAAAATACGATAAATACAAAGCCATCGTGATGAAACGCGCTGCCAGCTTGTGTTCGCTAATGGGAGTGCTCGGACTTGTGTGGTTTTTCTTCACCTTCGAGGAAATTCAATTCTTCGGTTCTCGATTCTGGTTCTTGATCTGGAGTATTGGATTCATTGTTGGTGCAATTTCGATTGTGCGTTATATCAAAAAGGAAGTACCAAGCCTGCAGCATCGTGAACAGTCGCGTGCGGAGGTGAATAAATATCTCCCAAAACGCGCGCGATAATGACTATGGTCGATTCTCGAAGAATCTTTGGAAACGCAGCTGAGCACGATGCCGCTGCGTTTTTGAAATCAAAGGGATTTGAAATTATCAAAACACAATACCGAAACAAATTCGGTGAGATTGATATCATCGCAAAGGACGAGAAAGAGTTTGTGATGGTCGAAGTCAAAGCGCGCCACGATCACGAATTCGGCTACCCCGAAGAATCCGTTACCAAATCCAAACTCCGCAAAATCAGCATTGTCGGCACCATGTTCATGGACGATTTTCCAGGGGTTGAATGGCGCATCGACGTCATCGCGATCGAATACGACCAATCTCCACCCCGAGTTACGCATATTATTGGTGTGGGATAATCATGTGGAGAAGTCGGCGGACGGCGTGAAGTATTTCTGATAGGATACATAAATCCCCACAAAAAAGTCCCCACGATTTTATTCGTAACTTTGTTGTGTATGTTGAATGCAAATGACATGAAGGCACTTCGTGCAATGTTTGGTGAATTGTTACAAGAAAATAATATCGTTCTCCGAAAGGAACTCAAAAAAGAGTGGCGGAAGGATATTCAAGAATGCATCGAAGCGAATAATCACGTTCTGAAGCGCGAGATTCGTGACGAGACGCACTCTGTAGTGAAGGCGTCGGCAAAAGCTGTCGTTGAAGAGCTTCGTCAGGAAATTCATACACTTCGGGACGATCTCCTCGACGTGATTAACGAAGAAATCCTCCCTCAAATCGATGAATGCCAGCGCGATATTGTTCAATTAAAGATTGCGACGAATCTTGCATAGAGGCGTGTGTCGTGATATCCTATTCTCATGTTGAAACCTGGCCGCAATGCCAGGTTTTCATCTTAAAAACAAGAACATTCATGTTCTTCATAAAAATCTATTATGGCATCAGCAATCGAGTTAGCAATCCGTCAGATTTGTGACGAGAAGGGATTGAGTTACGAGAGTGTTATTGTGACGATCGAATCTGCACTTGCGGCGGCGTATCGGAAGGATTTTGGCGATAAATATCACAATCTTGAAGCAACATTTGATACAGAAACAGGGTTAGCTCGTATTTTTGACGTGAAAACGGTGGTTGCAGATATTACGCCAGAAGAAATGGAGGAAGTAAAAAAGATCGAGGCTGAGGAATTTGCGCGTCGCGAGGCAATGCGCGCATTGGGAGATTTTATGCCGCCAACAGAAGTGGTTGCAGAAGACATTGGTCCAAAGTTCAATCCAAAAACAGACATCATGATTTCCGATGCGCAGCTCATGAAAATGGGCGCAAAGGTTGGAGATGTGCTGCGTACGGAGCTTCCGCAGGCGGTGGAGTTTGGTCGCATGGCAGCAATGACGGCAAAACAAGTTATTACGCAAAAGCTTCGCGAGGCGGAACGCGAAATCATTTTTAACGAGTTCAAGGGTGTTGAGGGAGACGTAATTGTCGGTACCGTGCAGCGTCGCGAGGGCCGTATTATTCTCGTGGACATTGGTCGCACTGCCGGAATCATTAAGCCGGAGGACGCGATGCCAACGGAGCGTTATCGTTCTGGAGATCGATTGAAATTTTACGTTCGCGAAGTGTCGCTTGGTGCTCGCGGTGCACAAATTTTGCTTTCACGAACCAGCGAGGAGTTGGTGCGAAAGTTATTCATGGTAGAAATTCCGGAAGTTGCCGAAGGAGCCGTTGTAATTAAGGCCATCGCTCGTGAGGCCGGAGCTCGAACAAAGATCGCTGTTGCAAGTACAGACGCAAGTATCGATCCAATTGGTGCGTGTATTGGTCAGCGCGGAAGCCGTATCCAAACAATCACTGGCGAACTTTCCGGTGAGAAGATCGACATTGTGCAGTGGAGTGAAAATCCACGAGAATTGATCACACATTCGCTTTCTCCAGCAAAAGTCCTTGAAGTAAATTTGGACGAAGCTGAGCATGCGGCAATCGTTGTTGTGCCAAGTGATCAACTTTCTTTGGCGATTGGTCGTGGTGGGCAGAACGTGCGTCTTGCCGCGAAGCTCACCGGATGGAAAGTGAATATTCAAGAGCGTTTGGCGGACGGCGTGGTTGCTCCGGTCGCGCTTGAGGAATCGAGTCAAACTTCGAGCGAGGCTCCGGTTGTGGCTGAATAATATATATGGCCACCTTCTTCTTCTCCGTTTTGTATCAGCCGCTCTATAACTTGTTGGTGTTTGTGTACACGATTGCGCCATGGGGTGGGCTGGGCCTTGCGATTATTGTGATGACGATTATTGTGAAAACGCTCGTACTTCCACTCACGTACAAGTCCATGAAATCGCAGAAGGAGCTTCAAGAGTTGCAGCCAAAAATTGCAGAAATCAAAGAAAAGTTCAAGGACGACAAAGAAACGATGGCAAAGGAACTTATGGGTGTGTACAAGGTGCACAACGTGAATCCGTTTGCGTCGTGTTTGCCAACCATCGTTCAGCTGTTTGTATTCATTGCATTGTATAAGGCACTCGAAGCGGGAATCCATACAGTGAATCCAGAGATTTTGTACGAGTTTGTGCGGAATCCGGGGACAATGTCTCCAATGTTCCTAGGAATTGATCTCAGTAAAGTGTCGATTCTCTTGGCGGCGCTTTCCGCAGTCTGTCAGTATTTCCAGGCAAAGCAAATGATCACGCGTCGTCCACCCGCTGTGGCGCGTGGAACGGGTGCAGCAATGGATGAGGACATGACGGCCACCATGAACAAGATGATGTTGTACATGTTGCCAATCATGATGTTTGGTCTTGGGGCAACAACGCTTGTTGGTGGGGTAACGCTCTACATTTTTGTGAGTACCGCATTTACCTATGCAATGTACGCACTGTTCTTGAGTCCAAAGAAGGCATAACAAGTCGTGTACAATAGCCATACTATGGCGTTGCGATTGTCTGCGAAAGTGATTGGCGTGGGAGTGAGTGGAGCGCTTGGCGCTGGGCTGCTGTACATATTGCTTGCCCAAGAAGGATGGGAAAACGTGTTGCAAAACGTAACACAATTTGGTGCGTGGCCTTTTATTGGCTTTGTAGCAATATCGATGCTGAACTTTGTGCTGTACAGCATTCGATGGATGATCATTCTGCATCGGCAAGTCTCAGAAAAGAAACACAAACTTTCGTTGTGGCGCATGTATTGGCATCGCATGACGGGATACGCGGTAGGGTATCTCACGCCGTTGAATCAAGCGGGGGGAGAGCCGGTGCGTGTTGCGCTCCTTATGGCCGACGGTGTTCCTGCAAAAAGTGCGGTAGCATCAGCTACGCTCGATATTGCATTTGAACTGTGTTCGTACGTGGTGTTTATTGCGCTTGGCGTAATCTTTGCACTGGTGGAACATCAGGGAGGCACGGGAACGCTGGAGGTTATGGGTTTTGGACTTGCGATTGCATTTGGTGTCTTAATCGCGTTTTTTACAGCATTGGGCAGGGGAAAGCCAATGGCAAAGCCGTTGTTCCGTCGATTACATTTGGACAAAGTAAAACGCCTCCGAGGCGCAGAGCGCTGGCTTGAGGACACGGAGGCACTGATGCGTGGTTTTTTTGCTGGAGGCGGATGGGTGGTGTTTGGCATTTCCGTACTTTCCATGACGATGGTGGCGTTTCGTGTGGTAGAGACGCTGTATATCGCGTGGGGATTTGGCGTAACAGTAAATTTTGCCCAAGCGTTCTTAGCAAGCTCGTTACCGGGATTAGCATTGCTCCTTCCGGTTCCTGGAGGATTGGGTATTTTTGAAGGAGGATTCGCAGCAGTGTTTAGTGCATTGAACGTGCCTATGGATGCATTGGCCTTTGCGCTCATCATTCGGTTGCGCGACGTGGTGTTCATTGGGTTTGGGGTGTTTCACATGATGCGAACAGGTACCAGCTGGGCGTTCAAGAAAACAACGTAAATATGCCAACAGCGCTCGAGCAGTCGTTGTTTCGTGCGCTGGCCTATTTTGCATATTTTCGTTATCCGTTAACGACGATGGAGCTGTGGAAATGGTGCGATGTCCCTGAGACATCAATCGTAGGCATCGATGAAACGATTCAGTCATCCGTCTGGCTTCGGGAAAAAGGCGTGCGGTCAGACCATGGATTTTTTGGTGTTGGCGATGTTGGGTCTTGGCGTGCTGAGCGTATTCATCGAGTGACTGATGCGTTGCGGAAGTCTCGTCGCGCAGAGCGATTTGTACGCTTTGCAAGCATTTTTCCGTGGATAAAGATGATTGCGGTGTGTAATTCCTTAGCATTTTCCTTTACGAATACGGAAAGCGATATCGATCTGTGTATCGTGACACAACGGGGAAGAATCTGGTCTACACGATTACTCCTCACGGGCGTACTCGCACTCATGCGTGCGCGCCCAGGTGAGCGTGAAAAGGATCCATTGTGTCTGAGCTTTTTTATCGCAGAGGATCGGCTCGATCTTTCGTTGGTAAAGATTGGGCCAGAGGACCCGTATTTGTTGTATTGGATTGCAACGCTTTCTCCAGTATTGGACCGAGACGAAACATGCGCAAAACTTCATGCAGCAAACGCATGGATTCGGCCGAACGTTCCTCGAGTGCAGCGGGTACAAAAGGCTCAATCGTATGTGGTAGCCGCGCCATCGAGAATCCCGAATATTTCCTGGATCGAGCCATATGCGGAACGATTCCAACGTTCCAGATTCCCCACAGTATTGCGATCGATGATGAATCAAGACTCCAGAGTTGTGGTAACGGATAGCATGTTAAAATTTCATCATAACGATCGTCGTCAAGAAATTCTCAACGCCTATGAAACGATGGTTTCCTAATTGGACAACATTCCTCCTTTCCATCGTGGCGTTTCTTTTGCCGTGGCAAACGCGATGGATGTATGCCGAAGCAACGATTGCTGGCGCACATACCGAGTTTGGCGTGATGAGCGTGTATGGCGTGGAAGCGCTTTTGCTGCTTGCACTCATCGGCGGCAGGCTTCTGGATAAAAAATCGTGGATGGTGTCGCAGCGGTATCATTTGCCAATTCGTCTTGGAGCGATCGCGCTGATCGCGATAACCCTCGGCACGGCATTTGCGGATCGTTCGCTCTTTTCGCTGACGATGACGGTACATCTTGCGCTGGCATATCTGTTGTTTGTTGCTGTTGTTTATGATCGTGTTTCGGTGAAACATCTCCTATTCGCCTTTGTCGCCTCGCTGATTGCGCCGATGCTTTTGGGAGCTGCACAAGTATTTGGTGGGTCGTCGCCGGCGTGTTCGTGGTTGGGCTTGGCAGCTCGCGATGCCGCGCAATTGGGTGACGCAATTTTTACGGTGGACGGACAGCGCGTACTGCGGGCATACGGCAGTTTTCCACATCCGAACGTGTTTGGCGGATTCCTTGGCGTTGGATTGTTTGCGTGGTGGGGTGCAATGGCAAGCGTGAAACGGTCGTTCGGTCAGCAGAAACATCTCATTGTCACGAGCGTTGGTACGGTGGTTCTGCTTGGAGGGCTGGTGATGACGGGGTCGCGATCCGCGTTTCTTGGAGTACTTGTGGGGCTCGTGGGGGTGTTTTTGGTGAAATCCATTTCCAATATTGCTCTTGCGCGGTCGGCGGCTTTGGTATTCGGCGTGACTGCAGTTGCTGGATCGCTGATTGGATCATTTTATCTTACCGATCTTGCGTCGAGCATTCGTGGTGGGGGAGTAAACGAAGAGCGATCGTTGCTTGAGCGCGTTGCGCTCTACGAAGATTTTGTGCCGTTCATGGTGGCAACGAATCCTGTGTTTGGTCATGGTATTGGAGCGTACGTGTTGTCCTATGCCGACAGCCAGCCAGGAAAGAATGCGTTCGACTATCAACCGATTCATAATGCGCCGTTGTTGGTTCTGGCGGAATCTGGCGTGTTGGGGCTTGGTGCATTTCTCCTTTGGATTGCAAGCGCAGCATGGACGAATATTCGTCGTTTTCCGCATCGGGACGCGTTGTACGCACTGGGAATGGGAAATGTTGTGGTGATGATTGCGTTTTTTGATCACTATCTTTGGTCCTCCTGGGCGGGGCTTGCGCTCATTGCGTTTGTGTTGGGAATGATGGTGAGAATGGGGGAAGACTCATGAGCACCAATAAATATTGAGCGAATCAACGGGTGGCACCGCGGGAGGCCCCCATACGGAGCGCAGCTCGCACAGCATACAGACGATGCTTCCTACAAAGCCCCACGTGCGAGTCGAGCACCGTAATGGGGTCCGCGGTGACAGGACCCGTTGATGAGTGATATCAGGATTCGATAGCGATTTTCTTTAGAGGGGAGGGGATTCTTTGGATGGAGTTGAGAGATGGAGATGGCTTGTGGTTTTATCGTGGGAATTGTTGCGACCATCGGCTATCGCGATTTCAAGGGGCTCCTACCGAAATTGAGGTAAAGAAACATGGCACCTGTGAGGTTGCACGATCGTAAAATCGGCAATATTCGATCGTGAACATCGCAAAACACAAACGCCGGTCGTAGAGAGGGTCACCGACGGGCGTGATCAATGTTGAAATCAATTCCCGGTTCCTACATGCAACTCGGTTGCATTAGCAGAGCCCCTGTTTTTAAAACACATACCCCCACTCTCAGCAAAGCTATTGTCAACGCCAAATATCGTGAGCGATCACCGCCATTCGTCCCGTCCTCCCAACCAAATCCAAGAGTCACCCTCACATTCCCCCCCATCACAACCCCGACCCCGCAAAAGAATCACAATCACATCATCAATCTTTTTTTACATACACACTTAGCAGTCTTGCCAAGAGAGTGCTAATTTCGTAATATTGTCCCGTAAGATTTTTAACTTTTCCTTATGAACCTTCGGCCATTAGGTGGACATATTATCGTCGAACCACAAGAACGAGAAGTAAAAACAGCGTCCGGAATTTATTTGCCTGATTCCGGTGAAAAGCGTCAGGGTCAAGGTCTTGTTGTCGCTGTTGGTCCAGGAAAATTGGAGAAAGGCGAGCGTCAGCCAGTGGAGGTAAAGATCGGCGACATCATCGTGTTCAAGCAATATTCTCCAGACGAAGTAAAACTCGAAAATAAAACGTTCCTCATCGTTTCCGCCGATGACGTCACTGCGGTAATTGAATAATTTCTATGGCAAAATCTATTGTTTTTAGCGACGATGCACGAAAGAAAATGAAGGACGGTGTGGATCAGCTGGCAAATGCGGTGCGAGTAACCATGGGGCCACGTGGCCGGACCGTGATTATTGACCGTGGTTTTGGTTCTCCGATGGTTACAAAGGACGGCGTTTCTGTAGCAAAAGAGGTGGAGCTTGCAGATAAATTGGAAAATCTTGGCGCAACACTCGTGAAAGAGGCGGCGAGCAAAACGAACGATGTTGCTGGCGACGGAACAACAACGGCAGTCGTTCTCGCACAAGCAATCGTATCGGAAGGTTTGCGAGTCGTGTCCGTTGGTGTGAATTCTCAGGCATTGCGTCGTGGTATCGAAAAAGGTGTTGAAGCGATCGTCAAAAAGATTGCCGAAATTTCGACACCGGTGCACGGAAATGCCATTGAGCAGGTGGCGTCGATTTCTGCCAACGATCCTGAAATCGGAAAAATGATTGCGGAAGCAATGAAAAAGGTGAATGAGAATGGCGTTATCACCGTGGAAGAAGGTCAATCATTCGGAATTGAGGTTGATGTCGTTGAAGGCATGCAATTCGATAAAGGTTACGTTTCGCCATACATGGTAACGAATTCGGAACGCATGGAGGCAACGTATTCCGATGTTCCTGTCCTTGTGACGAGCGAAAAAATCAGCAGCATTCAAACGCTCATGCCACTGCTCGAAAAGCTTTTAGCAACCGGTCGAAAAGATCTCGTCATCATCGCAGAGGATGTCGAAGGCGAGGCGATGACGGCACTCGTCTTGAACAAGCTTCGTGGTGCGTTGAACGTGCTCGCAATCAAGGCGCCAGCGTACGGGGATCGTCGTAAGGCAATGCTTGAAGATATTGCTGTCGTGACTGGTGCAAAACTTATCGCACCAGAAACGGGCATGAAGTTTGAAACGCTCGAACTTGCGGATCTTGGTCATGCACGACGGGTCATTTCCACGAAGGATACGACGACGATTGTGGAAGGTGCGGGCGACAAAGCCGCAATCGCAGATCGCGTCGTCAACATTAAAGCGCAAATTGAAGGATCGGATTCGGACTTCGACAAAGAAAAGCTCCGCGAACGCATGGCAAAGATTTCTGGCGGCGTTGCGGTTATCAAAGTCGGCGCAGCAAGCGAGGTTGAAATGAAGGAAAAGAAGCATCGCATCGAGGATGCCGTTGCAGCAACAAAAGCAGCAATCGAAGAAGGCATTGTTGCCGGTGGTGGTGTGGCATTGATTCGCGCACAAAGCGTGCTCGACGGAATCGACGCAACAGCGGACGAGAAGATCGGTATCGGCATTCTCCGCCGAGCTATCGAATCACCACTGCGTCAGATTGCAGAAAACGCTGGGCATGAAGGTGGCGTTATCGTCGAGCGAGTGAAGGCGATGTCTGGCAATAATGGCTGGGACGCTGCGCTCGATAAGGACGTGGACATGGTCGCGGTCGGCATCATCGACCCAGCAAAGGTTACACGCTCCGCACTCCAAAACGCGTCATCAGTAGCGGTCATGATCCTCACCACCGAAGCCGCAATCACCGAAATTCCAAAAGCAGAAAAAGAAAGTGCTGGGGGAGGTGGTGGAGGAATGGGAGACATGTACTAGTCCAAGAAAAAATCAATACAAAGCGAAACGGACCGGCTCTTCGTAGAGTCGGTCCGTTCGTTGTGCGGTCACTGTGGTGCGCAGTACCACATCTTCGCCCGGGATCAGATCCCGCTGACGAACGAGGGGGCTTCGAGAGCGTCCCGGGTGATCACGAGGACGGTGTCCCCGGGCCACACGGCGTCGAACGCGAGCTCTTCCTCACCGAACTTGTCGCGGCGGCACACACCCGCGTTTTTGCCGAGGCGATCACACTTCGCGGTGTTCAACCGCAGCAAGTCCATGTTGTAGCCGACCATTTCCGCGCGCGAGCGCTGGTAGACGGCGCCGATGGTGCCGAGGTCATCCCCGGTCTTCACGACGACGGCGACAAGCTTGGCCTTCACGGGTACCTGGACTTCGATATTCCTCACGATCTGCTCGGCGGGGCGGGTGCCCAACCAGAGAAGAGCGATCAGGAGCAGTCCGATGACGGCGCTGAGGCCGATCACCGCGCTCTTGAGGGGGTTGGGGGTTGTGGTTTCGGAGGGGGCGGGGGGATCGGTGTGGTCCAAAATGGACTCCGTTGGCCGGGGTGTGTTGAGTGGCCGAGAAATACTATACCTCATTTTTGGGAAAAAGTCCAGCGAATAGCCTATTTTGAGGAAAAAATTGAAGAGAAAGTCGATCAAAACGCGCAACGGACCCGGCTTCCTTCGAAGGTCGGGTCCGTTCGTACGTCGTGGCCTGTGGCCGGTTCCAATCCTGCCGAAGCGGATCAGTTCTGGCGGGGCACCGTGTCCGTGAGCATGGGGCCGGAGTTCGCGACGGGGACCGTCACGATCTGACCGACGCGGAGCGTTTCGATCGCCAGGTTCCCGTGTTCGGGGAAGATCTGGCAGAAGGAGGACTTCCGCGGGGTCTTGCCGTCAGGTAGGAACCCGGCCAAGTAGCTTGCCGAGATCGGCTTGCCGTCGATCACGCGCGCCTTGCACCAGGCCGTGTTCGTGTCCACCACGTCGGTGTTCGCAGCGCGGAGCTGATCGGGGGTGAGCCCGTTCGCTTTCGCGATGCTCTCCCAGTTTTCACCGGAGATCACCTTGTGCTGGCCGATGCCCGCAACCTGAGTCGTGACCGGCGGTAGCGGCGGGTCGCTGACGCCGATCGGCACCTTCGCCTGACCGTTCCAGAGCACGAGGCCCAGGATCAAGGCCGAAGCAGTTGCGATCACGGCGACGCGGCGGTCCGTCGAGCGGTTGGCCCAGTCCCACATCCAGCCGATGCCGGCGAGAACGCGGTTCTTGAGCTTCACGACGCCGACACCGAATGCGAGGAACGCTTCGACGAAGCTCCGCGCCGACGGATCGACGCCGAGTTCGAGCATCTGCTCGTCGGTCAGGTGGCCGGAGTTGGGGGTTGCGGTAGCGGAGGGGGACTGAGGGGGGACGTGTTCGTCCATGGTTACTCCTGAAGTTACCACCTATAATGTACCACGAAAAATCGAAAATGTACACTTTCGCTAGGGTTTGCGAAGAAAAGTTTTGAATATAGCGAGCTTGGCAAGATTTTGGTACTATTTTGTCGAAATCCACACATCATGTCGCTGCTTACCGATACGCTCAAGAATTTAGAAGAACGTCATGCGCTTGCGGTGGCGGCGCTTGGCATTGCGGCGTCCAAAGCACGGATGATCGAATTGGAAGGGGATATGAGCGATCCAGGTTTTTGGAGCGATCAGGAAAAAGCACGAACAATTGCACAAGAAATGGGGGACTTAAAAAAAGAGGTCGAGGCGTGGGATTCCATTGGTGCGGAGATCAAGGAAACACACGACGTGGTACTCATGACGGAATCCGAAGGATCTGCCGACGATAAAGTAGAATCCGAACGCCTCGTTACCACTCTTGAGCAGCGATTCACCGCCATGGAGTTCCAGATGTTGTTTTCTGGCGAATACGACAAGAAGAACGCGATTCTCTCTTTGCACGCTGGTGCCGGCGGCACCGATGCCAACGACTGGGTAGCAATGCTGCTCCGCATGTTTATGCGATTCGCGGAACGAAAAGGATTCACCGTCGACATTCTCGATGAATCGCGTGGAGAAGAGGCGGGATACAAAAGTGTCACCATCGCCGTTCGCGGCAGATACGGATACGGGTTTCTCCGATCCGAAGCTGGCGTACACCGACTTGTACGCATCTCTCCATTCGACGGTGAGAAGATGCGACACACGACATTCGCATTGGTCGAGGTACTTCCAGAATTCGACGCCATGGATGCAGCCACCGTCGAACTCGATATGGACGACGTGCGCATCGACACATTCCTCTCGTCCGGCAAAGGCGGGCAAAGCGTGAACACCACATATAGCGCCGTTCGCGTGACGCATACGCCAACCGGTATATCGGTAAGCTGCCAGAACGAGCGATCACAGTTACAGAACAAGGAAACGGCACTCAATGTGCTCAAGGCGAAGTTATTCCAAATCATGGTCACTGCCCGCGCCGAAAAACTCTCGGACATCAAAGGTGAGCACAAAACTGCCGCGTGGGGGAATCAAATTCGGAGCTACGTGTTGCATCCGTACAAAATGGTGAAGGACCATCGCACGGACGTAGAGACGTCGGACACCGAATCCGTCCTCGACGGCGAACTACTCCCATACATCGAAGCGTATCTCCGATCGGACGCAGAAAAGCGAAATCAATAAATCTATGCAATCATCCCTCGTTACTGGCGGCTCTGGCTTCATCGGCTCTCATCTTGTGGACGCACTCATTGCACGCGGGGACGCCGTGACCATCATCGATCTCGTCGAACCAACGCCGGATCGTCGTAACACAAGGGCAACGTATGTCGTCGCTGATATTCGCGATCGCCAGCTGGAATCGATTATCGCCGACATTGCGCCAAATGCCGTTTTCCATCTTGCGGCCCACATCGACGACCGCGCTTCCGTGCTCGATCCTATGATGAACGCCGAGCACAACGAGCTCGGTTCTATCAACGTCTTTGAATCCGCAAAACGTGCCGGCGCAACATCGATCGTCTTCGCCTCAAGTTGTGCCGCATACGGCGCACAAGAATCGGTTCCTGTTTCGGAATCGATGACTCCGCGACCGCAGACTCCATATGGTATTTCAAAACTCGCCGGCGAGCTGTACCTCGATTCCTACGCAACACGATACGGCCTGCACACCGTGTCGCTCCGATTCGCGAACGTGTACGGCCCTCGGCAATATGGGAACAAGGAGGCTGGAGCGATTGCGATTTTTACGGAAAAATTGTTACGCAACGAAGCGCCATTTTTGAACGGCGATGGATCGACCACGCGAGATTATGTTTTTGTGCTCGATGTTGTTGCGGCCCTTATTGCCGCATCGGTGAGTGTGGATTCCGGTGTGTACAACGTGGGGACAGGCCGTGAAATACCAACGGCAGCATTGTACGAAATGATCGCGAGTGAAATTGCGACGGATATTCGGCCTATTCCTCGTGCCGACGTCGTCGATGCCGTCAAATGCATGAGCCTCGACACGACATCTATACAAAAAGCGATGTTCTGGCAGTCGTCTGTAGAGCTGGAAGAGGGGATTCGCGAAACGATTGCGTGGTATCGGAAATTTCTTTCATGAAAAAATCCTTCGGCCAACACTTTCTTCACGACAAAAACATTATCGCAAAGATTCTTGCTTCGGTGTGCCCAGACGCCGATGAAATGATTGTCGAAGTTGGTCCAGGCGCCGGCGCGCTCACAGAGGGTTTGGCTGTAATGAACCACTCGCTCACCCTCATCGAATCCGACCGCGATCTTCTTCCGTCCCTTCATGATCGCTTCCCTTCAGCAACCATCATCTCCGCCGACGCCGCACAAGTGGACTACGACGCCATCACCGTCGGTCGATCGTGGATTTTCGTCAGCAATCTTCCATACAACGCCGGAAACGCCATTCTCGAGAAGATATTTCGATCAAAAAATCCTCCCCGCGAGCTTATTGTCATGGTTCAGAAGGAGGTGGGGGAGCGCATGATGGCAAAATCGGGGGAGATGAGCGTACTTTCCGTGGCTACTCAGCTGTATGCCGACGTTCATCGCCTTTTCATCGTCAAACCCGGCGCATTCATCCCTCCGCCAAAAGTAGACTCGATGGTGCTGCGGATAGTGACGAAAAACAACATCCCTAATCCCGAACCCATCATCGCTCTTGCAAAAATCGCCTTTGCGCATCGCCGCAAGCAACTCCGTCAGACTCTTGCGCAAGCAAACGTCGCCGATATTTCTGCCATTGACCGCGCTATCGAATCCCTCAGCTATCCCAAAACCGTTCGCCCGCAAGACATCAGCACGGAAGATTGGATAAGGCTTTTTGACGCGCTGACCCCTTCCTGAACACTTCTCGTTCCTGTGCATACACGATCGGTATTCACTTCATGGCAGTGATATACTTCTCTCACAATACTGCTTATGGCGGAGGGAGAAAGAATTCTGATTACCAGAAAAAAAGCCGTGCTCAACCGCGAACAAAAAACGGGGTTGGGAATGGTGGTGAGTTTTGGTTCGTTAGCATTGGTATTTGGCGTGTTCTTTTTGTGGAAGCACATTGCGTCGCCGTTCGTTATTTCCTACGTTGGTCCAAAGTTTCTCACGGGGGACGAAAAGGCGCAGCAACAAATGGAAGCACTCAAAAAGCAGGATACGGATACGGACATGCTCAACGACTATCTCGAGCTGTACGTATACAAAACAAGTCCATATTTGAAGGACACAGACAGCGACGGCACAGAAGATGGCGTGGAAATTGCGCAGCAACAGGATCCAAATTGCGCAGCAAATCAGCCGTGTGCGACTGCAGCGGCAGAAACGGTGAGCGCCTCCACACTCAAAGGAACGTTTGCGGAGGAAATCGCGGCAGAGATTGGTGCAATTCCAGAGCCTGGAGCAATACCAGAAAAGATCGACCTTGTGGGAACGCTCAACCAAATGACCATCGACGAAGTTCGATCGTTACTCATTCAGTCCGGTGGTGATGCCGCTACGATCAATGCGCTAACCGACGACCAGCTTCGTGCGGCATTAAGCCAGGCGCTTTCGCAGCTTGAAGGCACGGGTGTGGTAACAGACAGCACAACGACGACGTCCACAGATGCAGAATCCGGATCGGATACTCCTGCTGAAAACCCTACGGAATAACGTATGAAGGAACGTTTACGAAAATTTCTCGCAACAGGAATGCTGATGATAGTAATGTCAGCTTTCTCTTCTTCGTTATTGTTATATCCAAACACTGCTCGTGCAGAAATGCCCGTTATTCAAATTACGAGCTTATCTGACGTTGCAAAATGGTTAGTAGATGCATTAAAAGCGATCGGTGAAAGCGCATTGCTTGCTTCGATATCCACGGCGCTAATCAATACCACAACATACGCTGCGGATCGGTTGGCATACGATGCTGCGGTGTTTGTAGCCTCCGGGGGAAATGGCGAGGATCCATTATTCGAAAATCGTTCCGTTGGGGATTATTTCTCAGACTACGGTGCTTCTGTGGCTGGAGAAGCACTTGGAGCAATCGACGACACGGGAATTTTGGGAAATTTCAGCTTGTGTGAGCCGAACGCATCGGGCGTAACGTTGGCATTTAAATTTGGTATCCAGGCGGCATTTACTCGGCCAGAGCCATCGTGTGACTTTAACGCCGTAAAAGAAAATTGGAATGGATTCCTGAGCGACGTAGAATCCATGGGGGAGGACCCATTTGGAAAAAACTCGCTCATCACCACCAAACTTTCCGGAGCATTCAATCCTGGAGAAAACGATTTCTCAGTGGGTATCCAGCTGTACAGCGACGTGTTGAATAAGGCACAGACCGACGCCGCGAACAGCACATTACGAACAATGTTCGCTGGATTTTTTAAAGAAAAAACAGCTTTCATTAATGGAAAGGTGGAAACACCATCGGAGATGATCCAGAAGCGATTAGACGATTCCATTGGGGAATCGCAAGAAATTCGAAACAAAATTCAAGTGCAGGCCCTGGCAGACCCAAAGATTCTCACACAAATTGCAAAGCACGCAGGATCCGTATTCACGAACACGTTGCTTTCAAAAGTTACAGAAAAGCTTTACGACGGATTGTTTGGTGGCATAGATCAGACAGACATTGATCCATTTAATGCTGATAGCGTGGGAACCGGTAATTCTAGCGACGCTCGAGCAGCATTCCGAGAGTTTTTGACTGCAACCCCGGTATCGATTGATAACTTTAGTCAGTTGGGAGAATTTAGCGCATGTCCTTCCAGCGGAAAGAGCTTGTATAACTGTGTATCGGACACTAATCTTGTTACTGCTATTGGACGTGCAGAGGCTGGTTCGGCAATGACCATTGCTGAGGCGATTGAAGAAGACTTGCTGAACAGTTCCTGGCCTCTCATCCCTTCATCGGATACTGCGCGGGACCAAGATCAATTCTGTTATTCGTACGGATACTGTCATGGAAACCTCGTGAAGCTTCGAAAGGCGCGTATTATTTCTACCGGTTGGGAACTTGCAGCAGAAAGCGCAGCAAACAGTGCAGGAAGCCCGGTAACGCTCGGCGAGGTTGTGGATGCGTTTAACGATTGTAGCGATACAGGTGAACTCGATGATAATCATCCATGGTGTCATCTTATCGATCCCAATTGGATTTTGAAATATCCTGCCACGCAATGTAAGGCGCAGGTATACGGCGAGCAGCTCGTCGCATCTGTAACCGATCAACGTCAGGATGTGTGTGTAGACATGCCAAGTTGTATTGATACCGATAGCAACGGTCAATGCACGGGTGGCTACGGATATTGTGTGCGTGAACAAAATACGTGGCAATTCCGTGGTGAAGAATGTCCGGACTACTACGCTTCCTGTTTGACATTGGAGGATCCTGAAGGCACAGAGAAGAACTTCATCATGAACACTACAAATTCAGATAATTGTACGGCGGACAACGCAGGATGTTTGTGGTACGCCACACAAATGGAGGACGACGGCACAGATACATCAACCTTCGCATTTCCAGATTATTCCGATACCACCGTGTTTGCTGCAGCAGAAGCCGCAACGGATATATATAAAAATCGCATCTATTTCACGTCGGCTGTTGCGGAATGTGATAGCAGCGGTGCAGGCTGTCGCGAGCTTGTGTCTCGTGCCGACGGCGTTACATTGAACATGATCAGTAATCCGTCGTTTGAAAAAGATGAGGACGAAGACGGTGTGCCTGATGGATGGGTGATGGGAGCAGCAGATGAACAATTCAGTATAGATTCTACGGTAATGCTCGACGGATCCAGTGCGGTGAATCCAGGCACGGGAATTTTCTATCAACCAGGAATCGTCCTCACACAGGGAGCAGAATACACATACTCAGTCTATGCCCGACAAGGCTCAAGCACCGGCGTTGCGACGAGTGCCTTATTAACGTTGGGGCGAAGCGATGGTGTTGCGATCGATCTAAATGGATACGCGCTTGAGGGCGACTGCAATATCTACGCAAGTGAAGAGAATATTCTCGAGATTGTTGGCACGCCAAGCAGCACCACATATGAACGATTCTCATGTACGTTCACGGTGCCAACGCTTGAGGACTCCACGGTGGAGATTGCAGCGTTCGTGGACGTGATGGGTGGGGATTTGTGGTTTGATCAATTGCAATTAGAACAAGAATCCGAAGCATCAGACTATCACGAAGGATACAGCGACACGGTGCTCGACTTATCCTACGTGAAAGTTGCGCCGGCATATTTAGGATGTACTGGGGATCCAGATACAGATGCAACAAACTGTGCGGACTACGCCACCATGTGTTTGGAAACAGACGTTGGATGTTCGCTCTACACGCCAAGTAATGGTGATCCTTCGGTTGCCGGTATCACGGACAGCCTCGATGAATGTCCCGAGGAATGTGTGGGCTACGACACATTCAAGCAGGAAGCAACCAACTACGAACCGGATGGGGAATTCCCAGTGTATTTTATTCCAGACAGCGCGGACACGTGTTCCGCTCAGGCGGTGGGTTGCGATGAATTCACCAATATTGCCACGGAGGCATCATCCTACTTTACCAGCCTTCGTTCCTGTATTACGCCAACACAGGCCGCGTTAAACTCCACCACGTCCGATGATTCTGCAGTATTTTACACATGGGAAGGGTCAGACACTTCGGGATACCAGCTGAAAACATGGAACCTGTTGGAATCAGATATGGGCGCAACGGCATACACATATGCCGACAGCGGAGAAATCAACACCGCACCAAACGCGGCACCATGCACCACATGGGTTGCAACAGCAACAGGAATTACGTGTAACGACGACATTGCTGGAGTACTCACGAGCGACAGCGCAGACTGCGACGAACACGACGATATTATTACCAATCCAGACTGCCGCGAATTCTACGACGCGAGCGGAGTAATTCATTACCGTTCCTGGAGTAAAACGGTCACTGTGGACTCCGCATGTGTCACGTATCGCAAAACCGATATCGCATCGTCGTCAACCACCACTGCGAGTGCCAACTGCGGGAACTCTGGAGGATACTTTGATTCGGTTATCACACAATGCCGATACTACGGATTTGTGGAGGAGAGTATTGAATGTTCCGCGAGTGAATCAGGATGTCGGGAATACACCGGTGGCCGAAGTCGCGATAGCCGTCAGGCATTGGCGGAGTATTTTGAAGACGGCCTCACCAGTTGGGACGCAGCAAGCGCAACGAACGTCACCGTGTCCAACGAATCCATCGCAACGGACGGTCACTCATTGCTTTCCAACGCAGAATCGGTATGGACATATGTGGGGGATTACGGATCCACCTGTGCAAGCGACGACGGATGTACGCCAACCGCCGGAACCCTTGGTGGCACGTGTACCGCAGCGAATGGCGATCAGTATTGTGGAACATTAGACGACCAACTCTACGGAGATAAAACCTACACACTATCATTCTGGGCAAAAGGAACTGGCACGCTCATGTTTGGCTTCGATGAATCGTTGATTGACGGAACTCGTGCTGTAGATGTGTCCTTTGTGCAGGATCCAATTACGCTCGACACCGAATGGCATGAATATTCCTACGGTCCGCTCGACATGAAGAGCAGCGAATACCCAGATTTTGGAGACGGATCGTCTGCTCTCGTCTTTACTCCAAGTATCGGCGGCACATTCTATTTGGACAACGTGATGCTTCGTGAAGGAGAAGATAATATTACGGTTATTAAGAATTCATGGATTACCCCAGCGTCGTGTGATCAAACTGCAGAAGGAACCGTATCGGACCAATACATGTTGGGATGTCAGGAATATACGGATCAAAATGGTGCCGTGGCGTATTTGAAGAGTTTCAATTCGTTGTGTGAAGAATCCCAAGTGGGATGTTCCTCATATTTCATGACGCAGGAATCGGACGCTACTGGCGCTGCGGTATACGGCGCATATTGTTCCATGGTCGATGGCAGTTCCACGGTGTATGGCGCAGAAGCAACGAGTGCGACGTCGTGTTATTACGCGCTGAATAGTGCGAAGACAGCGTACGACACAGACAGCCAGTTCCTGTGTACGATTGGTGTTGGTCAGACAAGCTGTGAATTCGATCTGAATTGGTATGCAACGCTTGAGGATCTCACGTCGTATCACCCACATTTGTCCTATAAAGGATCGACAGTGATTTCTCCAGCGGACAAAGATGTGTTCCTTGTGGTGAACTCCGATGTGGAATGTACAAGCGACGTTGCCGGCTGTACGGAAGTTGGGTTGCCAACATTTAGTCAGGATCACACGAGCGTGGCAAGCTGGACGAGCACGTATCTCATGAACATTCCTGCCGACTACGCCACCACGTTGTGTACGGAAAAGGGATTGTATTGCAATGCATGGACGGATGGGGACGGCTCCACACACTACTTTAAGGATCCGCAGGATCAAACGTGTGAATATCGCACCGATGTTACGGTTGACGACGTCACATACGACGGTTGGTTCAAGACAGGTCTGGATGAATGGTGTGCAACGACAACAACAACAGCAACAGATACCGATGGAACAATAATAACAACAATCACGCCACAGTATGTCATCGGCGGCGACGTTTCTGGAATTTGGCGCAATGGAGACGACGACTACAGCAATTGGGTAGGAACATGTACGGATGAATACGATAGCTGTACGGAATATCAGGATCTGACCGATCTTGATTCGGACGACATATACGGTGTTTCAGACGGCACAGGATACACATATCTCAACAACGATTCGTTAATGGACAACAGTTTGCCAGACAGTCAGAAATGTAATGGGCAGGTGAGCCAAAAAGAAGGCTGTGCCTTGTTCAACGATTCCAGCGAGCCGTCCAAAACCGCAAACATGAGTGCAACATACGTGGCAAGCAAACATGCCGACGTCTTGTTTGGAGGTGCACCAAACGGCATGGTGGATCCTATCGACTGTGAAGACGACAACACGACTATCACCACATCCACAGGTGCAACAGTAGACTTGTGTGCAAAGCGTTGTCGGTACATCGCGGACGATTACTACGACATTAACGGTTCAGACGAAACGTACATCTACGACGGCTCGTGTTACGACAATACGGATTGTCGTCCACTCGCGAGTGAATCAAACGAAACGATTGATGGATCGTGTATTTCAACGAGCGACACCGCACTCATGCTGGAGAACGATGCAAACACCGTGCTCAAGGTGGATCGGGACCGTGAGTGTAGCGAATGGTTAAGTTGTTCAGATTCTCAAACCACCTGGGACGAGCGCACCAATAGCTACAAAACCATTTGTGGCGACATCGGCCTATGTACCAAATACGCCACAGATTCTGGCAACGCATCCTTCTGTTCCGCATGGAGCAGCGATGCGCCAGCAGAAGTATTGGATCAAGACGTGTATTCCGAGCGTGATGTTTCGTGGTACGGCGAAGACTATTCCGGCTACGCCATTCCCGGCACCTTGCCAGTAGACCAGCTCACCCAAAAGAACGTTGCTCCACCAGCGGGGTATTGTAATACGGCATCATCAAGCGATAGTACGATTGCGGCAACAAACGGTATCGAGTGTAGTGACGACAGTGAATGCCGACCGGATGGCGGAGGTACTAGCGAACATACGTACTGCCCGAGCGAATCAGAAGATATGTACCGCTTGGCGTATGTCGCTGGCGCATGTGACCCCATCGCAGATGATTATGGCGACCTTTGTTACGTTGGATACTGTGCGAATACAGGCTCCCCATGTTCGTCAACGGAAAGTTGTGGAACCGATGGCGGATCATGTGTTATCGGTTCATGTTATGAGGTTTCGACAACGGCATGTGCCTCTGATACGGACTGTCCAACGTCTGGCGATACGTGTTTGAGTGGATTTTGTGCAACACAAGGGTATGACGCGATCATCGACGACTATCTCGCAAGTTTTCCAGAGCTTTCCTGCGACACCGGTGAAACAATGTACCCCTCCGTCAATTTCAAAGCCGGAACCTGTATGCGCAACGAATGTATTCTCACCCCAACCGGCAGTACCTTCGACGTTGCCACAGCCGAAGCCAAGAGCTGCCGCGGCTACCCAGAAATTAACAGCCCGTTCCCGAATAGTGTGGTAGAGACGTGGATTAATCCAATCACAAAAGTAGAATTAACAGAAGGTGTTGAAGGTTTTATTGGGGCGGTGCCGTATACGTATTTAAGCAATTTTGAAAACGCACAGGTTTGTCAGCCCGGAGAAGACTGTAGTTGTTCATACAAAAAAGTGACATACGGCGAACAAAACGTCTTGAAAGTATTTGGTCGCGATTCGGATTTCCCAACAGGAAGCTCTGACATCGGTGTGTGTGTTGGCGGAGATTATGACGGCGCTTTCTGTAGTGCGAACAATACATATTACAATGACTCCTCTACAGCAATTGATGGACACGCCATTGTGAGCGAATCCAGCTCTTGTGAGTCCGCTACTTATGGTAGTGGCACGTGTACATACCCAAGTCTAACAAACGATGTTGTTGGTATGGACGGGTATTGTCTGGAGCGCGATAGTTCAAATAATATTCTTGGGGACAGAGATCTCAATGCCTGTCTTACCTGGCTGCCGGTAGATCAACTTGCGGGATCAACAGACCTTTATGCGAAATATACGAGTGCGGGTTTTGACGGAGAGGCATATTACTGTGGAGAGGTGAACCTCTTCAATAACGTCTATACGTTGTTTGGATGCGCTGAAATCGATGGAGGATCTTCTTGCTCAAATGTGGTCGTCGTTGATGCAGATAGTAGTAACTACACAGATTGTAGATTCAGTATGCAATGCGCAGACGGATTCTTTGCTGTTGGAGGCCCGGCAACTACGGATGATGGGAGTTCAACGTCATCAGCGCAGTGTCAGAGTGGTGTGGCTGCTTGTCCATACCGTTGCGTACCAATGAACTCGGTACACTCCGGTTCTGGAGAGAAATGCGGACCGCCATCATCGGATACGTACGAGCATATTTTGGATACCGGTGATTCTTGCTATCTTGATACTCCGTTTTACTTCACTGGTGATTACGCAGAAACGGATACGCTGCTGAATGACTATTCGGATTGTATCTTTTACGGTGCTTCCGGTGATGACGAACTTGGAATTACCGACTTCTCGGAGTCGGCTGACCTAAATGGTGATTCAACGGAAGAAAATGGCGGTGATGACTACTATATCGAAGGAGGATCTGGTTCCACGGATGCTTTATACCGAGGTGAGGCATATCCCACTTGTCAGTCGCTTCTACAAGTAGCGAATAATGATACTAGCGAATATAACTACGCGTGGACGGATCGTGTGGCGAACTCGATGAGCGCATCGTTTCCGTCTATTGATGCTGGAAATCTTACCTATACGTACTCTGTTGCTAACACTCCGTTCGGCGCATCTATTTCGCCAGCAGATGCGGAAGCAGGGCTAGACAGCGCGGGGGATCCGGTGCCGGCCGTTGTTGCAGCGTGTGGTTCTCCATCGTTATATGGCGGCGCTTCGCCTGCGGAAGAGGTAATTGATCCAACACTCTGTGACGACGACACCGCAGATTCCTACGGGCCACTCTTTACGAATGACGGCACACCTCAGGCTCGTGAATATATTGCCTGGACTGCATCACGTATTGCAAAGAGTGATGGAAGTTATAGCGGGACGCTCGAAACATCGGAAGACCGAACGGATATCGCAGCGCGTTTGCAGCAGTTGTTTGCGAAGCCGCTTGGGTTGAATGCGTGGAGTAATTCGGGGTCATTGAGCGTTGGCGGATCACTGATCGGGACGTACGGTTCACGTGTTGATACTTCTTCGTACGGAGGCGGGGATTTCGATTGGGATGTGAGAGCTGCCGAAGGCAACCCTCCCTCTGTCTGGGCCGTTGATCTCAATAATTGTTACAACGACGAGTGTGAGGAGGATGAAGCGCATGCGCTCACGTTGAACGAGCAGAACGAGGGGGATGTAGAGAGTGAACAATTTTACAGAGCGTATCTGAAATTTTACGCTGCAGCAGATAAAAATCAGTTACCGATTCGGAAGGTGATGGTAGATTGGGGTGACGAGCCAGGAGAATATACAGGCTCCGACTCCAACGATAACTTCTATAAAAATCATCGTGGGTTGAATCCAGGAGAAGAGACATCAATTTGCGATAACTCTTCTTTGAAACCAACTTCATACGAATGGGGAATGACAGGCGATAGCTGCGATTCCAATTACTTCAGCTACAACCACATCTACACCTGTAACCCTGCCGGATTGGATGAATGTGCATTAGGTGACGACGGCATGATTAGCAACTCTCCTTGTACCAACGACGGCGGCAATTCCTGCACCTTCCGTCCCCGCGTCCACATCCGCGACAACTGGGGATGGTGTACGGGAGTGTGTACGGATGGAAATGCCGCCGACGAAGGAGGATCGGCAGATGGGTGTTTTACGGGAGAAGATTATGGAATAAGTGATAGTGTGAGTGCGCAGAGAAGTGAGTGCGCTTACGGGATTTATCCAGATGAGACTCTTTATCCAGATGTTGGAATAGATCCTTGGGTGTATTACGATGGATCAATAACTATTACACCATAAACGCAACATCGGAGCCGCCCCGTAGGGTGGCTCCGATGCGTTTTTGCGCGCTCTTCTTTCGCGCGTTACTGGGAACAGGTCACGTCGGACGTTGTGCCGAAGTCCTCGCTGACAACCGTCAACGAGAAATTCTGCTTGCCGATCTGGGATTCTGTGATATAGACGATTTCGTCATCCACCACCACGAGGCTCAGTTGATCATCTTCCGCCTGCAGGTAGTCGTCCGCGGCGCCGACTACGCCCCAGTTCGCATGGTCGTCTTCCGCTTCTACAATGCCGTTCTTGTTCATCACTATATGGGTCGGGTCGAAGTCGTTGCTGTAGCCGTACGCCCCCTTCAGATCCGGCGCCGAGGCGTCGTATCGGTAGAGGTCGTAGCTGCAGGCGTAGTCGCCCGGCTCGAAGAGGTTGAAGAGATCGAACCGGCCCGGGATTTCGTCGCCGTTCTCCACGGAGATGTCGGCGGGGGGCGCGGCCCAGTATTCGCCTTCCTGGTCAACCTGCACCGGGAAACCGAACTGCTCGGTGTACGAGCTGTCGCCGGCGGTCACGGTGTAGTCGGCGGGGGCGAGGACTTCGATCGCGGTTCCGGAAATTTCCGTGACGTCGCCGATGTTCACGAGGCTGTCCTCGATCACGCCGAGTCGGTACACGGTGTAGGTGAGCGTTGCAGTTCCGACGGGCGTGTCGCTATCCCCGCTGTCGCAGCTCGAGACGCAGTCGCCGTTCGCGTCCACCTGGGTGTCGTCCGTGGTGGGGACGTCCGTGGTGGAGGAACAGGCGTCGGCGCAGGTGTCGCCGGAGCAGGCGGAGAGGGAGAGGGACACGATGAGGGAGGGAACGATGGAACGGAGGGTCATTGAAGCACCATGGGGTTGAGAAGTGTCTGAAAAACGGGACAAAGTTGCACTATGAATATAGCAGAAAAATGGGGTTTTGTATAGAGAAAGGGGAGAAATGGAATGAAATTATGGAAATATGCTATAGTTTTACATATGAATTCACGAGAAGCTTCCGCGCCTTTTTTTACCGAAACCCCAAGCGTTGGGAATCTTTTTCGAACCATTGGAGACGTCATTCGTGAATGGATTCGGATTCGAATACATGCATACCGTTATAAGCGGCTCGATTTTCGGCGGCTTCGCGATGAGGAGATTCCAGATGATTTACGGAAAGCCATTGATGCTGACCGTAATGCACCGGATGGAGATTTTGAAAATCTTTAGGGTATGTCTGAAGTTCTTGAAATTATTGAGAATAAGCGTGTTCGTCCATATTTGGAAGCTCGAGGATTATATAAACAGTATCTCAAGGCGAAGCAGATTCTTTTATCCGGCGACCAAATTCGCGTACATTTTAAAGAACGACAACCACAGGATTCTGGCGTGTGGTCGTTTCGTGTGAATAAACAATTTCGAGCGTTCGGCTTTTTTCGATCCCCGGGTCAATTTGCGGTCTCAAAAATCAACAATCATCAATAAGGGGCGCTCACAGTACGAAAAATATGTATACGTTATGTATAGTTTTTCGATAAATGTATAGGTTTCGGGCGTCGTCATATGCCATACATTCACGATTATCATTGCTATAATCGTGAATGTATGGCATAATTGTGATATAATTCACGATTATAAGCGCTTATGCCAAGAACCAAATCGTATATTGGAGCAATCAAGGAGCTCAGAAAGCGGTATTATGCAGCGCTTTCCGGAAAGGAATCGCTCATAAAGCTCATAAGCGAGGTTGAGATTTCTGAACAGGTATATAACTCAAATGCTATTGAAAATAGTAGGCTAACACTGGAGGAAACCGAGAAGATTTTGTTGCAATTAGACTTGGATCGTTACATTACTGAGCGCGAGCTGTTTGAAACAAAGAACCTCGCTCGTGTTGTTGCGTATATGGAAACTCGTTCTCACGAGCAGCCGTTAACCATGGAAGTCATGCTGTTCTTGCACAAAATGTTACTGACAAATATTCGTGACGATATCGCTGGTCGGATTCGGATGCAGAACGAGTGGGTTCGTGTGGGGAGTCATATCGCTGCGAATCCAGCAGATATTCGCGAGCTTCTCGATACAATGTTTGGAGAATATGCTGCAAATTCTTCCGAACATATTGTGAAACGTATTGCGCGATTTCATTTGATGTTTGAGCACATCCATCCATTCGTCGATGGAAATGGTCGAATGGGGCGGGTGATGAATAATTATCTCTTGCTACGAGAAGGCTTTGTACCAATGGTTATCTTGTATGCAACTCGCGAAAAGTATTATCAGGCGTTTGCGGCATTTGATGCGAATGGATCCACAGCGCATATGGAGGATATTGTCGGCCTCGCGTTGCAAGAAAGCTATCACAAGCGCCTTGCGTACCTTGAAGGTAAGCGCATTGTGGCATTGAGCGCATACGGAAAAATGGAGAAAATCTCGTTGTCCGATCTATTAAATAAGGCTCAGCGTCAAACGATTGAAGCATTTCGAGAGAAAGGAACATGGAAAATTGGAGTGTAAAGTATACTAATGACACCGCGTACAAAGTATGATATTGTCATATTATAAAATAATATTTATATGTCCACGCTTTCTGTGCCTCTAAGCCCAAGTCTCGAAGCCTTTATTCTTTCCATGGTCCAAAGCGGCCGTGCAGCAAATAAGGTTGATGTTGTGCGAAAAGCGTTGAAAAAGATGTCTGAAGATGAAGCAGTACGCGTTGTTCTCGAGGCGGAACAGGAGATTCGTGATGGGAAGGCGTTGCGTGGTGATTTGGATGTGCTCGCGTCGATGATATAGGTGTATGAACATTGAGTATGCACCAAGTTTTATTCGCTCGTATAAAAAATTGCAGCAAGAGTGTAAAGAAGACGTCAAACGTACGATCGGTCTCTTTCAAACTGATATACATCATCCGGCGCTTCGTGTGCATAAACTGAGCGGTTCTCTGCAGGGGAAATACGCGCTTTCTTTGAACTATCGCGATCGTATTATTTTCCAATACGAAAAAAATGGCACCGCGACATTGCTCGCCATCGGCGACCACGACATGTACTGATAGTTTCATCTTCACCTCCGCAGATACATCATGTTCATCTCCTAAACCCTTCAAGGAGCTGAATCATGGATTCGCAAATGTCCTTATGAATGTGCCCGGCAACAATGTGCATTCTGTAGGGCATAGTTATGCAGTACGTTGTGCAAGTTCCCGGCGCCAGGTAATGATTTCTGCTGCGGCAAGTGCGGCTTCGATGCCTTTATTGAATCCATCATCTTTACTTCGTGCGGCAAGTTGCTCCATGGTAGTAATAGGAATCACCTCCATAATAATGGGGATTCCTTCGGAGAGCATCACCTGACCAAAGTCCCGACTACACGCATCCGCGATCATTTCAAAGTGGTAGGTTTCTCCTTTCATGATGGCGCCGAAGACGATAATCGCGTCGTACGGCTTGTCCTTTGGTGCGCTCCGCATGATGGTTTGTGCGGCGAGTGGAAGCTCGAGCGATCCTGGAAGAATGTAGTGCTCTGGTTGCGGACAATCTGCGGCAAGAAGCATTTCTGTGCATTTGCTCACCATTCCGTCAATGTGTTCTCTGTACCACTTTGCTTGCAGAATCGCGATCTTTGCGCCGGGAATGCGTGGCATCGTCTTTTCGTCGAGGAGTACTTGCATAAAGAATGCTAAGGGAAATAAAGAAGATTCATATTGAGTATAGAACCACTTTTGAAATTTACGCCAATCGCTGAATACATCGCGTATTCGTTTTTATCCACTTCTGTAAAAATACGTTTCTGGTAGACTAAAAAAGTCTTCCCCCAAGAGATGTTTATTTTTCTTTTTGTACCTATGTTGAGCAAAAAAGATATCGCACTGTTGCGGGGAATGTTTAGTTCCCAAAAGCAAGAGATACGTGAAGAAACACAAGGGCTCCTTCACACCCAGAAGGAGGAGATACGTGAAGAAACGAAAGGGCTTCTTGGGATGCAGAAACAAGAGATACGTGAAGAAACGAAAGAACTTCTTCACACCCAGAAAGAGGAGATACATGAAGAAACGAAAAGGCTTCTTGGGATGCAGAAACAAGAGATTTACGAAGGCATTGATTCGCTTCTTCATGGTCAAAAGCGGGAGATTCTCGATGAGACGCGAGCACTGCTGCTGCAGACAGAAAAACGGATTATTAACGAAATTACTGAATTCATCGGTGAAGAAATTCTTCCGCAGATCGACGAACATACTCGAGAGATTGGGCTGATAAAACAAACGCTGAAACTCGCATAACACAAAAGGCCCCGTCCCCACGGGGTTTTGTGATTTTTGTAGATTTTCGTTACACTCTTCCTACTATGTCATCCACCAATCTTGAAACCATTGTTCACTTTTCTACACAAAAAGGCTTCGTATTTCCGTCCAGCGATATTTACGGCGGCTTTGCGGCCACGTACGACTTTGGTCCGGTGGGAATGTTGTTGAAAAAGAATCTCGAAGCTGCATGGCGATATTGGAACGTCACAAGTCGCACCGACGTCGTCGAAATAGAGGGAGCAATCTTCATGCATCCAAAAGTATGGGAAGCATCGGGCCACATTGGCGGATTCTCCGATTTGTTGGTTGAGGATTTGGTTTCACACCGTCGATTCCGTGCGGATCATCTTATTGAGGATGCGAAAATTATGGAAAACGCAGGTGCACTTACGCCAGAACAGGTCGACGAGGTTATCGCGGAACACAAACTCAAGAGCCCCGACGGCAATCCGGTTTCCAAAGCAAAGCGATTCAACCTTCTCGTGAAAACACATCTTGGTCCAGTGGAAGACGAATCATCACTCGTGTATTTGAAAGGTGAGAGCTGTCAAAATATTTATCTCGACTGGAAGGCGACGCAAATGGTAACGCGAAAAAAACTTCCATTCGGCATTGCACAGATCGGGAAAGCATTCCGCAACGAAATTACCGTGAAGCAATTCTTGTTCCGCACACGGGAGTTTGAACAAATGGACGTGCAGTTTTTCTGCAAGCCAGCGGACGCAGACGCGCAATACGAAGCATGGAAAGCGAACCGATGGGATTTTTATACCAAGTGTTTAGGACTCAAGGAAGAAAATGTTCGTTGGCGCCAGCATGAACTGGATGAACGAGCATTTTATGCGCAGGATGCATGGGACATTGAATATAAGTTCGGCGAAATTGGGTTTAAGGAAGTGGAAGGCGTGCATCATCGCGGAAGTTACGATCTGGATCAGCACTCCAAGTTTAGCGGACAAGACTTAAGCTACTTCGATCCGGAAACGAACGAGCGCTACAATCCATGGATCGTGGAATGTTCTGGGGGCTTCAATCGATTGTTCTTGCTCACCTTATTCGAGTTCTATCGCGAGGAAGAGCTGACGACGGCGAAGGGAGAGAAGGAAACGCGCGTGGTATTTGGTGCACCGTACGACTTAGCGCCGTTCAAAGTCGCGATCCTTCCGCTCATGAAAAAGGACGGGCTCGCGGATGCTGCGTGGGATCTGTACGAAGGCCTTCGTAAGCATGGAATTTCCGCGGAGTACGACGAAAGCGGATCCATCGGTAAGCGATACCGTCGACAAGACGAAGTTGGTACACCATGGTGTGTTACGGTGGATTACACCACGCTTGAGGACGGAACCGTCACCCTTCGTCATCGCGATTCCATGGCACAGATTGGTGACGTGCCCTCCGGAGCTTCAGCGAAGGAGGGAGGTGGTCGCATTCCGGTTGCAGATATTGGAGCATATTTATCGAAGGACGCATTCGGAAAATAAATATCCCCAGCGAATGCCGGACATGATCCGACAAAGAACGTGTATCGTTGAACGAGAAAAATAAAAGAACCACAAAACCGTCGGACATGCACCGACGGTTTTGTATTTTTTAGGAGAAAAAATGATTGAGACGAAACAGAATCTTTGGCACGATGGTTACAGAACGGTTCTGTGAACGCCAACGGCCGTTGGCACAAGAGAAATTCAGGGAATGTGTATCGGTTGCGTGCGATCCAGAACATCGCTCTTCGGGTGTTCTGCCGGCGCGACGGTTGTGCCTTCCGCGGCTCGGGGAATATTGGTATGGGGAACGTGTTTCTCGAGCCGTCACTGCGCTACTGAGACCCTTTTATAGATCACAAGTCTTCGTTTGCGATTCTCCAGCAACCGGGGACGTTGGGATCATTCGGGTTTCATCGTTTCATTCACAATAGGGAGTTGTCATGGTTCGTGGATATGTCCGTGGAATGGTGTTTTGGATGAGCCTCATGCTCATCATCTTTCTTGCATGCATGCTGAACGGCTGCTGCAATTACGAGTGTGAGTTGTGGCGGAGTGCGGAACGCTACGGCAATGGTGCAGGCATGGCGCCGGCAGACTCTGCCGATGCGGGCGAGCATGGGAGCGGCTCGGAGGATCCCTGGGATACCGGTGAGCCTATCGATACCAGCGACTACTGGGATTGGGGCGATACCGCGGGGGACACGGGATACTGGGAAAACTCCACGGAGCATAAAGAGCCTGTGGACGAATCCCGCTCTATGCGCACCACGGCGGGGAACGGTTTCGTGTATCCGCTCGATTCCATGACGGCGTGGAAGGACACGTACGACTACGCCGGATTTGGCGCCTGCGGCACGAGCTACTACACCAACACGTGTCACAACGGTACCGACATTGGTGCCACTCGCGGAGATTCCGTGTATGCCATTGCGGCAGGCACGGTAGTCAAAGTGAGTGGTTCGCAGAACAGCACGTGTACGTCTGGCTGGGGGTACGACTCCGGCGGAGCGAACACCTGCAACATGGCGGTGGCGGTGCAGCACTACGCGGCGGACGGCACGGCATTCGTGGTGGTGTACGGACACATGGTGTACAGCTCCTCGATTTCCGTGGGCAAAACCTACGCGTCGGGAGACACTATCGGCATCATTGCGTACGACTACGACCGCACCAGTTCCTCGGCATCGTGGACGAAAACGTCCAGCCCGCATCTGCACTTTGGAGTGTTTCCTGGTACGAGTTCTCCGGCGGTGTCGTCGGGACTCTACGGCTGGGGAAAGCTCACGTGTGCGGGCGCGAATCAGGCGGCGAGCAGCACGTTTCCCTCATCTTGTACGAACAATGGCTCTACGGCCGGCGGCACGTACATTGGTGCGAAAACGTGGGTTGCGCCTCCGGGTGCGCCAACGCTCTCCAGTCCTGCAAGCGGCGCATCGGTTTCGTCGCCGGTGTCGCTCAGCTGGACGAATAGCTCTGGCACGTATCGTTCACACGTCATGGTGTGCACAGACTCGTCGCTCACCACGGGATGTATCAATCCCGACGGTGGCATGACGGGGCAAGAGCCGACCACAGCCTTTACCACGTCCTACAACGCAACGCTCTCCAACGCCACGTACTACTGGGCCGTTCGAGGGATTGCGTACACGGATTCTGGTGGCTGGGGGAGCTACAGCAGTGTGCGACAGTTCACGGTGCGATAACGAACCGAACGGGGTGGTGTTTGACGAAAGTCGGCGCCACCCATGCACGGGAATAAATTTCTAATCTCTTTTTATGGGAAATGTATGAATAAACTCTTTCCCGCCATCATGATCGCACTATGCGTCGCGATTGGCGGAACGGTCGGAACCACGCACGCAGCAACACATTACGTACTGGGATACTCGTCGGTAGATAGTGGAAAGGGGCTCGAATGGGGCGGCTCCACGGCATATGCCACGGAATGGAACTCGTCCATCGCCACATGGAACGCACGAGGCAAGGTCACAATTTCCGCAGATACGATGTTTACACTTCAGGATCTTACGGTTTCCGACGCCTATTCTCCGGCAGCATCCTGGGCAGGCGTGTATACCTACAAAGGCGCGTGGAGTGCCGAGACGCTACAATTCAACACGTATTATCTTGATCGATTCTCCTCTGCGCAAAAACAAAACGTCGCCACGCACGAGCTTGGTCATTCCCTTGGGCTTGCACACAGCACTGCTGGGATGGTGATGTATAAATATGTGTCCACCGTAACAGCGCTTGGCGCACAGGACACGGGTGACTACACGTACCTTTACCCATAAGATATTTCTTCCGTCATCCTGAACGCACGTGAAGGATCTCTCGGAGATTCCTCCGGATCACCGACGAGAGATCCTTCGCCTACGCTCAGGATGACGAACGGATATCAAAATTCAGAAAAACTATGAAAAAAATTCTCAAAATCACGAGTGCGATGTTCGTGGGAGCGTTCCTTATCGGCATCGGTCTTCACACAAATCTCATTCATCTTCCATTTGCTCGAGCAATCGACGCAAGCTTTCCGGAAGCGTTGAGCACCGATCGAGGTTTTGTAGGTGCAGTACACACGGTATCCGTTGCGAAAGTGATGAAGAACACGGGGCAGTCGATAGTGAACGGGATTCCTACAACACAGTTCCAAGTACAAATCATTAAAAATATCAAAGGCACGCTTCCGGAGCGCGTCGTCCTTCAGCAGTCGGGTGGATACGAAAATGGCGTACTCATCACGATGGAAGAACAGCCATTATTGAAGGCGGGATCGACGTATCTTCTTTCCACGCGAACCGACGGAAAAGGCATGTATCTCGTTTCTGCGTATACGCGAGGAACGATTCTGCTCAGTGCGGATCAAAAACTCACAACGACACAGTTGCTCGCGATATCGACAGCAAACAAAGATGTGATCGCCCTTCGAAATGCATACGCTACCGAACTCCCGTTTGATATCGACGTACAAAATACGGCAACCTTCAATAGCTTCATAAAAACCGTCACCATTCCATCCACACCCATATCGCCACAAACATGGTAAAGGAAAGCGATAAGATAAGAGAAAGATAATGATAGAATTCCGTCATTTTCGGTCAGTTTCGGTGCGCGGAGAGCAAAGCTCGTGAAACGTACTTCATGGTACGTTGAACGAGTTTGCGAAGCCGCAAGCCGAAAATGGCCAAAATGCCGGAATTCTCTGTTTGCGTGTAATCACGCTTTAGGGCATACTCTCCCCGCGGGGTAGAGCAGCCAGGCAGCTCGTCGGGCTCAATCGCAAGAATTGCACTCATGGATCCTTATGATCTTTTTCTTGCAAAGGGCTGCGCGTAACGAAAGTCACGCGTGAACTTCTGTCAAATTCGGGGAAGCCTGTAATGGTAATCCCGAGCCAAGCCTTGAGCAATCAAGGAAGGTGTAGAGACTTGATGGCAGACGCCCAAACCAATCATCGTGAAAGCGGTGTGCGACGGGTGAAGGGAAAGTCCAGACCAACAAATTCGATTCGTCGAAGTAGCGAAAGCTATAGTGGTATGCATAACCCGAAGGTCGCTGGTTCAAATCCAGCCCCCGCAACCAAAATGTCCTCCGTCGCAAGACTGGGGATTTTTTGTTATACTTCTCTCTATCTATGGCGCACATCGTCTCGGTAGTAAATCAGAAGGGCGGCGTGGGAAAAACCACCACATCCATGAATCTTGCAGCATTTTTGTCGCATCTGGGAAAATCTGTACTCCTCGTTGATCTTGATCCGCAAGGCAATGCCACCAGTGGTTTTGGCATGAAGCCCACCGAACTTTCCGGAACCTACGAAGCACTTGCAGGCACGCACCAGGTTCGCGATCTTATTGTCGGTACGGCGCATCCTGGCCTTGCGCTGCTTCCTGGCGGCCCAGATCTTGCCGGTTCTGCGGTGGAACTTGTTACGGAATTCAACCGTGAGCGAAAGCTGGAAGCCGCACTTATGGCGGTGCGGAACGACTACGACTACATTCTTATCGACAATCCGCCGTCGTTGGGCTTGCTTACTATTAACGGCCTTGTCGCGAGCGACAGCGTGCTTATTCCGGTGCAGGCGGAATACTACGCGTTGGAAGGACTTGGACAGCTCATGCACACCGTAAATTTAGTGCGTGAACATCTCAAGCCAAACCTTGGTATCATGGGGGCAGTGATTACGATGTTCGATCCAAGAACAAACCTTTCGAATCAGGTGCTTCAGGAGCTGTACAAACACTTTCCGGGAAAGATTTTCCGTTCGGTTATTCCCCGAAGCGTTCGTTTAGCCGAAGCACCAAGTTTTGGAAAAACCATTTTGCATTACGACGCAGAAAGCAAAGCGGCAAAGGCATACGAACGTTTAGCACGAGAATTTTTAGTGCGCGAAGAATCGGGGACCGCAACGGTAAATGGATAATCTATGCAAAAGACCCAAGGAGGGTTAGGACGAGGACTCGGTGCATTATTGCCGCAACACGCCAATCCGCAAATGTACGGACAATCGTCGGCTGTTCATACAGCAGCACCAGAGCCAGCATCGGCGCCAACACCTATACCGATGCGCCAAACGCCATTTGAGCCATCGCCCACAGTAAGCGTTGCGCCGGTGCCTCGTATTCACGGGAGACTGATGCACATTTCTCCAAATAATATTGTCGCAAACCCGCGTCAACCGCGCTTGTATTTTGCGGAGGAGGATCTGACGGATCTCATGGCAAGCGTAAAGGAGCACGGTATTTTGCAGCCACTCGTTGTGACATTACGAGGGGACGGAAAATACGAACTCATCGCCGGTGAACGTCGTTTGCGTTCTGCGAGAGCCGTTGGTTTGGAAACGGTGCCGGTTATTGTGCGTGAAGCTAACGATCAGCAAAAGCTGGAACTCGCACTCATCGAAAATATTCAGCGGTCGGATCTCAATGCGGTAGAAGAAGCCCGTGCCTACCAGTCCATGATGGACGACTTTGCACTCACGCAAGAAGACGTTGCTGGCCGTGTGGGAAAGAGCCGATCGCAAATTGCGAATACCGTGCGTTTGCTCGACTTGCCAGCCGACATGCTGGTTGCCGTCATCGATGGCAGGCTCACCAAGAGTCATGCACGAACACTGCTCTCCGAACTCAACGATGCAAAACGTCGTGATCTCTTCGATCGCATGATCGGCAGTGGCATGAGCGTGCGTTCTGCAGAATCATCGACGAGTCGGAGACAATCCACTGCAAAAGATCCAAATATTCTCGCGCTCGAATCCGCGCTTCGCGAAAAACTTGGAACGAAGGTTACGATCGACACCAAGGGAACCAACAGTTCAATCACGATCCATTGCTACTCCAAGGAGGATCTTGCTGCAATGATTCGCAGGCTCAACGGATAAGGATCAATGAAGATTTGTCATCCCCGCGCAGGCGGGGATCCAGTATCTACCGTTTCACTTTTCCCCACAGCGTACTCAAAATACCGTGATTCACACCGTGCAGCGCTGCTTTAATCTTGCTGCGAGCGTGGCGTGTTTTCACAAACTTCAACCAATCCTTGTTTGGTGCTTTGCGATTTTTATCGATAATCAACTCACACATATCGCCGCTCTTCAACGCCCGGTCGAGTGCCGCAATTTCACCATTCACCTTTGCTTGCGCCACCTTGTTGCCAATTTCCGTGTGAATCGCATACGCCATGTCGATCGGTGTGGAATCTTCAGGAAGATCAATCACGTCGCCTTTTGGCGTGAACACAAAAATTCTGTCCCGGAACATGTCGAGTTTCAGCTCGTTCAAATGCGCCATGAAGTCGTTTGCACTCAACTCCTTCTGAATACGGGACAATTCCTCCATCCATTCCACATTGCGCTCCTCCCGTGTTGCGCCTTGTTTGTATCGCCAGTGCGCCGCCACACCATACTCACTTTCCTCATGCATGGCTTGCGTACGAATCTGAAACTCTAAGATGGATCCACTTTCGTCGAACACTGTGGTGTGGAGCGACTGATACCCGTTCGGTTTTGGTTGCGCGATGTAGTCTTTAATACGGCCTGGGAGTGGTGTGTACAAACCGTGCAAAATACCAAGCACAGCATAACAATCCGTAATATCTTTCACGACGACGCGCATAGCCACGATGTCGTACACCTTACTCATGTCGTTTTTGTACTTGAGCAATTTTCGATACAAACTGTAGCAATGCTTTACTCGGCCGTGGATATCCACATATCCAACAGCATGGCGATGCAGCTCGTTGCTCACATGCTTCATGGAGCGGTCGAGTGACGGTCCAAATTTTTTCACGCGTTCCTCGAGCAGATGCTTCGTCCAGCTGTATTCCTTTGGTTCGATGTACTTAAACGAGTAATCCTCAAACAATCCGCGGTATTCACCCATGCCAAGCCGGTTAGCGATTGGTGCGTAAATTTCCAGAACTTCCTTGGCGATTCTCAGGCGCTTGTGCTCAGGAAGCGCATACAGCGTTTCCATGTTGTGCATTCTGTCGGCAAACTTAATAAACACCACGCGGACATCTTCCGCCATGGCCACGAACATTTTTCGTAAGTTTTCGATATATCGTTCCTCGCCGCGATATTTCACGTGGCCGAGCTTCGTGATGGCTCCAACCATACTCGAAACATCGGCACCAAAGTCTTTTGCAATATCCTCAAGCGTAAACGCTGTATCTTCCGGAACATCGTGTAAAAGCCCAGCAGCAATCACATTGCATGGGAGCTTCAGATCGGCGAGTTTTAATCCTACAGAAAAACAGTGGATAAAATACGGTTCTCCAGTAGCCCGCTGTTGGCCTTCGTGGGCAATTTTCGCAAATTCGTACGCCTTTTTCAGGAAAACAAAATCCTCCGGCGTGTAGTGTGAATCTAATCGGCGCTCAAGATCGGAAAAATTCGTAGAGTCCATACCATATGAGTATATCGAGTTATTCAAAATCGGAACACCCGTGAAGAGTTTGTTATACTGTGCGCATGTTATCCCCACAAACCCCGAAAGTTTCAGAATCTGCGCTGCTTGCAGAGGCAAAGGCGCTAGCAATACAGCTTGCGCAGGCATTGGCCGCAAGCAACATGCCAGAGGACGAGAAAGAGGCATGGGCAGTATTGCTGCCAGAATTGCGATTGGATCAACTCTCCCGTCTTGCGGTAGTGCTCGATGCTTCCGTAGAAAAAGCCGTGAAAGCCGACGTTGCCGATATTGTGGAGAAGCTTCGTCCAATCCTAGAGAAATTCGCCGCATCGCAGGCGCAACTCGATAGTGAATTCATGTCCAACATCAGTAGCATTGTTCAAGATGTGCGCAAAGCGGAAGCCTCGGCAAAAACCTAAATTGATGTATGGCGAAGAATAATAAGCAACAACCTGGCGGAAGTAGGAATATTCCTGCCGCAGAACCACCAGATCTAGAGCAGATTGGTCGTTTTAAGGAATTCATGAATCTGTGTGGAAAACTCCGAGGAATTATTGTGCGCGCTGCCGACGTGGATGCTGGAGAAGCTCGAGAGAAGGTGCTCGCAGAGGCCGATGCCGTTCTTGTGGAGGCGCGAACACTCGGGCCCCAAATATATGCAAAAACTGCAGGCGATATTGATATTAAAAAGCTTCTGAAGCGCGATTTGCCAAAGGAAATTGGAGAAGCAAGAACAAAGAATACGAACGATGTAGAAAGCGCAGCGCGAGCAGCAAAAATAAAGGCCGATGCCGCAGCAGCAGAGGCTCAACTTGAAGCCGAGCTCGAAATGGAACAACGATTTGCGGACGGCACAGAAACGGATGACGATATTCGCTTCATGAATGCAAAGCGAGAAAAAGAAATTCGAGAAAAACTTGAGGAACAAAAGGGGGAAGCGCGCAAAGAAATGCGAAAAACTGAGCCAGTGCTTGATGCTGCTACAAAGCAAATCGTAGATGGATTTCTTGACGATGCGGTGTTGAATATTGAGTGGCTTGAAAGCACTCTCATTGCGCTTCATGCGCAGCTCGTTGAAAACGAAGCGGTGTTGACTGCGAAACATATCAATCCAGAGAGCGATCCATTCATTCAGTTTTTCAAAGGGCACATTCATCAACTTAAAAGCAGAATCGATAAGCTTCGTCTAGGCGTTGCGGCGAAACAGCAGGAATTAGAACAACAAAAAGCGGCCAAAGACGCAGAGGCTGCACAACAGCAACAAGCAGAGCCAAAAGGGGGAAAGGCAAAGAATTCGGTTCAAGACAGAAAGGCGGACGAGCCAGAGTCGTTGGAGGAACTAGGATTGCGATTTGAAAACACTATCGCTGCGCTGAGTGATCGCGTTCCTGAAGTGTGTAGTATGCCAATTGGCACGCAGAAAGAGCTAGATGCTGCGAGCGAGGCGCTGGCGGTGTTGAAGAGAGAGGCTTCTGATTGTGTCGCGGAGTATAAGGCAAAGATCGGTGAGCCAATTATTCGGCCATTATTTCGAGATTTTAAGAACCCTACAGATCGGGATGAATCGGGAAGGGCATTTACGAAACTTGATAATGAACGAGCGGCGTTCCAAAGCGGATTTTTGGGGCATAGAGACAAGAACGTTCTTGGAAGGTATCAAGAACGAACGCAGGAGCTCTCTGCTCGTCGTCGCAAGCTGAACGATGTGAGGCGCGCCGAAGAAGCAGCGCAGCAAGCTGCTGATACTGCGGCACAAGAATCAAGAAGAACAGAACTCGAAGCAAAATGGGAAGCGGAGTTTCCAGCATTTGAATTACGCGTTGCGAAAATAAGCAACGCATATTTCGATGTGTTGAGAATTTCAGGGAAAGATGGAACGACGAAAAGAAAAGATGCGCTGGAGGCGGTGAAGAAGATGCTGGAAGATGCTCGAGAGCCGTGGCTTGCCATGAGGGACGGTGCGCCAAGGCCGCGCTCAAAGGAAGAGGAAGGATTGGAGAAGAATAATCTTGTTTTCAACACACGACGCAAGCTCGAATTCATGTCGAGCGAAGTTGAGAAAGAAATCAATATCGTGAAAACTCGAGGAGGATTATCGTCGGACAAGCTGATCAACGATTGGATCGGATCTACGGTGCTTGTGAGTCAGTTATGGAATCCCGATTCGTCGATTGAGGATCGAGGTGCATTCTTAGTGGAGTATCTGAAAGACAATATTCTTGAAGGTACCTCAGAATTTGAGCGGATGATTCCTGAATCAGCACGAGCAAATTTTTCAAAAGTATTAAGGAACTCCGGAGTGATTCGAGATATTCAAGAAAATGTTCGAGCAGATAGGCGTTTTGCACAACAAGAGGAAGAGCGTCTCCGGGCAGAGCTTTCGTGTTCGTTGCTCGATCTTTTGCGAGGAAGAATCGACCAGGAATTCGATGCGGCGCGCGAGAGACTTCGAGCTGCATCATTCTGGAAGCAAAAAGTGAGTGAGAAAAATAGCGATCGATTGTTGCGATTTGGCGCAGAAATGCCAGACGAAGAGCTAGCAAAGTTCGTCACCGATATTCCCGCATTCCGTGCGGCGGTTGCGCCGTTTGCTCTTGCGCGAGCAGCGGCACGAAAATGTGAGGACGACATGCTGATGGTGAAAGAAGCTGAGGGAAATCTTGACGTTGATGCAATACGAGCGATGCTTGGGGAATGGAAGGAGAAGGACGATCGACGAAATGAGTTGCAAAGAGAGGCGCTGTTCTCGGAAGGCTGGGGGGATATACCAAAGAAGAAACGTCGGGGAATGATACGGGGATTCTTTGAGGGGAATACACGAATTCTGAAAAAGGTTGCGGATCCAGCATTTTCGGCAGTGGTTGCGTGGGCAAACGCACAGCAACTTGCCTTTGTGACGCGAGATTTTGTGCGTGTGGTTCTTGAAAAAAATCCCGATGCTGCCGCTGTACTTTCAGACGAATTGCCAAAAGGATTTTTGAAGAGTTCGGAGTCGGATGCTGCGGATCAAGGGGATTCTGAGCCGGTAGCTGATACGTCGGTTGGTGGTGATGCCGGCGGTGATGCTGGTGTTTCTGACCCCGATGCTGATCCAGACGCTGAAGAAGCAGCAAGAGTTGCAGGACTTGCAGCTTTAGCTGCGCGGAGAGGCAAGGCAGCTGCAGCGCCAGTTGCGGATCCGGTTGTGGTAGCGGTTTTGGATCCGGCTATTGAGGCGGCGCGTATTGCAGCAGAAGCAGAACAGCGAAAAGAAATCATTCGAACCGCAAGAAAAGAGACAATACGGGATCATAAAGATCTTATTAAGACAAGATTGTTTAGCGACCTCTTTTTCCAGGATCCTAAGGGAAGCACTCGGGGAACAATCGGAAGTATTTTGAGCGCATTGTTGCTTCGTATTCAAAAGAAAGGAGAAATGGCGCGCTTGGGAAATAGCGATTCGTATCTTCATCAGGATCGGATCGACGACTTCAATTACGTTATTGATTTCGTGGATCTTCACGACTTCGAGCGCAGATTGGCGAGTGTGGTCGCAAAGTATCCAGTAATGATTCCAGCGCCAGTGATGAATATTCCGCCAGCGCCAGTCGTCGCGCCTCCTGCGGCACCACATGTTTCCATTCATCATCCACCACTCAATTTGCCGCCGTTGCCACCAGCGCCTCCGGTTGCTCCTCCTGCGCCGCGTGTTTTGCCGCCAGCACCTCCTGTTCGTCCGGTTACTGCACGTCCCGTCGTTGCTCGTCCACCGGCACCTGTGATTGAGTCTGTCCCTGTCGCTGCTCCATCGGCTCCACGCGTTGAAGTTACGCCTGTTCAGCCGGTTGCCGCAGTATCGGAGCCGATAATCTCTTCAAATCCTGGAGAACAACCTCGTCCAGAATCGGCTCCAGTTGTTCCACCATCACAAGAGTTCGTTTCGCTTGGTGCAGATCCATTTGAGCGATTCTTCGGTCCGTCGCGAGCATCTACGTCACGAACGGAAATCGTGCCAGCTCCTCGATCATCAGTCATCCCCGCGCAGGCGGGGATCCAGTCTCGACAGGAATCAACACGTCGAGTATCGGTGATTGAAAATACACCAGTCCCACAAAATCCTGCCGAGCTTCGCGTATCCGGATGGGCAAAGTCGATCCGCAATTTCTTTGGTGGAGGAGAGGCCGCAGACATCGCGGTTCGCGAAGCAACGGGAATGCCGTCGGATCGCACGCGTGCCGGCGAAGCACCATCAAATACAGAGGTGGCGTATCGCACCCTGGGAAGTGTGTTGAGTGTGGTGGGAAGCGTGTTTGGATTCAAGGCATTCGGCGATGTTCCACGGTATTTGTCCCAATCCTTCTGCACTACAAACGAGCGTGCATTGTTGGAAGCGGATATTTTGAACGCGATGGAAACAAATTTCAGCGCAAAACAACGTGCTGGCAACGATCCTGAAGCAAGCTTGCGCGCAAATAGAGAGGCGGCTCAGCGAACGGATAGGGCAATCGCAACATCGGCATATTTAACCGATGCACAAAAGGTAGAAATGCGCGCGCGCGTTGCGGATTTGGAAACACGATACAGCGAGCGGACACGAGAAAACGTTGCAAAGCACAGCACGGAGCTTGCGAACGTGCTTGAAAATGCGGTGCAAAACCGTGTAACCGGTTGGGGTGCCGCAAAAGAAACAGCAAACTCCGCATTGCGCGCTATGGCATTTGTGGATGTACCGGTTGGCGCAGTTCGCGGTGTTACATACGGCGTTATGGCATTCCGTGAACGATTCGAGACTGCGGCAACAAGGAATCCTGATGCATCGTTTGTGGCAAAAACAGCAAGCGTATTCCGCGATACGTGGAACGAAACATGGGGAAAGCTCACGAAACAAACAAATAATTTCCGTGAACGGGTTACCAATGTTGGGGACGCTATGGCCACGATTGCTACTGCGGTTGGTATGGCGAGTGTTACAGTGGGCGCGTTGGAAGAGGCGCTTCCAGGATTGCGCTTGGCAAGTGCCGATGTGTCGAGCGGCATCGCGAATCTCATCGCGGAAGGTCGTCAGCGATTGCAGGAAATGGTGGACAAAGTACTTCCTACATACGAGCGCCTAGCAAAGCGAGCGTAGAGACGGAAGAAAAAAACGAACGACGATATTACTCGTCGTTCGTTTTTACTTTGCGCTTCCAGCGGCTTTTTGGTGCCTTGCGTTTTTTTACCAGGAGATCGATCGCCGATGCAAGCGTTACCGATAGCGGATCGATACCTTTCGGAATAGTGGCATTCGTGGTGCCGTCGGTAACGTACGCACCGTATCGTCCATCCTTAATAACGATATTCGCTTTGGTTTCGGGTTCAATGCCGAGCTCCGCAAGTGGCGTCATGGCTTTAATCTTCTTTGCGACTCCTTCGGTGCAAAGCGCGATAGCCTGATCGAGGGTTACGGTCGCTGGATGGTGCTCTGGCGGCAATGTGATATTCACGGCGCCGCATTTGAGATACGGACCAAAGCGTCCAACGTTCGCAATAATCTCTTCGCCATTGGTGTGTTTTCCGAGCGTTCGAGGAAGCGAAAGAAGCTTGAGTGCTTGTTCGAGCGTAAGCGTATCGATCGTCTGGTTCTTCTCAAGACTTGCGCGCTTAGGCTTTTCTGCCTTTTTGTCGGGGGACAACTCACCGACCTGAACAAAGGGACCGAATCGACCAGTACGTGCCACAATCATTTTTCCGCTTTCAGGATCGATTCCGATTTCGGTTACTTTCATGATCGAATCTCGTTCAAGCTCTTTGCCCTTCGTCGCAATCGCCTCATGAAACGGGCCGTAGAATCCCGCAAGCACGAGCTGCCAATTTTCTTCACCTTCCGCAATCTGGTCGAGCTTGGTTTCCATGGTTGCCGTAAAATCGTAATCAACAATCTGTGGAAAATGTTCTTTCAAAAGATCGATCACCACAAAAGCAATGTCGGACGGATACAGGCGTTTGCCGTCGTCCCGCAACACATAGCCACGTGCTTCAATGGTGTTGAGTGTGGGAGCGTACGTAGAAGGGCGACCGATACCGTATTCTTCCATGATTTTAATCAACGACGCGTCGGAATAGCGTGCTGGCGGTTCGGTGAAATGCTGTTCGGGCGTAACGCTAATAGCCTTGCCGATATTTTCACCTTCAGTTAGCGCTGGAAGAATTTTATCCTCCGACGCCTGCCACACCTTCATGAAGCCTTCAAACACGACGATGCTGCCGTTGCCGCGGAATGTATGTGCGTTTGCCGTAAAGTCGATTGCGGTGCGTTCAAGTTTTGCGCTTGGCAATTGGGAAGCAATCGTGCGGCGCCATAAAAGATCATAAAGTTTCCACATCCCAGGATCCAGTTCGGCACGAAGCGTTTCTGGCGTGGCGTTCACGTCCGTTGGACGAATGGCTTCGTGTGCTTCCTGCGCACCTTTCTTGTTGGTTTTGTAATGAATGCCGCCGGTGGTGTACTCCTTGCCCCACTGTGCGGTAATAAATGTTTGTGCTGCAGCAATAAACTGCTCACTCAAATTGGTAGAATCGGTTCGCATGTAGGTAATCTTTCCTGTTTCGTACAGCTTTTGCGCCAACGTCATCGTCTGTTTTGCACTCATGCCAAGGCGATTGTATGCCTCCTGTTGCATCGTTGAGGTGGTGAGCGGCGTTGGTGACTTTCGGCTCGCAGCCTTTTTCTCGATGCTTTTGACGACGAAATCAGCATCACGCACTGCAGCAACAACAGCATCAGATTCCTGCTGGGTTTTGATATCAAGTTTATCGATCTTCCGGTCGCCGATCGCAATAAGCTTGGTGGGGAATTCGGAATTCGCCTTCGAGAGTATCGCCTCGACCGACCAGTATTCATCGGTTTTGAATGCCTGACGTTCGCGTTCGCGTTCAACGACGAGTCGAACAGCCACCGATTGCACTCGGCCAGCAGAAAGTCCACGCTGCACCTTTGCCCACAATAGTGGAGAGAGTTCATAACCCACTAATCGATCCAGGATACGGCGCGTCTGCTGTGCATCCACCATGCGCATGTCGATATGTCGGGTGTTTTCCAATGCTGCAGCAATGGCGGTTTTGGTAATTTCATGAAACGTAATACGCTTTGCCGTTTTCGGGTCGAGCTTCAAAACTTCAGCAATATGCCACGCAATCGCTTCTCCTTCTCGGTCCTCGTCCGTTGCGAGATAAATGTCGGTTGCGCCTTTTGCTGCGTCCTTTAATGCCTTCACCTTATCCTTCTTGTCGTCGGGAATCTCGTACGTAGGGTGAAAACCATGATGAACGTCTACCGCGGTGCTTTTCTTAGGAAGGTCGCGAATATGGCCAAAAGAAGAGATGACTTTGTACTCTTTTCCAAGGAATTTGGTGATGGTTTTGGCTTTGGTGGGGGACTCAACAATGAGGAGTTTAGACATAATGGGGGAGGGAATGGGGACGACGATAGCATGATACCAGTATGAGGGGAATTCTTTGATTGATTAGGAGGGAAGAACAGTGATTCTTGGATTTGGTTGGGAGGACGGGACGGAGGTGACGATTGTTGTGTTGAGAGTGGGGGTATGCGTTTTCAAAACAGGGGTTCTGCTAATGCAACCGAGTTGCATGTAGGAACCAGGAATAGGTTTTGTCATCGACCGTAGCTGTCGATAATCCCTTCTACAGATCGGCGTTTGTGTTCTGCGATATTCACGATCGACTATTGCGAATTTCACGATCGCGCAGCCTTCCAGGTGCCATGTTTTTAGACCCCAATTTCGGTAGGAGCTCCTTGAAATCGCGATAATCGACGGTCGCAACAAATTCCAAAGAACGTACAAATAACGCTCCGCCTCTCAACCCCATCCAAAGAATCTTCTCACTTCAGATTACGTTTTCCTCACAAACTGTTTTCCCCCAACATCTTCAATAAACCCAAGAAGTTCCAAACCCGTCAGCGCAACAGAAGCGGCGCTTGTGGTGAGTTTTGCTTTTTCGATTGCCGTGTCGATATGCACCGGCACTGCGCCAAACTCTGCAAACAATGCAATTTCGTCGGGAGATCGTCCAATAGGCAGGAATGCCGTTGCACTCGCGCTTGGCGCCACGTTCATCCCAAGCACCTCAAAAATATCCCGAGCTTCGGTCACAACATGCGCGCCATGCTTCAGAAGCTCATTTGTCCCTTTACTCATCGCTGAATCGATCATTCCCGGCACCGCAAACACTTCGCGATTCTCACTCGTCGCCGATGTGGTCGTGAGCAATGTTCCCGACGGTACTCCGGCTTCAATGGCTAACGTTCCGTGACACATTCCTGCAACAATGCGGTTGCGAATGGGGAAATTGTGCGCAAGGGGCGCCATCGTAAATTGAAATTCACTGATGACGGCACCACCACCATCGACGATCGCGTCACTCAGTTCAAAGTGCCGCGTATTATCTACTCCAAGAATTCCGGATCCAAGCACCGCAAGAGTGATCCCGTTGGCATCGAGCGCTCCACGATGACACGCCTCATCAATCCCATACGCCAAGCCGCTCACCACGACAATTCCTGCATTCGCACAGTCGAACGCTAACTTCTTCGCAACACGCAAGCCATACTGCGTTGCGTGCCGGGATCCCACCATGGCAAGATGTTTCTTTGCCGTTGACGGCAACGTTCCTTTGACGAACAACAGTGTGGGTGGTGTGTGGATAGTTTTGAGCATCTCGGGATACTCGTCGTCCGCAATCGTTACCGCACGAATTCCGTGTTTTTCCATGATGTCTACAAATTCTTGCGGATCATGTTCTGTACGAAATTTCAGAAACTTTGGTACGTCTTGCGGTCGAATTTTTGCAGCAATCAACTCATCTGCGCTTGCATTCCACGCATCCTTGGGATCCGAAAAATATTCAAACATCACCGCGTTGGACTTTGGTCCAAACCACGGAACATTCGCGATCGCAATAGTATAAGGGGATGTCATGTCGGAAATTTTATCATGCTATACTTGTTCCAGTATGCGAAAGCTCTGGGAGTTGCTTCAGCGTGTGGGAAATTGGTGTGTAGGGCATAAAGCAATCATGGTTTTTGTGATTGCAGTTTTTGTATTGAGTGTTCCGTTCCATTACACAAATGCTGTAACGGATTCTCTTTTTACCAAGTTCCTCTCCAATCCAATCGACGTGACGATGATTACGCTGGCAGGAATCATTCAGGTGATCACTGGCGCCGTGGGAAAACTTATCTTGTTGATTATCGAAGTGATTGTCATTCCTGTTCTTGGATATAACGGTTTTTACAACAGTCACATTACGAATCTTGGCTGGTCGTTAGTACGCGACGTCGTGAACATGTTCGTCGTCGTGATTCTGCTCGTCATCGCCATTATGACGATTATTGGCTACTCCAAAGCAAACTGGACGCAGCAACTTCCAAAGCTGTTTATCGCCATCGTGCTCGTGAACTTCAGCAAACTGATTTGTGGATTCCTCATCGACGTCAGCCAGGTGATCATGTTCACCTTCGTAAACGCCATTGTTTCCATTGCTGCAGGAAACTTCGCGTCGATGCTTTCCATGAACACGTTTGGACAATTTGGTGCGGAGTTTATTGATACGATAAACGAAAAGGGAACGGGACTAGAAGCGTTTGAATTCCTCATGGGTGCATACCTTCAATTCATCGTTATCCTCGCAATCCTTGGTGTAATGTTCCTTCTTGCAGCCGCCTTCATTTGGCGCATCGTGGTGCTGTGGATTCTTATTATCATGTCGCCATTAGCGTTCTTCCTTATTGGCGTCAAAGACATTTTCCATGCCGCCGAAAGCAGCTATACGCAATGGTGGAGCAAATTCACGAGCGCCCTCACCTTTGGCCCAACAATGGTGTTCTTCCTCTGGCTCGCCCTTGCCGCCTCGTCCGGTTCAAACCTCGCCCAAACGGAGGACTTCCCCATGCCCGACAGCACCGCCGACTCCGGCATTTCTTTGGAGATGTTCTCTCTCGACAACTTCCTCGGCATGTTCCTCGCCCTCGCAATTCTCATTGCCGGCATGCAACAAGCCTCCGCCAGCGCCCAAGCCATGGGTGGCTTTGCGAGTAAGATGTTGAGTGAGGATATGGGAAAGGGATTGGTGAAGGGTCTTGCTCGACCAATGAAATCCGCAAAGTCACTTTCTCGTGGCGCCGCTTCTCAACTTGCCAAACCTCGTGACCTGCCATTTGGTTTGGATAATTTGCGGCAGAGCGCTGTAGAAAAGGGGGCGAAAGGTTTGGCGAATGCTGGTGTTGGTTTGCAAAAAGCAGGATTCGGTGCAATTGGTGGTGCAGTAAGTGGATTGGGTGGATATGCTGGAGCAAAGGCTGCTGAAGGAAGAGCAGAAATGAATAAGGCCGGTGCAGAAGAAATGAAATACCGTACGCAGACTGACGATCAGAAAAAGCAATTGCATGAAAACTTGTTGAACGGTGCATCGAGCGATCCTGCCAGGTCGAAGGGCGTAAATATGTACGAAGGCATGGATCAGAACGAGGCAATGGCGATGCGAAGAAAATTTCTTACCAGTCCTGATGAACGAAAGAAAATCGAGGATGCTTCAAAGAAGATGCATGGCACTGGTCCGAATAAAAAAGAGGGTCAAGCACTTACGGACGCCGTGAATAAAGACATGGATGATTTGAAAAATAGCCAAATGGAGTTTGCAGATTCCGACGACGGAAAGCGCTTGCTCGGACTGAGTGACGATGAGAAGAAGCTTGTGAAGGGCATGAAGATGGAGAATCTACACCTCATTGAGCCAAAAGAGGGCAAGAGAGATGCATTTGAGGCTGGTCCAGCTGGTGACGAAAAGTATAATAAAGCAAAACAGAAGGCGATGAAGGCCGCAATCGACGACACCGAAGGCTATAATCATAAAATTCATGGCGGCCGTTCTTTGGCCGATGCAAATGTGCGCGCAGTTCTCGCTCAGCAATCCTCTGGTCGAACCACTGCGGACGGAACGGTGATTACAGCGTTAGATGATTTGAAAGCACAGGGTAATGCTGCCCAGAAGGAAGCGCTTCGTACTTCTATTGGTGCGGATGATGTAAAAAAGAATTCTGCCGATATGGCATCGGTGGTGAATTCAGGAGCTTTGATTCCTGGAAATGCTAATGGTACGCCAGCAACTGGAAAGGGTGGCGCGGTTGCAGAGGCTGTTCGTGAGAGGGTGCGAAATGCTCCGGTTGGAGGGGTGACGAATGTTGATGGTATTGCCGCCGGAAACTTGCACAATGCTGGTTATAATAATGATGAGGTATTGGGAGATCGTTTTGGCGCTGCTGCAGCTGCGGGTGGAGCGGCGTTTAGTGAGGAACATCGTGCTCGTGCTGGGGCAATGGTTACGGCGAATGCCGCGAATGCTGGATATCTCCCTGCACAGTCCGCTGGTACGGCAAACGAAGTGACGCATCTCATTGCTAATTCAACAAGTAAGGAAGGAATTAAAACATTGCAGACAAGCATGAACGCTGAAACAGATCCAGCAAAACGTGCACAAATGCAGAGAGGACTTGATAACATTACGCAATCGGTGAAGGCGGAGAGGGCTCACGCCATTGCGAATGGTGGCGCAAACAGCGATCGTGCAAAGAAGATGAAGCAACTTGAAGATCAAGCAAGTGAAGCTGGAGGAGGAAGATATGCTGGTCGTCCAGCTGCGCCACCAACACCACCAAACAGCGGAAATAATAATGGAGGCAATGGTGGAGGGGGTAACCAAGGTGGTGGAAACGGCGGTGGTAGCCGAGGAGGAGGTAATAGAGGCGGTGGCAACCAGGGAGGCGGGGGAAATAATCGTGGTGGAGGCGGCAATCGTGGAGGAGGAAATCGAGGAGGTGGAAATACTGGCGGCGGAAACGGGGGAGGCGGAGGTGCTGCAGGTGGAGCCGCAGGTGGCGGAAACGGGGGAGGGGGTAATCAGGGCGGTGGCGGAAATACTGGAGGCGGCGGAAGAGCGGCTTCTCAACGTAATTCCGGAGGTTCTCGTCCGGTTCGGACAAGTGCAGCAAAACCTCAGGCGCCATCGCGAGGATCTAATCAAAATAATTCTCGAACACAGCCAGCAGCTGGCGCCCCAGGATCGAGATATAATAATGCAGCTTCAGCTTCTCGAACGACAGGTGTAGATTGGTCGCAATCGCGAAGCTCAAGCGATCGTCGTGCCGATGGTGATTTTTATCGGTGATCAATACAAATCTTTCATGATACAATAGAGCCAGATTTTGTCTGGCTCTTGTGTTTTGTACGTGATTTTTTTCATTATGCCCATTGCCGACCTTATAAAAATTCCACCGGTGCAGGCGTTTTTGATGGATGGTTCGTGCGGGAAACGCTGTACAATCGACTAAGAATCGGCTATAATACGGCTATAAGAATAATTTTTCTTATGACTGATACTTTACAAACTCTCGTAGAAAAAGCTCGACCAGTTTTTGAGAAATATCATTTTCGAAAAGTGGGAATTTTTGGTTCGCGCGCACGAGGCGACTATCGGAGCGATAGCGATATTGATTTTTTAGTTGCATCACAATCGTCAACAGATATGTTCTCGAATGAAAAAGCACGGTCTGAACTTGAAGCGATATTTGGTGTATCTGTTGATGTAGTTCCAGACACAATGGTTGTTGCACGCATGCGCCCACAAATCCTGAAGGACCTTAAGATCATTTATGAAGGATAATGCGGCGTACATCGACCTCATGATAGCTGCGTGTCAGAAGATTGTTGCGTATACTTCTGGTGTTGACGAGGAAAGATTTGTAAAGGAATCAATGGTACAGAGTGCGGTAATTATGCAGCTTCAGGTTATTGGAGAAATGGGGAAGAAACTCGATGAAGCATCAAAGAAAGGGATTGATGTTCCATGGGAAATGATTATTGGATTGCGAAACATTATTTCTCATGACTATTTTTCTTTAGAGCTTTCTGGAATTTGGGGCATTGTTTCTGTGCACATTCCTGATCTTGAGTCGAAACTTCATCGCTATTTACAGGATCGGGGACTGACGTATTTGCCGCCATTCGGGGACACAACTCCGTTGATGGGATAGTGAATGTTCCATCTGAAATATATTCTTCATGATACAATAGAACCAGATTTTCTCTGGTTCTTTTGTTTGATGAGAAACTTTTCTATGCCCATTGCCGACCTTATAAAAATTCCACCGGTGCAGGCGTTTTTGATGGATGGGAGTGTGATGACGGTGTTTGAGACAATTTTAGAAAAGTTTGCGTTGCCGAAGGAGAGAGCGGTGGAGCTTTTAGATCTTACAGATGCGGTGTTAGACGGTGGGTTAACGGTGGATGCATTTCCGGAAATTCTTGCCGAGGCATTTGGCGTGGAGATTGAACGCGCGCAGAAGATTTCTGCCGATGTGTGTGGTTTTCGGCTGTTGCCATTGGAACAATACGTTCCTGGTGTCGCAGAACAGATTGTGGCCTGGGGAGGAGATTTGCAAAAGTATCCAAAATCAAAGGTTGGGAAAATGAAGATGAATGCCGAAACGTTTGCAAGTCAGCTCGATGAAAAGCTTGATCTCAATTTTTCAGAGGTGTTGCTGAAGCGTTGTGCGTTTTTGCTTTACGGATATTGGAACGGGGAAAAAACAAAGGAGTCGACGCTGACGTTCTTTTCTCGTGCGCAAACTATCGGCGGTCTTGGATTAAAACCCGATGCTGCACAAAAGCTTCTGGAAGCTATCGACGAGAGTCGTCCGCTTATTGATGTGATGGACGGAGGTGTGTTGGCGGAAGTAGGAAGTATGCAGTTGGGAGTGGGCGCAACAGTGAATAGTGGGGATGTTGCGGTGAAAGAAATTGAGGAGGAAATCGCACAGCAGGAAGCATTGAACACGTCGAAAGTGATCGAAATTTCGCCGTCGCATGAACTGACCTCGGAGCTACCAATCATTAACGCACCAAAATCGCCGATCCCGACAAGTCACATCGATGAATCGTGGAGAGAGGAACTAAAGGAGGCAGAAAAGAAGGCGAAGGAAGCGGGAGAGGTAGGGGCTTTTGCTAGCGAGGTTGCGGCGTTTGTTGAGCCGGTTGCATCTGGAGCTTCATCGGATACGGTGTTGGACAAGCGTTTTGCGGCAATCACCAAAGATGCTTCAACAGAACATCTTGAGCCAATTATGCCCGGTGCTCGGGTAAGTTTGGCGCGGTCTGCTGCGGAAGAATCGGCGCAACAATCGGCAGCAGTACCAGAAGAAAAATTGAAGCAAGCGGCAATCGCGAGTCGTCCGGCACCAATCACGCCAATGCTCACAGTAGGATCCGTTGCTCCACAGCGGAATGAGAAGCCGATGACAGATATTCAGTCCGTGCATCGGCTTACGGGACCAATAGACGAACTTGCGGGAATTACGCCAATAGAATTCCGTAGGCTTTCCAGTGTGCCAGCCGATGCTGCGCAGAAAATAGCAGACATGCTGGCCACATTAGAATTGCAATCGTACGAGGAGCGTGTGAAGGGTGTGATGGCATGGCGCAATAGTCCAATGAATCAATTGTACGTTGCTATGACGTCTGCTGCGCTTATGCAAGGAGTTGGACTTGCGGAAATTGCTACAAAACGGAGAGGTGCAGGGGAAGAAAGTTTGAGCCCTGCAGAGATTCGTGCCATTGCTGCGCTCAATGAGCAGCTGCGATTTTAGGTGATATACTTCTTTCATGCCCAACCAATTTGTGGTGCCACAATTTCTGGACGTGGAGTCGAAAATTATCGGGCCAATTACCGCGCGACAATTTTTGATTATGCTCGGTGTGTTGTTGGTGGAATTTGTGATCTATCGTGTGTTCTTGAATATTCTTTTAGTCTTGCTGTTCGGCGTTCCCGTCCTTGGTATAGGGCTCCTTTTTTCCTTTGCGAAAGTAAATGGTCGTCCATTTCACTTTATTGTGCTCAACTTTATTCAAACATTTCGTAAGCCGCATTTGCGCATTTGGGACAAAACATTGAGCGATGCAGATATCCGTACGTCGATGCAAAAGGTTGAGGAAGAAGTTGTTGCGCCAAAAGTACGAAAAGCACCACTTGAGCGATCCCGTTTAAACGAACTTACCCTCGTTGTGAACACGGGTGGTGTGTATGAGTCTGATGAAAATCTGTAAGTATGCCAACGCCAAAACCAAAATCTGGACAACCTACACAACGCTATTTAGATATTGCGGAAATTCGTGAGGACGCTGTGGTCATGAAGGACGGAACACTTCGTGCGGTACTCATGGTATCGAGCGTGAACTTTGCGTTGAAGAGTGAAGACGAGCAGCAGGCAATTATTCAAGGGTACATGCAGTTTTTGAACGGGCTCGATCATCCACTCCAGGTGGTGATTCAGTCGCGGAAGATGAATATTGATGGATATATTGGCGCACTGAAGAACCAGGAAGAAACCATTCACAATGAATTGTTAAAAACGCAGATTCGTGACTACACATCGTTTATCAAAGAATTAGTCGATCTTGGGCAAATCATGCA
>CALRAI010000003.1 GCA_943350635.1 Candidatus Uhrbacteria bacterium
CTCGGATCCCGATGCGGACGGTGACGGCTTCGTCGCCAGCGCCGACTGCGACGATGGCGATGCGGCCATCAACCCCGACGCGACGGAAGTCTCGCTGGACGGCGTGGACAACGATTGTGACGGCGCTGCCAACAGCTCCGACACGGTCGAGGTCTGCGGTGCGCCGAGCACCGAGCTCGCAGGCTTTTCCTGGCAGCTCTGGCTGCGTGACGCGACCGTCTACCCCGACGGAAACGATGACACGGGCTGGGACTTTCCGGGATACGCCCAGGGCGTCGGGACGCTCTGCGCCGACTTCACCCTCATCGACGGCAACACCATCGCACTGAACGGCCCCTTCGACATCGATGGGGACGGGACGTACGGCGAAGAAGCGGTCGATGGCGACGGCGTTTGGGCCTACATGGACGTGGTGAACCTCTCGGGCGTCACCGGCGATGGCTACACCATCAGCCTCACGAACACCCCGTGGGGCGCCGGTAGCAACGGCGAGTCGGTCATCGACCTCCTCTAGGTCACGCAACAGTTCGGGTACGGCCTTCGGGCCACGCACGACACGGAGCTCCTCGATCGCCTCACGGTGGTCGGGGAGCTCTTCGCGTTTGGAGTCAATTTAGTCACTTTATTTTAGAAAATCATTGACATTCGTTCCAAACTGTGACAGTATCCGCCCTCATTCTGGGTTGAGTTCTGCGCGAATCTTCGCGATATTTGCAGAACTCGGCCCGGAAGAGTTTGCTCCATGGGTACCGAACGATGCGTCCGCAAGGAACCATCGTGTTTTCCAACGTGCACATCATTAGGAGATGCACACATGACCCGATACCTCGGAGCACTCATGCTCCTCACCCTGGCCGCTTGCGACCAGGATCCCTCCAACGACATCAACACCTTCGCGACCCGCGACGAAGCCGAAGCCTCGGCCAAGCGCGTGTCCGGTGCTGCGGATGCCGATGGTCTCCTCGAATGTACCGTGATCTGCTACGACGATGGCGACAGCGCCACCGACGATTGAGCGCAGGTCTACGGCAAGGACGGTGACGGCGACATGTTCGCCGGAACGCCCGTCAGCTCGAGCAACATCTACGAAGAAGACCCCTCGACCGGCGCGACCTACGTCTGCTCCTTCACCTGGCCCTCGGGCTTCGTGGAAATCAACGACGTGTCCGACATCGACGCGGACTGCGACGACGATGCTGCTGCGATCAACCCGGATGCCACCGAAGAGTGCGACGGAGTCGACAACGACTGCGACGGCACGATGGACGACGGTGTGACGCGGACGTGGTATCCCGACGCTGATGCCGACACCTTCGGTGACGACAGCAGCAGCGGTACGATGTCCTGCGACACCACCATGGATGGCTACGTCGAGAACAATACCGACTGCGACGACTCGGTCGTCACCATCAACCCCGGCGAGACCGAGGTGTGCAACGAGATCGACGACAACTGCGCCGACGGCATCGACGAAGGTGTGGAACTCACGTTCTACCTGGACAGCGACACCGACGGCTACGGCGACGCGGCGATGACGGACATGGCGTGCTCGGCTCCTCCCATGTACGTCGCGAACGACGACGACTGCGATGACAGCGACATCTTCGACAATCCCGGTGGCACGGAAACGTGCAACGGTGACGACGAGGACTGTGATGGCATCGAAGACGACGGCCTTCTGTTCGTGGACTACTACACCGATGGTGACCTGGATGGGTACGGCGCGGGTTCGGCTACCAGTGCGTGCAGCATGCCTTCCGGCATGGTTGTCGACAACACGGACTGCAACGACGCGAGCGGCACGGTTCACCCCGGCGCGACCGAGACGTGCAACTCCACGGACGACGACTGTGACGGTTCCACGGACGAGGGCGTGCAGACGACCTTCTACTTGGATAGCGACAGCGATGGGTACGGTGTGTCGTCGACGACCTCGATGGCATGCAGCACTCCGATCGGCTACGCTGATGTGAGCACTGACTGCAACGATGCGGCGGGCAGCATCAATCCGGGTGCTAGCGAGACGTGCAATAGCCTCGATGACGACTGCGACAGCTCCGTGGACGAGGGTCTCGCGACCACCGTCTCGTACCTGGACAGCGACAGCGACGGCTACGGCGATCTCGCCAACCCGCATAGCGCGTACTGCGCGGTGCCGAGTGGCTACGCAGCCAGCAGCACGGACTGCAACGATGCGGTCTTCGCGGTCAACCCCGGTGCCACCGATGTCGCCAACAACGGCCTCGATGACAACTGTGACGAAACCGCGTTGGACGAGATCTGCACGATTCCGACGTTCAGCAGCACGAGCGTGTACTACCAGCTCTGGCTCGACAACCTCGACACCAGCACGGACGACGCCAACTGGGCCTACCCCGGATCGGCGCGCGGTCGTGCAGACGAGGAAGTCTGCGCACAGAATGTCACGATCACCGTCGATGAAGAGTGGAAGGTGAACGGCGTGTTCTCGACGTCCGCTACCAGCGGCACGTTCTACAGCACGAGCGCGAGCTTTTACGCCTACGGCAACGGCGACACCTACGTGAACTTCGACTACATCACCGTCATGGGTGAGGAAGTCGAGGTCACGAAGACGTCCTGGGGCGGTGGTGCGGATGCGCTCTTCTATGTGATGGAAGAGCTCCCCAACTAGGTTCGGTTCGGTCACCGGCCTTCGGGCCAACGACTCACGGAGTCCCTCGGGGCGGCGAAAGCTGCACCGGGGGACTCTTCGCGTTTAGAAGTATTTCTGTTACTGTTTTTTGGCTCTTTTCTTCTTTCAGGAGTGTTCATGGTTTCTTTCGATCTTGGTTCTGGGTATGGCTTCCAGACACGGATACTTTGGCTTGTCGTCGTCACTGTTCTTATCGCGGGTGTTTTCCTCCATGTTCAGAGTGTGAATGACAGCATCGCGTCGCCACATCGGCGTCCGTCGTCTCAGCAAATGAAAACGTTTGCAGATTGTCAGAGTATTTCGTATGTGGATGCTCGAGGTACTGCGATTCGTGCCAAGCTTTACGGAAAGGATGCGGATGGAGACGGTATGGCGGCAAAACCGTCGGCGACGGGCGGACCGTTGATGGCGGTTGAATATATCTGCGGCTTTGCTACAGGTATTCCACGGGGATATGCAGAGATTGAGACCGAATTTGATATTGGAGCCGATGACGACGACACCGTGCGTGGTAAAAAGTGGTAACGACCGTACGGAGTCCTCTGGTCTGGCTTATGCTGGATTGGGGGACTTTTGAGTTTGCCCATCTTTTCATCTTCTGTTACACTCCTCCCATTCCTGAAAGGAGGAACAAAACTATGTCTGATATTGAAGTCAAACGAAAAAAGGGTGAGAGCTTTGAAGCGGTGTTCCGCCGTTTTAGCCGTCGTCAGCAGCAAAGTGGAAAAGTGCTTGATGTGCGTGCTGGGCGCTATTTCGCTCGTACACCAAAGCCAAACAAGGTGAAGAAGAGTAAACTTCGCAGTTTGGAAAAGGGTGCAAAACGTGAATATCTTCTGAAAACCGGAAAAGTGAAGGAAGAGGATTTGCGCAAGCCAACCCGTCGATAAGAACAGAAGTCCCTTGGGAAGCCAGGGGATTTTTGTTTGGAACGTCTTTCATTTTTTCCTATATTGCGAGTACCATGTTGGGGTTCTTGTTGGTTCGGTTCCCTTGTTCCTGGAGTGTGACTATGTCTTTCATTTGGTCTGTTGTTTTTGGCATCGTCGTTCTGGTTGTGCTCGTTGTGGAGGTGTGGCGTTGGTACGTGCTCAAGGCGGATCGTGCCGACTTGGCGAGGAAGATCGCCGAGGCTGTGGCTGTGAACGCGCGGCTCGCAACTGTTCTGGCGCAGAACGAGTTGCTGCGTCAACAGGTTGCGCTGCAGAAGGATGAGTTGAGCAACTCGCACATACGGGAGGCACGGTATCGACTGCTGAGCATCGACCAGCTCAAGGGGCTCATTGCGCTTGCTCGTGTGCTTACGGGCAACATTGTTGCGGAACCAGTGTGCGACGTGGTGCTTCTTTCGTGTCTCACGATTCTGGAGCAGCACATCGCTTTGCGCCGCGAGTCCCACAACGACGTGCACACTGCGCTGGCGTGCTTTGAACGTGGGGATCCGGAGCAGCTCCGGAGCATGTTCCTTGGCCTGGCGGCGCGTCGCCCTACAGAGTTTGGCGCCATCACGGATCGGTTCCCGCGACGGGTGGAAGACTTCTTCAAGCGCCTTACTGTTCCAGATCACGCAGAGACGTAGTCAACAATAACGACTTCCGGTGTTACGCATCACCATCGACGAAACGCCCCGACGTGGCGCGTTTGCGTCGGTGGTGTTTTGATTTCCTTTCAGTTTTTTCCTTTTTCCCGTATACTTTCTGTATATGACGCTCTACGAACAAATCCGGGAAGATATGAAAACGGCAATGAAAGCGAAGGATTCCACTACGCTCGACACAGTGCGTATGCTCATTTCGTCCATTAAGAACAAGGCGATTGATCTTGGGAAGGAAATGGAGGATGCGGATGTGATTGCTACCATTAAGAGTGATTTGAAGAAGCTGAAGGATGGTTTGGAATCCTTTGCTTCTGCGGCGCGAGATGATTTGGCAGAAAAGGCAAAGGCTGAGATTGCGATTTTGGAGAAATATTTGCCTGCGCAAATGACGGATGGGGAATTGGAAGGTAAGGTTCGCGCAAAGCTTGCGGAGCTGGGAATTACGGACATGGCGTCGGTAGGGAAGGCTATGGGGGCGCTTATGGCGGATTTGAAGGAGTTTGCTGATGGTTCACGAATTAAGGCAGCGGTTGATAGAATTCTGAAGGGATAGGTCGTTCCGTTGGTACGCTCGCTTCGTGGCGACTCGGGTAAAAATTTTTCTGCTGCGTTACACAACGCTACGCCACGACGTCTCGCTTTCAGCTCGACTGCAGCTGTGCATTCACGAAGCCTCGCTGAAAAATTTTTACCACTCGTCCCCACTACGTTCTCTCATTATATCCATGGCTTCTCCCCAAAAAACTATTCTCGCTGATCTTATCCATTTCTCCGCCAGCAAACGCGAGGCGGAGGATAGAATGATGGAATTGGAAGAGCTGGTAAAAACCTACGGTGGCGCCGTGGTGGTTCAGAGTATTCAGCGGAAGGAAAAGCCGGACGGACGAACGTTTATTGGGAAAGGGAAGGTGGAAGAGCTTTTGGTGGAGGCGAAAGCGTTGGGTGCCACGCTTCTCGTTGTGAACCATGTGCTCAAGCCAAGCCAGATTTTTCATTTGGAGGAAGAATTAAAAGAGGCGAAGGTGAAAGTGTGGGACAGAACCGATCTTATTTTGAATATTTTCGACAAGCACGCCAAAACGACGGAAGCAAAGCTCGAGATCGAGCTTGCAAAGATTCGCCACATGGGGCCGCGCATTTATAACATGGGGGAGCAGCTTGGACGGCAGCGCGGTGGTACGGGGACTCGTGGAGGAAGCGGGGAAGGCAACACGGAGGCGATGAAACGACATTTGAAAGAACAAGAACGGGCGATTTTGAAGAAGTTAGAAACGTATCAAGGCGTTCGCGATAGGCAGCGTGAGCATCGCTCAAAAACCGGCCAGCGAACGGTGGCGCTTGTTGGATATACAAATGCGGGAAAAACATCGTTGTTGAATGTGCTTACTAAACGTAAGGAGTATTCTGCGAATGTGTTGTTCGCCACGCTCGATACGCGTGTTGGCACGATGTATCTGCCAGCCCTTGAAAGTACAGCGTTGCTTTCGGACACTATTGGATTTATTCAGGGCTTACCGCCGGAACTTTTGGCGGCGTTTCGTTCAACGCTTTCTGAAGCTATTAGTGCCGATGTTATTCTGCACGTGATCGATGCTGCTGACGATAAACGAGATGAAAAGATATCGATTGTCGAAGATATTCTCAAAAAACTTGGTGTTACTACTACGCCGATCCTTCGTGTGTTCAATAAGGTTGATGCGCTTTCACCGAACGCTTTGCATCTTCCAGTTGATGCGATTGCGGTTTCTGCACATACGCTTGTAGGACTTGAACACCTTCGTGATGCCGTCGCGCACATCTTTTCCCCAGCAAAAAAATAATGGTGTTCATCAGGGTGCGGTATACTAGTGCCATGAATTCTCGTTGGATGCTCACGGTGCTCAAACGCGGCGCAATGTTCGCTGCAGTCGGGCTTCTCATTGGTGCGCCGTTGTTTGTGTTTGCTGCAGATACCAATCTCGCCACCGTTGGATCGGAGTCTGGGCTGGGTACCGATAGTCTCATGACGATTATTGGCCGTGTTATTAGCGTGCTCCTGAGCATTCTTGGCGTAGTGTTCCTTATTCTCATGGTGTACGCCGGAACCATTTGGATGACTGCGGGTGGTGACGGGAAGAAGGTGGAGAAAGCAAAACAGATTCTCATCAACGCGGTTATTGGATTGTTGTTGACGCTTTCTGCGTATGCGATTTCAACGTTTATCATTAATATGCTTACCGATGCTACCGGCGGATCTGGTGACGGCAGCACTTCGGGTTCTGTATCTCCGGAGCATCTTTCCAATTCGCTTGGTTCGGGAGTGATTCGTGATCATTACCCAGCGCGAAGTGCGAGCGACGTTCCTCGAAATACCAAGATCTTCGTCACGTTCCGCGACGCAATGGATCCCTCCTCTTTTATTACGGGATACGATGTGAGCGGCACCCCGGACGATGTTTCTGACGACGTTGTTGCAACGGCTATCGATAGCGCGAACGTCAAAATTTATGCGCGTGCCGATGGCGATGTTGCTGCGCTGACCGATGTTGCGGTTTCATTCACTGAGGATTTAACTACATTTGTCTTCGATCCAACGGCGTATCTTGGTTCCTCCACAGAGGACGTAACGTATGCGGTGTATTTGAGCGACAAGATTCGGAATACTGATGCAGAGACACCAATTGATTCTGGTGGATATCTTTGGTACTTCACTACGGGCACTACCATCGACATTACGCCGCCAACGGTTTCTTACGTCATACCAACCGACGGTACGACGAAAGACAGAAATATTGTGGTTCAGGCGGTATTTAGTGAGGCGGTGGATCCTACATCTGCTACGGGAACGCGTTTGGCGGATAGTGGATTTCAAAATATCCAAATTGTCGGAACGTCCTCCACGGCTCCGGTTGCGGGAACGTATGTGATGAGTAATTCGTACAAAACGATCACCTTCACCTCTACTGATGCGTGTGGCACGAATTCGTGTAACGAAACCATCTACTGTTTGCCTGGTGGAGAATTGATCACGTCAACCATTTATTCCGCAACACCTACGAGTGCTACGGATCCTGCCGCATCCGTTTTTCCATACGATGGTGTAGTGGATATGTGTGGAAATTCCTTTGATGGTGATGCGGACGATGTTGTTGTAACGGACGACGATTATGTGTGGAGCTTTACCACAACGAACGACATTAACCTTGATGGTCCGGCAATTGAAAGTATTAGCCCAAATATTGAGGAAGAAGATGTGGATCTTGATCAGCAGGTTTCCATGACGTTTGATTCTATTTTGGATTCCTCTACTGCGAACTCTACGAATATTCAAACCGTGAATAAGGAAATGACGAGTGGTGAGAGTCATGAGCTGTGGTACACGTTTGGTACAACAACACTCACATCGGATGGTGAAGAAGTAACGGTTGCTTCCCAGGTTCCTGCAAAAACACTTGTAACTATTTCTCACGGAACGTTCTTGGCTTCGGATCCAACAATTCCGTTGTCGTATATGTACAGTGTTACCGCAAACCAGGGAGTGAGAAATGAGTATCAGAACTGTTTTGTGCCGGGAGAGGGTCCAACGGCGACTGGCGGAACGTGTGGTACGTCCACGGCAAGTCCATATTGTTGTAATGGTACCGCGTCCACTACGGCGTGTGTGCTCTTCTAATATTTCTTTGTGAAACGCTCCATTGCAAAACTTCTCACTAGTGTAGGCATCGGACTTTTCTTGGGTCTTGGTGCTTTAGGTGTTTCTTCTTCGATCGTACACGCTGCTGACGCAACGACTGATGGACTTGAAGCGGTTGGTGGGGAGACTGGCTTGAGCACAACGGATCCGAAAATTATCATTGGAAACATTATCCGTACGGGTCTTGGTGTCCTTGGTATTATTTTAGTGTGTTTCATGGTGTATGGTGGTTTTGTGTGGATGACGGCTGCCGGAAATCCAGAACGAGTCGATAAGGCGAAGAAGATTTTGGTGAATGCAGTGATTGGGTTGATTATTATTTTGCTCTCTTGGAGTATTACGTCGTTTGTGATCAATTCGTTGCTCGACGCGACGGGAAGTTCCGGTGGATCGAGTAGTAGTGGTGGGGGTAGCGGGGGAGGGTATGGTCTCGGTGGTGGAAGTTCATCGTCGTTCACTGTAACGGGATACTCGCCAGAAGGAGCGGTGACCATTCGAAACATTGTTCCGCGCATTACCTTCAGCAAAACCGTGGATAAAGATACTGTTGATGCAAATGTGGTTATTGCGGATGCATCGGGAACTGCGGTTGCTGGAACGTTTATGGTTACGGGGAATGTCGTGAAGTTTACGCCAACCGCAGTGTGTCCGGATCCGAATACGGATCGATTCTGTTTTGATGAAAATGCGGTGTTTACTGTAACCGTCGGTGCTGGAGTATTGAGTTCTGGTGGTTCTGCAGTTGAATGTGATTCTGTTTCGAGTCCTTGTACGAGCACATTCACGTCTGGATCCCTGGTGGATACCGATAATCCTGATGCATCGATTACTGTTCCAACGACGAGTGTTGCATCTAACTCAACGGCGGATTTTCAAGTTGCTGCAACGGACGATGCTGGTGTTGCTGGGGCAGATTTCTTGGTGGATGATGAATGGCAAGATAGTGTTTCTGCTGATGGAACAGTGAGTACCACTATTTCCACAGTGCTTGATACATCAAGCTTGGTTGATGGTACGAAGTACACCTTCATGGCAACGGTTATCGACTTTGCAGGGAACGAGGATTCGGACACGGTTTCAGTGCGCGCTCGGCCAGCAACATGTTTTAATGAAACGCTCGACGCATCTGCCGGTGAAACGGGCATTGATTGTGGCGGTGATTCGTCCTCGACGAGCTATTGTGGCGCATGTTCTGGAGATTCGTGTACCACGAGTGCTGATTGTTCAAGCGGTATGTGTACCGATGGTGTGTGTGTTGCAAATCCTTTAATTTCTGGAGTGTCGCCACAGGACGGTGCGGTGGGAACATATGTAACGATTTCGGGATCCGATTTTGGTGCAAATACTGGAACAATTCTTTTTACCGATACTGCTGGCACGGGAACTATTGAGGCTGAGGTGCTCACATCTTGTGGCGGAGGATGGGGTGGAAGTCAGGTAGTGGTGGTTGTTCCGGAAGGTGCGGGCGATGGACCGATTTCGATTACAACTGCAAATGGTGATAGCGATGCAACGGACGATGATTCTGGTGCACTTGTTCCAAATTTTGATGTGAATGCCACTGTTCATCCAGGACTTTGTGCGCTTTCCAAGTCGTCGGGAACGTCCTCCTCCGCACTTACGTTGACCGGTGTAAATTTTGGTGAAGCGCAAGGAACATCTACGGTGGCATTTGCGGCAACTGCGGCGGGATCCTACACATCGTGGGCAGATGAGACGGTGAAGGTTACTGTGCCTGAGGCGAATGCGGGGGATTACGATGTTGGTGTTACGGTTGGTGGGGTTGCTTCTAACGTTATTTCTTTCACGGTTGCTGAGGCGTCGGTTGATGCGTCGTCTATTACGGATATTTCTCCTGCTTCTGGCGGTATTGGTCAGTACGTTACGTTGAGCGGAACGAACTTTGGGACATCGGTTGGTACGGTAACGTTTACGAGCACAACTGGTGAAACTGCTACGGGAAGCATCGATTTCCCCTCTGCATGTAGTTCTGATTTCTGGGAGCCGGAACAGGTGATTTTCATTGTTCCGGAAACGTTCGACGACGCTGCGGCAACTGCGCTCACTTCCGGTGTGTACTCCGTAACTATCACGAATCAAAGCGGCGTAACGTCTTCCGCTGCGTCCTTCACGGTTACTGATACCGAGCCTACGCCGGGTATTTGTGGAATTACGGCTACTGCAGATGTTGGGGACACTATTACCATTAGTGGTGATCAATTTGGTCTCGCAACTGATACGCTTACGTTTTACAGCGGCGTTACTAGTTTGACTGCGACGTCGTGGAATAATAGTACAATTACTGCTTTGGTTCCTTCTGGCGCTGTGACTGGTCCAGTTACTGTTACAGTAGCCGGTTCAAAGAGTAACTCTGCGAACCTTACGGTTGGTGAGGTTGCGGAAGATGAGCCGGACGCCGTGTACGCTGCATATGCATGGGATTTCTCTACAGGACAGATTATGCGCGTTCCTACAGTAGTGAGTGAATGTTCCGATACCACGATTTCTTCTGTGCCGAACGATATTTATTCCGAAGAAGGAGAGATTTGTGTGAATGCGGTGGTGTACGCAGAATTTTCTACGTTGATGAACGAAGGAAGTGTTACGGATGCGATATCTGTAGTGGAATGTACTGCTGCTGTTGCGAGCGCTACAGATGATCCTTGTGCCACAACTGAGGAAGTGGCGGGATCCGCTACGGCAGCGTCTTCTACAACGGCAACACGAGTAACGTGGATTCCTACTCAAGAATTTACTACAAATTCCGTGTATCGCGTTACGCTTTCTACTACGGCGAAATCTACAGATAGCATTGCAATGGCGCGTGATGTGACTTGGGATTTTACCACGTCAACGTCCGCTGAGCATTGTGTGGTGGATCGCGTGACGGTTACACCGGCGGAAGACACGATTGCAGCCGCTGGAGACGCTGCTTCCTTTGCCGCGAATGCGGGTACAGGCTGTGTTCTGGTAGATAGTTCCGCGTATTCATGGGACTGGTCTGTAGATAGTTATTCCTATGTTGACTTTGATGAAGTTTCATTCTCCGATTGTGAGGGGGATCCCACGGCTTGTGGCGCATTTTATGCAATCGCGGAAGGAACAACGGTAGTAACCGCAACAGCTTTGAATGCGAGTGGTGCTGGAGATGTTTCGGATGACGCGTCACTCGTGGTGAATTTTACAGATCCATATATTTCAGATTACGCGCCAGATTGTGAAGAAGCATGTACGAATGCATTGATTAGCGCGTCGTTTAGTACTGCGGTTGTGAAGGCTGATGTTACCACCGGGGACCATGTGCTCTTGTATTCGTGTACCAATGAATTGTGTACGAATCTTACGTTGGTGGATTCCAATCCCGAATGTGTATACGAGTCTACGGATACAGACGAGGAGCATTGCATGGGCTTTCAGTTCCCATTAGAGCCTTTGGTTGCGAGCGGATACTATCGTGTGATTGTTTCTGGAGAAATTACTAGCGAGAGTGGTGTTGCGCTTATTCGTACAAATTACGGAACGGATTATTCGTGGACGTTCCGTGTGCGTGAGGATGGTACGGCATGTGCGGTGGATCGTATTTCTATTACGCCATCGGCTTCTGTTGTGGCTTCTGTGGGCGCGCGTACAAGTTTTACTGCTGATGCGTATGGCGCAGCAGATTCGTGCTCTACGTCTGGTCAGCAACTTGTGGGAACAAGTTATAACTGGGGCTGGACGGATCCAATTGAGAATGATGCACAAAATAACGATGATGCTCCTGTAGGAACATATACTGCGGCGTGGCAAACGGTTGATGATGTGTTGCTTGATGGTGGCCCTTCCGCAATTCCTGAAGGATGCTCTTCCTTGTGTACGCCAATTGGAAGTTCGCCAGACCAAGCGGTGTGTGGCGATGGTGTAATTGACGAGAATGCGGATGGTGGTGGTGAGGAGTGTGACGACAGCAATACCACGGATCACGACGGATGTTCCTCAACATGTTTGCTGGAAGGTTCTTCTGTGTGTGCGTTTACGTGTACATCTACTGGTGTATCCTGCACTGCAGACAGTCAGTGTGCCGAAGTTTGTGACACGGAAACACTTACGTGCTCTGGTCATGCAACGCAGGCATGTGCCGTGGATAGTGATTGTCCAGATGTTGCGGCCACGTGTGAAACGGTAGGAGCCAACTGCTGTGGAAATGCTGCAATAGATGTTGCGTATGATAGTGACATTGCAGAAAGTTGCGACGATGGAAATATTGTTGATGGCGACGGCTGCGCGGCGTCTTGTGTTGCGGAGGGTTCTGCGTCGGTTGGTTCGACGTGTGGAAATAGTGATATCGCTTTCGATGCTACAACGCATGCTGGAGAACTTTGTGACGACGGAAATAATGCGAGTGGTGACGGATGTTCACGATTGTGTTTGCCGGAGGGTTCGCAGAGCTTAGCGTTGCTTGGAAATGCGCTGTGTGGTGATAGCGAAATTACGTCTCCATATGAGACGTGTGATGACGGAAATACCACGGATAACGATGGATGTTCTTCTACCTGTGTTCGTGAAGGATTATTGAAATGTACCGCTACGCTTACTACGCAATGCTGTGGAAACGCTATTCTTGAACAAAATTCTGTTACGAGCGCTGGTGAGGATTGTGATCCGGCATCGGGCGTTGAAGGTTGTACGAGCTCCTGTATGTATGAGGGATCTTCTGTGGATTATGCAGCGCCTTCTGTTTGTGGCGATGGTGTTGAAGGTATTGGTGAATTCCCATCCTGTGAACCAGCAACATCAAGTGGAGATGGGTATCCTGATCCTACTCAAGTTGCGTACATGACCGACGACGCGGTGTTTCATGTGAGTACGGAGACAGATCAGGCTATTGGAACCGTTAAAGTTTCTGAGCCAACATCTGGCCTGTATATTACGTCGGATTTTGCGCTCACGTGTGCTGCGTCGTCTGATTTAGATTGTTTGGATCCAGATACTGGCGTTGGTCTCTCGAACTGCTGCGTGCCTCGTCCAACACTCACGTCGTCTGCACCAGCCGGAGCAGAGGTATGCCGTAACGCTGCAATTTACGGTGTGTTCTCTGAGGAAATGAATACCGGTTCCTTTACGTATAGCGAATCTGTCGCCGGCACTACCACCACAACTCCGTACATGTATCTGAAGCTCACGCTTGCTTCCGGTCAAACGTGTCCAGACGGATACACCACACTCGCGGTAACCAAAATGAATTTCTTTGCAAAGGTCATGAGCACTGTTCGTACGTTCTTCCTTGGGGAAACCGCGGAGGCTGCGGTGGCTGCGGGCGCAGCAGATACTGGTGATTGTATTATGCCGATTGACTCCTATTCGCAGTCGGATGTGAGTACTGCTACTGCGACGGCATTTAAGGTTGCGATGGGGTACCGAACGGCGCTTGAAGCAAATTCTACCTACACATTGGTGTTTGTTGGTGACGACACTATTACGGACGCTGTTACCGATGGTATTACGTCTAAGCTTGGCGCAGGAATGGACGGCACGCAGTCCGTGACGTTTGTAACTGGACCTGACATTTGTACGTTGGATATGGTGGATGTTGAGGACACGAGTACGGAGAGTCCGAACACCTTTACGACCACAGGAGAATCGCATACGTTCACCGCAACGGCGATTTCTTATGCAAACAACACGAGCCAAGAAATTGCCGAACTTCCTGGCGTATACGACTGGACATGGTCTGCATGGGAGAGCAGCGATGCGACGTTGTTTACCGCTACGCAAGGTGGTGCGTCCGTATTAGATACCGCCACTGTTGTTTCGGTAGGGGACAACGGTGAGGCTACAGTGATTGCGTCGGCAACAGTGTCTGATTATACGTCGGGAGTATTGGAAACGAGTACGGTACAGGGAACGTCTGACGTTACCGCATTGTTGTGTGAAAATCCTTGGCCAGCAGTGGCGTCGTATCCGTGGACGGATGACGGTACAGATTCAGGTTCTGCAGTGGGGAACAACGGATACATGAATTTCTCCTTGGGGTACTGTCAGGATTACGAAGAAGACGGTGTGCTTACGGACGATTTGCCGGATGTTTCCGTGGTGCTTGCACCGATGTCGCCGTCGACCGCGGTGTTGAAGGAGTATCTCTTTGAAATTGATACAACGTCGTCGACTGCTGCAACAGACGATGCTGGCGATGTGATTGGTGTTCGTATCATGAGTAACCCAGAACACTTGAATCCGTTAGCTTGGTACAAGGCACAAGGATTTACCGGCAGCCCTGCAGAAACGACGATTGATGGATTCCAGGCGCTTACTGATAGTCGATCAACATATGTTGCAATGGCGAATTCGACGACATCTGGTTTGTACACCAACATTTTGGTTATTTCCTACAACGAAGGCGCGTCTGTTGTAACGCAAGCGGTATACGAAGAAATGGTGGCAAACCTCAGTTTCTTAACGAACGTAGCAAGCACTGCGGTGTGTAGTTCTACGGCAAGTACATCATGCACCGCGGACGCGGAGTGTCCTTCTGGTGAAACATGTTTGGACGATAAATCGAAAATTACACGTGACACAAAGCGCATGGGAGATTTGAAGGACATCGCCACGAGTGTTGAGGAGTATAGCGACGAGAATCAAACATGTAGCGCTACCACAGCACAGTCCTGTAGCGATGATAGCGACTGTCCGGATGGTGAAACGTGTGAGGCAACCATTCCAACATTGTCGTCTGGCACAGCGGTACGATCGTTGGTGTCGAGTGCATGGGGGTCGTGGGTAGAGTCTTTTGGTGGTGCACTTGATGGCTCTGATGTTCCTACGGATCCATTGAATAGTTATGCTGCGTGTACCGGATACGATTCCGCAACGTGTGTGAATCAAACTAGTGGATCGTACTCATGTCCGGATGGTTCGTATGTGTATCATTATCGTGCGGTCGGTGCTCGTGAATATGAATTGGCGATGGATTTGGAATATACGGCAACAAGCTGGGTGAGCGCGCTGGATTCGGATTCTACGGACAATGTGACGTATTACACCTCTTCTTATTGTGATGGTGATGTGTACGGTACATCGAGCGCCTGTGGCGACGGTATTATTGGACTAAACGCATCGGGCGTTACGGAAATATGTGAAACGGGAGACGTACAATCGGCTGCATGTATTTACGACGCTGGCACCGACGCAACCTCTACTTCCGACGACACCATGGGCACAGCGAACGCTGAATGTAATAGCACCTGTTTGGGATACGATGCTGTTGCTGCGGACGCAACGTGTTCTGCAGATTCTTGTGGGGACGGAGTGGTGAACGGTACTGAAACGTGTGACGATGGTGTGATGAATGGGGAGTATGGATATTGTGGAGACTTATGTTCGTACACCGGAGCGACCTATTGCGGTGATGGTGTTATTTCTGGAGGTGAGGTGTGTGATTGTGGAGATAGTACGATGACGAACGCAGCAATTCTTGGAGCAGCAAAGCCATACGGAGGAAGCTCAGGAAGTTGTACTGGCTCGCATACTGCAGGGTCGAATGGAACATATGCAGCGAATCTCAACACTACGTGTGCCTGGGACTGTGGTGGTCCGGCAAGTTATTGTGGGGACGTGGTGGTTGATGCTGGGGAAAGCTGTGATGGCGACACGGATTCTTGGGAGGGTGCGTTGTGTGGGGATCACGAAACTGAATGTACATCGGATGCGGATTGTGTGAATGATGGAACGACTGATCATCAATGTGGCGCGGTATATGGATCGTGTCCTACCGCAAGAGTTTGTCGTGGAGGATCGATGGATGGGTATCCTTGTTCTATTGAGTCGTGGCCTGCGGCGACAATAACAGAATTTGGTCAGTCGTATTTAGATGGCGTCGAGCTGGCGCTGTGGGTTGCTTGTTTATCTGGCGCAACAACAGATTCCTCGGACGATGGATTGTGTGATGCGTCGGATCAGGTTTATCAAACGGCATATACTCGCTCGTGCGATGACGATACCGCTTCTACATCAACATGCGGATGGAATACTTGGAATTATTGTAACTATAACGGTCAGTCGTGTGGAAATGGTGTCATTGATGGTAGTGAAGAATGTGACGACGGTAACGACGTTGCTACCGATGCATGTACGACGATTTGTACAACAAACGTTTGTGGTGATGCGTATATTTATGATGGTCTTGAAGAATGTGACGAAGGTACGGAAAATGGCGCGGGATGTGATTCGGCATATGAGTCTACGTGCACTGCCTGTTCCACAAGTTGTTATTACACCACGCAGTCCGGAGAATTCTGTGGTGATGGCGTGATTAATGGGGATGAGTTATGTGATGGCGCTGATGTTCCGTACTACTGGTATGATGATTCGTACGAAATTGAGGGTGATGAATATATTGTTGGAAACTGTACTGCCGTGCAAAATGGAAAGTCGTACTACAGCGAAACCGGTGATTACTATCGATTCACGAATGATTCTGGCGCTGATTTTTCAACGACAGTCATGTGCTACCAGGTTGGTCTGTGTAGTGGTGGTGATAATAATGGCGAATACTGTGGTGTAGGAAATACGTACGAAGAATGTACTGGCGGAACCTGCGTAGCCCCGGTTTGTGACGCTTCCTGTGGGGTTATGTGCCCTACGTCTCAAGAGACGGGAACATTGTTGCTCACGTCCAATCTTGCTGGTGCTTCGGAAGAGAGTGATGTTGATCTGTACTCGTATAATTCGGAAAGCACAGCCAATCTTCCAAACGCTGCAACAATCACCGTTCCTGCGTGTACAACGGCAGGGAATCTTATTGCCGACGTGGACTTTGCCGGTGTTGAGGCACCGGATGTGTACGTGGTGTTTGTAACGGATGTTTCAGGATCGATGGCAACAACGGATATGACATCGGCTAAGTCACGAATCTCGGTAGCGCAAGAGAGTATTAATACTGCGATTGGTGAGCTGTATGATGAGCTAGGTGACAAAGTACATATTGGACTGGTGAGCTATTCAAGTACATCAACCGTTGGCACCAAAGATGCTGATGGTGGGCTTATCTTTATCGATCAAGATTATTCGGATCCTGATACGGGTGCAGATGCGGAAACAACACTTACATCAAAAATTGATGCATATGTTGCGAGTGGTGGAACGGAAACTGACGATGGGCTTGATGATGCGCAGACGCTTCTTGCAACGATTACCGATACTTCAAATATTGCAAAAATCATTATTCTTTTGAGTGATGGTGCTCCAAATTCTGAATCTGCCGTTGACACCGAAGCGCTCGCCCTATTGAAGACTTCCGGAATTGAAACCTATACTCTCGCCCTAACCACAACGGATACATTGGAAACTGATATGGATCGTTGGTCGTCAAATTCTATTTGTGAGTCAACTGACACTTCACTAACGTCATCTTGTGATATCGATGAATACGTTACTGACACTGCTGCAAGTACCTACGATCCCGATTCGAGCGAAGATTTTAATGATTCAAATCTTATCGATTATTCCTATTCTGGCTCTTCAACGTCTGAGGTTGAGTCTGCGTACTCAACGATTATTGACTCTATCACCAGCGGACAGGTCGTATTATTCTCTTCGGCTGATGGCGTTGTTGAGACGACAGATCCTGGTTCGGTTGATGATTCGCATAATATTTCACTTCCATGGCCAGAAAACTTTGTTTGTGATGGTGTTACTGAGACGGAATTGCCGGTGCAGGTTACGTTCCGCGGCGAAGGGATTATCAATATCAGTAATGTTCGTATCGACTACTGCGCTCCATAGTCCCTATGCCTCTCGATCCCAATAATCAAAACTATTTCGCCCTAGGGGAGCAGCCAACGGTGGTGCTCCCATGGTGGAAGGTACGAAAAAATCACATCCGCGTTGTGGCGGTGTTTGGGGTTGCGGTTGGACTTGGATTGGTGGGGTATTACGGGTATCAAACATACACGTTAACGCATGTTGATGTTGCGAAGGTTGAGCAGGCACAGAATATTATTGCGAATGCAGTGGTTTCGTGCGCAGCAGAGGAGGATCCGGAAGCATGTGAGGCAAAGGCAACCGCTGGTGCGGCGCGAACTACGGGCCAGCCTACAGTGTGTAAGAATCTTTCGGATAAGGCGCTTATGAATTGTGTAACGTTAATTGCAATGGACAATGCTGATCCATCAGTATGCGCTATGCTTTCTGATGATGATGAAATTACGTGTACTGATGCATCGACGTTGCGAGCTGCGAATAAGCGAAACGATTATGGATTGTGTGCAGACATTGTAAACTCAGAAAAGAGAGCGGCATGTCAGGCGCAGCTTGTTGATGTGGTTATTGCGGCGAATGAATGTGCGAAATATGAAATTGACGAGGTGACGTGCGGGTACCCAGCAAAGCTTGATGCAGTTGTTGCGAGCGGAAGCCCAGCAGGTTGTGCGCAGTTTAGCGATTCACAGAAAAGTGGGTGTGAAGATATGTTTACGTCGTTGGACCAGGATAATGACGGTTTGTCGTTACTTGCTGAATATAAGTTAGGCACATCGGACACGAATGCGGATACGGATGGGGACGGGTATACTGATAGTCAGGAAGTTGCTTCTGGTCACGATCCTCTCAAATAAATTGTATGTTTGACGAACCAAAAGATATTTTCGATAGCGTTGATAAGTCGGCGCCAGCGCCAGCGGCTCCGGTGGCTGCAGCCGATGGTTCTGGTCAACCGGCTATGATCGCGCCACCGCCAACGCGACTTCCATCAACGTATGGCCAAGCACCTATGGCTGCGCCAATGGAGCCGCATCGCGGAGGAGGCGTAAAAATTGCGCTGATTATTCTTGGCATTGTCGTCATTTTTGGTACGTCGGGATTCTTTGCATACCGTATTATGGTGCAGCCGGCTGCGGAGAATAGCGTTGTTGATGCTGTGCCAGACACTGGGGTAACGGACAATAGCGCGGATGCTGATGAACCAACTATTCCATCGTCAAACACCGCAACGATGCCGTCCTCGGACGATGCGGATTCGGATGCGGTGGCGCCAACACCAAGCATTACACAAAATCCTGCATCGTTGCTTGATAGCGATGGTGACGGTCTTACCAATGCGCGCGAGCTCGAAGCTGGAACGTCGGTGACGAAGGCTGATACGGATGGCGACGGACTTGGGGACAGAGAAGAGGTTGAAGTGTATGGTACGGATCCACGTAAGCCGGATACGGATGGGGATGGCTATATGGATGGTCAGGAAGTTTCTGGTGGCTACAATCCGAATGGGGAAGGAAAGTTGTTTACTGTTCCTCAGGCGAAATAATTCCTATGGGATTTTTTGGAGGAAAGAAACCGGTTTCACCAGTTGCTGAAACTCCTGCACCAAAGCCGGAGGAATTGGGTGTGATTATTCGTGTGATGCCGAAGGATTTTCTTGGAAAAGAAGCGTCGTTACGTGTTGAAGTTGCTCCGGTAGTCGCGCCTGTTGTTGCGGTAGTAGCTCCGTTGCCTGTAGTTCCTGTTGCACCGCTTCCTCCTAAACGCCGTGTTCCGCTTGCGCTTTGGATTATTCTTGGCATCGTGTTGCTGCTTGCGATTGGCGCTGTTGCGTATGTCATTCTTACGAAAGCTGAACCGCAGCCGGTGGTTGCTCCGGTGGTGGTTGCAACGCCGCTGCCAAAGACTGAGCCTGCAAAGGTTGTTCCCGTGGTGGTTGCTACGCCGAAGCCGGTTGTACCGGTGCAGTCTACGGATTCGGATAGCGACGGCTTAACGGATATTGAAGAGCGAATGTACGGCACAGATTATCGAAATCCAGATTCGGATAGCGATACATTCCTTGATGGAAACGAAGTCTATCATCGGTACGATCCAAAGGGATTATCGCCGTCCACGTTGTTGGATACTGGCGCGGTGAAAGTGTATTCCGATGTAACCTTGCCATTCACGGTGTACTACCCAATTAGTTGGAAGGTTACTGCGGATCTTGCGAAGAGTCTTGTAACATTTAAGACACCAGCATTGGCATCGGTAACAGTAGAATGGGCGGTGAAAGACAAGTTGCTTACCGTTGAAGATTGGGTGCTGAAGAATGTGAAAGGTGCAGATATCACCACGTTAAAGTCGTCGTATACGAAAGAAGGATATTACACGTTGCGCAGTAAAGATGATTTGGTGGCGTATCTCGACCTTGGCACATCCGTGTACACCATGACGTATGCGTTAAGCACGTCTACGGAAATTTCCTACATCCAAACCTTCGCGATGATGATTAATAGCTTTCATCTTGTCCCATGATTACCCTTGATGTTGTAGACGACATGGTTCCGATTGGTGCTCGATTTTCCGATGAACACTATCAGCGGATTACTGCGGCGTTTGCGGATCGTTTTTCAGATACTGAAGGTACGATTGGGCTTTCGTATGTGGACGATACGGAAATTCGTCGACTGAATCGGCTGTATCGTCAAAAGGACGCGGTTACGGATGTGCTTTCGTTTGCGTCGGCTTCCGATGTTGGTGTGCAAACAGGAATGCTTGGTGATGTAGTGATTTCTTTTGATCAAGCAGTAAGACAAGCTGAAGAAGGGGACATTGAGCTCGAAATCGCCGATCTTATTATTCACGGTATGCTGCACGTGCTCGGGTACGATCATGAAGTTGCGGAGGACGCCGCAATAATGTTCCCGATCCAAGATTCTCTTGTAGCGAAAATACTATGATCTCCATGAAGCGATTTTGGAAAAGTTTTCAACATGCGGTGCGGGGCATTGTGAGTATCGCGGAGGAAGAACAGAGTTTTCGCTTACAAATGCTTGCTGCGGGGGTTGTGTTTGGCTTAATGATCGTAATGCCAACGTTACAGATTTGGGAGCGAGTTGCGCTCACACTTATGGTGGTAGCGGTGTTGGTTTTAGAAATTGTGAATAGTATTTTTGAGCGTTTGGCAGATGCTGTGGAGCCACGAGTAAGCCCAATGGTGAAGGAAATTAAGGATATGATGGCCGGAGCAGTGTTGTTAACGGCAATTGCGTCTGTTCTTGTTGGCTATTTGATTTTTTGGCCACACATGGCGCCAACGCTCACGGCGCTCTGGAAAGCGATTGTGTTATAATTCGGCAGAGTTATGGCTGACGAAATCCTGACCGGTCTTGATATCGGGTCTTCAACTATTCGAGTTGCAGTCCTGCAGATGATGCCTGGCGAAGACGGAAAGCCCCGTCTTCATGTGATTGGCGCGGTTTCGTCGCCAAGTTTTGGCGTGCATCGTGGCGCAATTTCCAGTTTGGAAGACGCGGTTTCTTCTGTGTCCAAGGCATTGGAAAAAGCGGAACGCATGACGGGTGTTGCTATTAACAGTGCATGGGTTGGTATTGCTGGGCAGAGTATTTTGGTGCAGGAGAGTCGTGGTGTTATTGGTGTTTCGCGAACGGATGCAGAAATGCGAGAGGAAGATGTTGAACGCGCCATGGAAGCTGCACGAAGTGTTGCTACGCCAACCAACTACGACATTCTGCATGTTATCCCAAAAAGTTTTACGGTGGATGGTCAACGTGGTGTGAAGGATCCTGTGGGAATGAACGGCATTCGTCTTGAAGTTGATGCGCTTATTATCGAAGCGCTTGCGTCACATATTAAAAATCTTACCAAGAGCGTGTATCGCACGGGTTTGGATATCGACGATTTGGTATATACGCCACTTGCGACTGCTGAGGCGGTGCTTACCCAGCGGCAGAAAGAACTTGGCGTGTGTGTGCTCAACGTGGGTGCGTCGTCGACGACGTTGGCGGTGTTTGAAGAAGGGGATTTGCTTCATACCGCGGTGTTGCCGTTTGGTGGGGATCATATTACGAACGATATTGCGATTGGCTTGCGTACATCTATCGACGTTGCAGAGCAGATTAAGCTTCAGCACGGACAAGCTTTGCCAGATAAAGTGGATAGGAAGGCACAGTTTGCGTTGGCGGACTTTGGGATTGAGGGCGACGAAATGGTGAAATCACGGTTTATTGCGGAGATTATCGAAGCACGGTTAGAAGAGATTTTTGAGGCGGCCGATAATGAGCTGCGCAAGATTGACCGTTCCGGTATGCTTCCGGTTGGTGCGGTGCTTACGGGGGGATCTGTAAAGCTTGAAGGAGTTGTCGATGTAGCGAAACGCATTCTTCGGCTGCCGTGTTCGCTTGGTATTCCTACGAGTGTTTCTAGTGTTATCGACGAAGTGCATGATCCGGCGTTTGCAACGGCGATTGGTTTGGCAGTGTGGGGGAATGCTATTCGCGGTGTGGGGAAGCGAAAGTTCTCACTTGGATCCCTTTTGAAATTTAAGTCGGTGGATAAGGTTGCGGATCAGTTGCGGAAGTGGATGAAGTCGTTGGTGCCGTAAAAAACTTGGCTAACCATTGACATTTTTCAATTTTTGGGGTGCAATGTGCTAGCCATTTTGGCTGTTTGTCACCCGCACCTGGAGAGCTTTAATGCTCAGCTTTCTCCGTTCTCTCTACCGCACCAGCGTCGTTGTCGGAGCTGCCGTCGTTGGCGGACTTCTGACCCACTCCAACCCCACTGTTGGCTCCAAGATCGCCGCGATCTACGCCCTGTGGACCCCGGAAGCAGCGCCGTTTGTTGTTGCAGGTATCGGTGCCTTGATCGGTGGTATCACCGTCTCTTGGTTCCTCCGCGACCTCTCAGCTTGGCACAAGCTCGGAGAGCCGGCTCGTGAGAAGATCCGCGCCGACCGCGAGATCCTCAACGCGCAGATCGCCGCCGCGGACAAGAAGCGCGACGATGCCGACAAGGCTGCCGAGTTCGAGCGCTGGACCATCGAGCGCCTCGCGCCTTGGAAGTCCCTTCTCGACACCATCGAGGAGCCCGCGCTCTACGCTGAGGTGGAGGCGCGGTTCCGTAAGTGCTATGGCGTCAGCCGTAAGGAGGAGCAGAGCCTTCAGGACGGTTGGATGGCGGTATGGCTTGTGAGCAAGGCGGTTGACTCCCACAAGGCGGGCGCCGCAGTCGATGAACCCCGTGTCTTCGCCAAGCTCGATCGTGCCTTCTGCCTTGCTGGCGGGATTGGTGCCTGGCGCCAGATCCGCGTCGTCACGGACGCTGGGACGGTTCTCGTGCCTTTCTTCAAGGGCCAGGCTTCGCAGCTGATCGCCCTTTGGGGTGGAGTGCACGACAGGAATGGTGAGTTCGGCAAGTTTACGGCGTGGATTCTGAGCGGCGCGCCGCAGCAGAGTGCGATGACGACTTCCGCTACCCGCCGCGCCACGCCTCCCACCCCGGTTCTCGTTTCAATGAGTCCGGATCCGACCGATCCCGCCGCGCCGCCGCCTGTTCTCGGTGAGATCTCGGCTACGGTGGTTCCCAAGCCCTAGGTCGTTTACGTCAGGTTCCCTACGCAACGCCGCCCCGACCATTCGAAAGAGTGGCCGGGGCGTGTGCATTTCCGGCATGTTTTCCCCATTTCATCCCCAGGATTCATTGATCATCCTTCCCTGATACGATACGGTGAGCACATTGAGTGTTCGGGGTTGATGAAGCTGGTATAATTCTCGTATTCACCTTGTTCACTTCTTGGTTTTCTGAATCTCTTGGCTGTGTATTATGGCAGAAATTAAACCCGATATCGAAACCTGTGCCAAAATTAAGGTTATCGGTGTTGGTGGCGGCGGTGGCGCGGCAATTACCAGAATGATCTTGGCGAATTTGCGCGGGGTTGATTTTATTGCCGTTAATACCGATGCTCAGGCGTTGCATGCCAATTTGGCAGTAACAAAAATTCCTATTGGAAAAACGGTTACGCGTGGGCTTGGTGCCGGAATGAACCCAGAAATGGGTCGTCGATCGGCGGAGGAAAATGCGAACGATTTGCGGAACGTTATTGCTGGTGCGGACATGATTTTCTTAACGTGTGGCTTGGGTGGCGGTACGGGAAGTGGTGCTATTCCAGAAATTGCGAAGATTGCGCGCGAAGTTGGCGCGCTTACGATTGCTGTTGTTACAAAGCCGTTTGGATTTGAGGGCGCACAGCGCAAACGGATTGCGGAAGATGCGTATCAGGAGCTTTTGCAGCACGTGGATACGATTATTGCGATTCCAAATGATCGCGTGCTCCAGATTATCGATAAGAAAACATCGTTGCTTGATGCGTTTAAGATTGTTGACGATGTGCTTCGTCAAGGCGTGCAGGGAATTGCGGAGATTATTACGTTACCTGGACTTATCAACGTTGACTTTGCCGACGTGAAAGCGATTATGGCAAATGCGGGATCGGCCTTAATGGGTATTGGAAAAGCGTCTGGTGAGAATCGAGCCGTCGATGCTGCAAAGCAAGCTATCGCAAGTCCGTTGTTGGAAATTTCGATTGATGGAGCAAAGGGGATTTTGTTTACGGTTACTGGTGGTCCGGATCTGGCCATGTACGAAGTGGCGGAAGCCGCGAAGGTGATTACGGGTTCTGCGGACGACGATGCTCGTGTGATTTTTGGTGCGAATATCGACGAGACGTTGGGTGATGAAGTCCGAATTACGGTGGTTGCAACGGGTTTTGATAACCGTGAAATGCGCAGAGCGCCAAGTTTGGCGGGAGATATCGAAGTTGCACCGCGATCCACGTGGTCCCCAACGCCTGTGGCTCGTCGCGACGATTTCCGGGGTACATCGAGAATGGCATCGCCATACGAGGCGCCGTTTGAAAAGCGAAACGTTCCTTCGGCACAGCCGCCAGTGGAACGAGATGCGTATCAGCAGCAAGAAGCACCGCAGCCATCGCGTTCTGCCATGGCGAATGTGATTCCGTCCGAGCCGCAATTTACTCGCAGAACACCACAGCCTGCATACGATGAATACCAGCAACCAGCGCAGCCGCAGCAGCAGGCTCCTGCACCTGTACAGCAACCACCGCAAAAGAAAGATGATGATGATATGGGTATCCCTGCGTTTATTAGGCGCAAAATGATGTGAGATGTCCCGTTTGCGACTATAAATCCACGAAAGTTATTGACTCTCGCTTGTCGCAGGACGGAATGGCGGTGCGCAGAAGGAGAGAGTGTGAAAAGGTGCGATGCGCGTTTCGATTTAGCACGCAGGAGGAAATTGAGCTGATGGACTGTGCGGTGGTGAAGCGTAATGGAAGACGGGAGCCGTACTTGCGAGAGAAGCTGGAATCGGGATTAAAAAAGTCGCTTGAAAAACGGCCCTATACGCAAAATCAATTTCATACACTTGTTCACACTATTGAACGTGATATTCAGAAGATTCGTGGGGGAGAAATTACGTCGGCACAGATGGGAGAGATTGTGATGCAGCATTTAAAGACATTCGACAAAGTTGCGTATATTCGATTTGCTTCCGTGTACCGATCGTTTGAGGGGCTGGAAATGTTTGCAAAAGAATTGAAAGAATTATCTGGGAAATAACGATGCTATACTTTGCGGTATATGCATCGAAGAACACGGATTGTGTGCACTATTGGGCCAGCGTCGTCTGCGCCGTCGGTTATGGTTCGGATGATGCGTTCCGGTATGGACGTTGCGCGGCTGAATTTTTCTCATGGCACGCATCCTGAGCATGAAATCTTGTTGCGAAATATTCGATCGTGCGCAAAAAAAGCGCAGAAACACATTACGATTCTGCAGGATTTACAGGGTCCGAAGATTCGCGTTGGGACGTTGCCGGACGCGGGTGTTGAACTGCATCAGCACGAAACGATCAGTTTTTCTACAGCTATTGATATGTACGTGGTCGGCGGTGCATTGCCGGTAACGTACAAAAATTTGCATAAGGATGTTCATGCTGGCGATAGAATTTTGCTGGACGACGGCTTCATGGATGTGACTATTACCAGCGTGAAAGGAAAAGTGATTCATGCAAAAGTTATTCATGGCGGATTGTTGAAGTCCCACAAAGGAATGAATTTGCCAGATTCGGTGATGACGATTGATCCCTTTACGGAAAAGGATCATGCAGATTTACTTTTTGGTGTGGCGCATGGGGTGGATTGGTTGGTGCTATCGTTTATTTCAAAGCCGGAAGTGGTGCAGCGTGTGCGAAAGATTGCGAATGCTACAGCGCGTGCGAACAAGGTTCCACGACCATGGTTGATGGCAAAAATTGAGACGGCAAAGGCGATTGAGCGATTTGATGAGATTCTTGATGTTGTGGACGGTATTATGCTTGGCCGTGGGGATCTTGGTTTAGAAATTCCCATGGAAGATGTTCCGGAAGTACAAAAAGATATTATCGAAAAGTGTAGACGTGCCGGAAAGCCGATTATTGTGGCAACACAGATGCTCGACTCAATGACGCGGAATCCACGAGCCACGCGTGCCGAGGTTTCGGACGTCGCCAATGCAGTGTTCGACCATACGGATGCGGTAATGCTTTCTGCAGAATCCGCTTCTGGCAGGTATCCATCGGCCACGGTGCAGGCAATGGCGGCAGTGATTGATGAAGCAGAGAAGTCGCGTTTTGATTTGGTGGAGGCGCCGGTTGCGGACGTGGATAATCCTGTTCATGCGTTTGCGCACAGCGTTGCTGTTATGGCGACGAGGGGAATTATCGATGCTGTTGTTACTACCGCAGCCTTGCCTGACGTCGCCCTTGCGTTGCCACGGTATCGTCCGCATGTACCTATTTTGGTGGGATGTGAAACGGATGCGGATGCGCGTCGAGTTGTGCTGTATGCCGGTGTTACGCCTTTTGTACTGCCAACGGACTCAGGAACGTTTGTTCCGCGATCCCATGTATTCCTGGTTCGTAAAGGCTATATAAAATCTCGGGACCGTGTGGCGTATGTGGTAGGTGGGGGAGGGTCACTATCGTTGACGATGTACGGGGGATAGCTCCAAAAGATCTGATCCTTTGAGTGGGTTGGGCGCTGCGAAACTCGATGAGTTCAGCCTATCGCATTTTGAAACCGACATGGTGTTTTTTGGGGGTTTTAAAACAGGGCAATGTAACAGCGTACGATCATGAAAAGCAGCCAAACACAATCGCGCAATCATTCTGGTCGATTCACGATCGTGAATAGCCTCATCGGCGTTGGGTATAGACGCCACAGTGAGACCATAGATTTCTTAATGCGAATCGTTCGCATTAGCAAACACCCCCATTTGAAAACGTACTACCTTACTCGCCAATATAACCAAATCGCTGACATCTCGTTCCAACCCCTCTAAAGAATCCCATCAGTACTGTCTCATCCCAAACACAAAAGCGTAGCCATCTCTGGCTACGCTTTTCGAAATGCCGATCTTACATCTTGCATTGCTTGCACTTGCCACAAAACAACATCGCAATCGCGGAAAGCCCAACGAGCATGTACACAATATTCTCTAAGGTTCCGTTGGAAACGTTTCCAAGAAGGGAGTGCACAAGGTTCCATTGGAAGAATCCAACCAGTCCCCAGTTGATTGCACCCACCCACACCAAAACACCAGCTACCTTGTGTACCGAGCATTCGCCTTTAGCCATCATAGAAACTCGTTTAAGAATAATATCTTCAAATACATAATACATGAAATTCATGACGTTTTTCATGCACTGTGGAAAACGTTGACACTATGGGTGTTGATTGATGTAGTACTCCTGCCATTGGAGGGTATATGGCCACTTTTCGTCTGTTTCGCGGTTCTGCCGCGTTCGTCTTCGGCATCACTGTGGTTGCGGGATCGGCGATCGCTATGATCGTTCTTGCGCTTCTCGAGCGTATCATCCCGTTCGTCTACCAGGCTCCGAGCCGTTTGCGCAGGGCGCCGGCTGCAGCAGGGTGGCTGTTCTGGAATATTGTAGGTCGATTCGCGCTCGGCGCTCGTGGTGAATGCTCTGGGAACATCCCGTCGGCTGAGGAAGGAGAGGTGCGCATTCTCATCGCGAACCACCCGTCCATGATTGGTGCGATGTTCTTTCTCGCCTTCGTGAGCAAGTTCGTCAGTACGCAGTTGGTCTGGATTGGAAAATCTGAGCATCTGTGGAATCCGTTTATCGGCTGGCCCTTGTGGCTGATCGACGGCGCTATCTTCATCTACCGTGCTGCCCGCGAGCAGGCACTTGCCGCCATCGGGCTCAAAGTTCCTTTTGCAGCAGCACAAGGTGCGGTGATCGGCATCTTCCCGGACAGTTCTCGTCCCACAAGTAGTGCAATCGCAAAAAACCACGCACGCCACGCTGCTCGCGGTGTGGACGTTTCGCAGTTTCCTCACACTCTCGTGCCAAGCTCCGGCGGCGTAGCCGAGATTCTGGACGGGGTTCGCGGCAGGAAAGTCATCATCATCAACGTCACAGCCGGATTCAACCGGCCAGACACGCGGTACGGCGACATCTTCGGCCTGGTTGGTTCCACGTACTTCTTTCACGTGGAAGTGCTCGAGAACTTTCCCGCCGGTCTCGACGAGCGGCGCGCTGCGCTCATCGCGCTGTGGGTAGAGAAGAATCAGCGACTTTGTCACTGGAAGCAGTCAGGATTTTTGTGAGAAACTTCCGTAACCGCATTCGTGGTGCGGGCTCAACGAGAGCCTCGCCCTCGGGTGCGGTTTTTGCATTGAAATTGCGCGGATGGCTTGGCTTGTCAAAACCCGCGAGCGTGGTACTATATCGCAGCCTAAATGATTCATTTGGGTCGGTAGCTCAACTGGTTAGAGCGCTGCCCTGTCACGGCAGAGGTTGCGGGTTCGAGTCCCGTCCGTCCCGCCACAAAGGACGATCTGTAGAAATACCGATCGTCTTTTGTATTGAGACTGTCATGTTTAATACTAAATCAAAGGGCTTTTTGAGTTCAAAGGTCAGTTCTCTGTCATCTACTTTCGGGTTCTGAATAAGGAAATTCAAGAATGCCCGCTTTTCATGGGTTTCAGAACCATCAAAGATTTCTCGTGCTCGTCGAGCTAAAGAAAGTACCGTAACGACAGTGGTTTGATAGTCGTAGTTCCCCTTTGAGTGTTCTTCCATTTCGATACCAAGCGTTTGAATACTATCCGTAAGTTCCTGCATCTTTTTGTCGTAGTCTGCCTTAGTAATACTCTCATCGATAAAGAGGTTGATTAGGCGATCTTTCTGTTTTGTGAGCCGATCGTGTTCGGCTCGGATACGACAAACCTGCGCCTGATGGAAGGCTATTTCTGCCTCTGTGGTCTTTCTAAGCTCTGCCACGAGGTCTTCCTGTACCTTTTGCTCAATGCTCGCCAAACGGTCAAAAACGGCGTACACGGGCGTTAAAAGCTTTTTCTCATTGATATACGTCCGTTTACAGGTCTTCTTGGAATTGGTGCAGCTGTAAAGGTTGTATTCCCGTCCACTCTTCTTCTTTTTGTATTCCGGCGTAATCGAGCAACCACAACGAGCACAATGGAGCAAACCCTGAAAAATATAGTTCCTCGTTGATTTGCTTGGTTCTTTCATTCTGTTTTCCCGCACCCTTTTGCAACGATCAAACAGTTCTTTGGAAATGAGCTTTTCGTATCTATGGGGGTAGGCTTGATCGTACTTTTTTGAATATGCCATTCCGTAGTAGAAGGTATTTTTCAAAACATTTTCAATTGCACTCTTTGAGAGCATATTGCCCTCTCGGCTTTTGAGCCCCGCCTTTGTTATTTCATCTAATGTTGTCTGCATTGAGTGATTGCCCGTCGCGTACATTTCAAAAATCTTCACGATCAAGTGAGCTCTCTGAGGATCGGGTACTACGTCTTTATTTCCAATGAGATCATCCTGATTGATGTATCCGATTATCGCTTGACCCGTAATCTCCCCCTTACGCCTCTTTTGTTCAAACGCGCGTCCGACGTTGTCGCTGATCGCGTCCGAGTAATACTTCGCCAAACCCAAAGTCATGCTGAACTGAAACTTTTCAGAAGCTGATATTTCGCTATTGATGATTTGACCGTCCGAAATGAAATGAAGTTCAATTTGACCATTAACAGCCTTGTCGTACAAAGCCGAAACGCGTATATCAAAAACGTTACGCGAAAGTCGATCAACCTTATCAAAACAGACAGCGATCTTTTCTTTCGTCTGTTCTATGAATTCCAAGATTTTATCGAACTCATCCCGCTTTGTCTTATACGCACTTTCGTCGAATTGAAACGTTTCAACGATCTCAAATGCCTTCCTCTTACAATACGCCTGCATACGCTCAATCTGCGCCGGAAGCGAATTCCCAGCCTCGCGTTGCTCTTCGGTTGAAACACGGGCAAGGATTACGGCTTTCATAGCTGATCAAATCGCTTCCAGCCTGCATTGGTTTTATCGTCTGTATATTTCATTCCGGTAAAAACAAATGTTCCAGTGCGATCGGTGGTAACGAGTCCACCAAAAAGGCTCTGTTCGGAATGATCTTTTATATATGCCTGTAGCGCATTCGATTTTACAGTCGCATCTTTCCCGGAAGCGGTGAAGCCGGATTTTGTATCAAATACTCCGATAGATCCCCTATCAAAACGCACGATGTAATCGGGATAAAATGCTCGCTCAAAACCCGTGGATTCATCGATGTAAGGAATTGCAAAATACGAGTCTTTTGATTCTCCATTTTTATACCACCATTCAATAGTTTTTGACGCTTCGAGGATATCCTCAAAAGTCTTTTCTTGAATGGAGCGTTCCTGATCGAGTAATGCCTTTGTTGGGTGTTGTGCTGATACAACAATGGACTGCTCGCCATTTGCCAGCTCAAATCGCTCGTTAAAATAATCTACTTCCGGAACATTCCAATTGTATTTTCGCTTTTTCTGTTTTGCCTGTTTCTCGACTTTATCAATCTCTTTAAACTTGCCCTTTGCACTCTCAATAATTTCGCGAAATATCTTCTGGTTAATTTCCGAACAAACCACGATACGTTGGACTTCTAACCTGCTGATCGTTTCGTATCCAAGCTGTTTATCGAACCAGTCATAAATTGCTTGCTGAATCTTCGTATGGGAACGTACTGGCGCAAACGGTAGTGAGCATACCTTCGCGAATACTTCATACGCGCGCTTAATTTCATCCGGCGATACTGCGAATTCCGCGCAACCTGTACCAAGGATTTCTTTTCGCATTTGTTCGTCAATATTCTGGATTATCGCGTCGGAAATAATTACCTTCGTCAATTCTTGCGGCAATAGATCAAGCTTAATATCAGCTTTGTCTTTCGCTACTCGTTGGTTATCTTCTTCGAGAATACCAAAATACTTATTTGCCTCTTGTTTAAAGAGTCTGCGAAATGAAAGGGTAAGATCGCCGTAATCAATTCTGCTTAAATAGATAGAAGCAAGATCAATGGGCTTATAGCTATCTCTACGAACGACACGATGAACTTTGAAATATCCTTCGCTTGTACCATCTTGTGCAACGTTTATACGGTCAAGGTTTGTAAATACATATGCTTGGTTCAGGGAATCGTTCTCATAATGTTTTGCTTCTGGCATTCGCATGATGCGTCCAATGGTTTGAATTTCGAATTGATCGACCTTAATATCACGGAACATTACAAGGATTTGAGCACGAGGGCAGTCCCATCCAAGTGCGATGGCTTGTTTGAAAATAAGAACATCAACAGGAGAATCATTTTCTGTTATTTCCTCGGTATTATCCTTGCGGTCTGAAAGCCAAACAGCGAGTCTACCGTTTTCAACCGTAATTCCATGCTTAGTTTTCAGAATATTTTCTACTTCTTCAAGCTTTGATTGATCGAGCGCGCTTGTAGCTTGAGTATCGCTTGGGAGCTGAATCAATAGGAGTGGGCGAACATTAGAGCCCTCCGCAATAAAACCAGAACCAAGAGCCTCACGCTTTGCGAGCGAAGCTTCAATAACGACCTCGTCTGCTGTTTTTCTAAAGTCGCCTAGGCTTCCAAACGCTTCATTAACGATGGTTGCAGATTTAATCATTCCTTCTGAAACAACATCATCGAAACGAATCGATATGAACCCAGCTTCTTCTTGCTCGATCTCTTCGGGGGAAGGAATGACTGATGGAGTAGCAGATACTTCGATGATCAGCTTCGGTGCGATGATACCCTGAACAAGCTCCTGTGAACGTTCTGACCAATAATGATAATGACTCTCGTCAACTATTAAGATTATTTCCAAACCAGCCTCTTTGCTATTCGCTACATAGCTTTGCAGGTTGCGGTTTCCCTCTCCCTCCTTCATGAAAAGATTCTTGAATTCACCTGTTTGTTTATCTTGTTTTGTGAGACTTTCCCAATTGACGAACACGATTTGATTTTCCTGAAATTGATCATCTGTTATTTCATCAAGCAATGAAAGAACATAACGAGAATCGGCGAGATAGCCCGCAACCTTTTCTTTGCTTTGCAAGTGAAGATCATTACTTGAAATCCACAGAAAAGCATAGTGATGAGGAAGCTTTGCCAACGTGAGTTGCTTCAAAAATTCAGCGATGACAATTGTCTTACCTGACCCCGTCGGTGCTTTAAGCACACAGACACGGCTCCCTTCCTTTTGAAGAAGCGTAGTAGATCGTGCAATTAATTTTGTGACAGCATTTTGCTGATAGCGTTTGAGAATCATATTAATCGCAGATTTTTCGATAAACCTCTAAGATTGCCTCCGGAATTGGACACAGCGTATGTTTCACGGAGAGATCTTCAAAATCTTCGCTAAATACATCGTCGGTCAGCGTGAATATATACAAGTGCGCCGGAAGCTTTAATGCATCAATTCTTTGTTTGAATACATCTACTTCGTCAAGATCAAATAGGATTCCAGTTGCAACCTTTCCATTCGTAAAGATTTTGTACTCCTGATTGTCTGCCTTCTTTGTAAACGCATTTTCTCTAACACAAATCATTTCCGTTGACCGTCTTACAAGCGTCTTTCTCGTATCATCAGATGCTTCTGATTTGGGAATAAAAACTGTTTTGAAGTAACGAAGATTACTTGGAATGCCTTTTTCGTCGGAGTAACCCTCTATAGATTTTTTAATTCGAGGGTATGTTACTTCTTCGGCAATCCCGTTTTCATTGTTTGTTACAAGAATAAATTGGCGAGATCCCTCATCCTCTTCGTTTAATTTCATTACCGCATGTCCAGTCGTTCCAGATCCGGCAAAATAATCCAATACAATTGCATTTCTATTGTTAGCTATTACAGCGTGTAGGCATTCTCTGACGAGGTGAAGGGATTTTGGAAATGAAAAATCACAATTTGGAAGAATCTCTCGCAAAAGCTTTGTTCCATGTAATGAGCCATTATATTCCGGTTCAGTCCAAACGGTTTTATATTTCTCGTACTCTTTGTAGATTTCAATCTCAAAACCTTCATCAATCTTTTTTGGTTTCAAAATATCTAAAATGTCTTCTACGCTCTGTCTAGCGTATCTCCATTTTCTTTCTAGTCCTTTTACATCAATTGGCCACACTTCATAAATATCATCGTCGCGCTTGACGGTTTGAGCTTTTGGATGGAAATCATTGTTTGGCACTTCGCCTAATCCGATAATTTGACCATCTTTAATCAAAAAAGGATAAAAACAATTCTTTGCATCTGTCCTCATCGACTCTCCGCCCTTATCGCGAAGATTAAGGTTTGCCTTTGAGTAAGTTTTACGTTTCTTTTCTTGAATTATATTTTTCCCCGTAGGAATGACGTAATAGGCATACTCATGTGTGTATGAAAAGTTTTTACCCTGTACACCTCGCGGGTTATGTATAACGGTTATTGAGTGAAGTTCTTTATTGGGGAACATTTCTTCAAGCATTACTCCGAGGTGAGCGTGTTCATTTTCATCAATCGCGCAAATAAGCACGCCATCACTTTTAAGGAGTTTCTTCGCGAGTAAGAGACGGTTGTGCATCATCGATAACCACTTGCTGTGCCGGAATGTGTCGTTGATATCAACGTAATCATTGTTGTACTTCCAGTCTCTCGCGCCAGTGTTATATGGCGGATCGATATAGATCACATCTACTTTCCCCGCATGAGTAAAACTCAATACCGAAAGCGCGTGATAATTATCACCCTCAATAATAAGATTTGTTGGTTGGTCTGGAGCTTCTTCAATTGCACGTTCTTTCACTTCTTCCAATACAGGCAATTCCGATTTACAAAGCGAAATAACGTTTTCTGGTTTACTTTCCCAAACCAGCCCGTATTTTTTTCGTTTTTTTAGCGTCTTCACAAGATCAACGAGCTCTTCGCGTGAAAGATCCTCGATCTGCTTCTTTTTTATGGCATTTACTTTCATAGCTTGGTATTTGTTTCTCTTAGAAGTCGCTCAAATTCGCCTTTAGGAATTCGAAATTCTTTGCCGATTTTATGAGCCTGTAATTTTCCTGATTTGATGTACCGATAAATCGTCATGATGTTTACCTCCAACACCTTCGATAGATCTTCTGCTGTGTAGAACTCTTTTTCTGCGTTCATATTGTTTATGATGAGATTATTATACTTTACTTTTCTTTACACTACTACTTTGCGGAGTGGACAGATTTTGCTTACGAGAAGCTAACGCACGTTTAACGTTTTCTGATATCGCATCCGAGTAGGCTTGTGCGTATGCTTTTGTGACTGCGATGTGAAACTTTTCCACTGGGGTCAATTCGGTTTTCATAATGAAATTTTATAGGGTTTGTATTCTTTGAGTACCATATCGATCTGTTCGACCCAGTCACGAATCCGATCTTGGGGGATGGTCTTTGCAAAAGCGCGATGTTCCTCCATGATCCTCCCCCATGTACGATCTTTTGCCGTCTTCGAAACAATACTTCGAAGTTCTCCGAGTCCGTTTCCTTCCGTTGCCAAGGCAGAAAGGCCAATGAGAAATATCGCTTGCTTTGGCTTTATTCGGGGCTGAGATCTGTAGATTTCTCGAAGTAGATCCTTGTTGCTTCTTGAAAGCGTGAACAGTCCGTTATTTCTTGCATTGATGATCTTTTTCCAATAGTACAAGACGACTTTTCGGCTTACGTCGTTTTTGAACATTTGCTTGAACGTAAAATCGTTTTCTTGCACCAATGTTTTGAAGAGACTCTTCATCTTTACTCTTTTGCACAAGCGAATCTCGAATCGCAAGATCTCGATAAGCTCCTTTCGCTCTTTAAATTCTTTGAAAAGGTCGATCTGACGTGGCGTTTGATCCCTATCTATTGCACGTTTCTTTCCTTTATTCAGATCCGCGACCTTGTCGTAAATAACCAATTCGTGAGCGTCGGTGTGAGCACATAGGCTTTGTCCGTCATTGATGAATCGGGCACGTGAAAAGTCGAAGCTCTTTCGGAGATCGATCTTTCCAATCTCAGATATTAGGTGGATCGCGGTATGCCCGTTGGTGAGTAGGATATTTTTTGAGTAATGGATCGCGGATACTTTGGCGTTTTCAATAGAATGCTGAAATATTCTTACGCCTACATGTTTCAACCGTTCTGCAAGCGTTTCCACGATACGACCAAAATCTCCGTCGATAAGCTCTTCGAGGTTGTTACCGTATATAAGTTTTGGAGCTGAGAATTCAATTTTTACATTCTGTAAAATGTCACCCTTTAGTTTTCGTTTGTATAGCGTCACTCGCGGAAAGTACATACCACTGGTCTTGTCTGCTTTCGTCGGATTACGAACAAACCTTTGGTAGTCTTTCGTTCTGGCCTGTAAATCCCAATCGGGGATCTCGGTATTGTTCTTGTCGAGAAAAGTACACTCATTCAATGGAACCAGTAAGCAGACGGTGTCGATCATAAATTTGCTTTAGCTTTTAATCGCGTGTCTACCTCCAAAAGCAACGCAAAGAGTCCAACCAGATTTTCTTTCTCTGGAAGTTTATCGAGCCCATTGGGGGAACTCATGATTGATTCTTTATTGTCACCTTTAAACATACGCTGGTAGCTTGATGCGGCCAGCGTAGTAATTCTTTACTTGCGTGTATAAGAAAAAAGTGAGGTACAGAATTAATCTGTACCTCACTTTTTTTCACGTTTTTTCTTTTCGAGCGAAATGATCTTTCCTATACCTCCGATATCGACATCTGGATAGTTTTTACCTTGGAGAAGTTTACTTATTTCTCGCCCTGATTTCTCGCGATTTTGGTAAATAATCTCATTCCGTTCAAGGATCTTCTGGTTTGTCTTTGTTTTAGCGAAGGTTAAGCTAGATTTACCGTGATATCGATTTTGTAGAGCTTTTATGTGTTTCCAATTTTTTTGGATGTAATCGATCACGTCACGTTGGCTGGCGGATTCGCTTATGTTAAGCGATATTGGATATTTCTTTACAGAATCCTTCATCCAGTGAATATGCATATTAGATAGGATTTCAACCATATGTTGATCAAGGACAAAATCTGCGTCCAGCCTCCCTTCTTTATTTAAAAATTTACTTATCTGTTTTTGAAAAGAAAAGTCCGGAAAAGCATCCTCAAAATCCTTACGCGCATCAGAGATGTTACAAAGATTTTCTAGTCTAAATAATTTTGAATATTGTGAGATTTCGTCAAAAAGAAAAAGGTTGTAGTAAATATAACAGCGAACAACTTGTTCGATATAGCTAGTACAGAAAGGCAACTTAATTGTGATTCGTTTAATGGCATCATCCATTTCCTTAAAATAGGCTGGGATATCTTCGGGATATTTCCCTCGAAGGGAAGTCGGCGTATAAATCGAAAAATAAAAACGTGATCGATCTTCCTCTGACATTACAAGACCATTTTCAGGAATTCCGATAGCTTTTCTAATTCCAAATACTTCTGATGTGAATTCATGAGTCACGATCAGCTTTTTAAATTCTGTGAGAATCTTCTTTTCTCCTTGTGTTTGTTTAGATTCCATTTTTATACTTTACGTTACTCGGTAATGAATAGTAAAGTATGTGCATGTTAATCACAAAAACCGATTACCTCGAATACACCTTTTGCCGAAAGAATCTTTGGCTTAGGAAACACAAACCCGAATTATTCGAGAATGTTGAGTTTAGCGATTTCGAGAAGAAGATCATTGAAGATGGAAACCTTGCCGAATCGGCGTGCCGGAAGCTATTCCCCGAAGGCATACTGATTGAATCTTCCGGCAAACAGGCTATCGCGGAAACAAAAATGGAGATTGATTCGGACAAACAAACGCTCTTTCAAGCCACATTTCAGGATGATGTGTTCTTTATTCGCGCCGATATTCTCCGATACTCCCCCGAACTTCATGGCTGGGAGCTTTTTGAGGTAAAGGCAACGAATGAGGTGAAGCGTAAGGTGCCGCACCATCACGTCAACGACTTGGCATTTCAAAAAATCATCATAGAACGGTGTGGATTGAAGATCGTCAAAGCATCTGTAATCCATCTGAACCGCGAATACGTGAAGCATGGAGCCGTGAATTTCCATGAGCTTTTCGTCTACGCTGATCTCACGGGGGAGGTCATCGAGGCAGAAATACAAGTGAAGCAGGAAATGGAAGATGCAAAGGCATACCTAAACTCCCCCGAAGAGAAAGGCTGTTTGTGTATTTACGAAGGGCGATCAAATCATTGCTCAACCTTTCCGTATTCCAACCCCGAAGTACCCGAATATTCAGTTCATGATTTCAACCGTATCGGCATGAGTAAAAAAAAGCTTATTGACTGGATAGACAAGGGGGAGCTGTCTTTTGCCGACATTCAGAACCCAGAAGCTCTCAATGATGCTCAACGACGGCAATACGACGCGCATACACTAAGCCGATCTATCGTCGATAAAGACGCGATTCACGACGTGCTGAATGATTTAGTCTTTCCGTTGCAATTCTTCGATTATGAAGGCTATTCCAGCGCAATGCCTCTGTTCGACGGTTTTGGCGCATACGAACAAGTGCCGTTTCAGTATTCGCTTCACATTCTGCATGAAGATGGCACAATCGATCACAAAGAATTCCTTATCACAGAACCGTCGAGCGACTTGACGCTTCCGCTTATCGAGCGCATGAAAACGGATATTGATCCCAAGGGAACCGTCATTTCTTGGTACAAATCCTATGAATCTCAGCGGAACGACAAGCTCGCGGAGCTTCATCCGGAATACGCGCCATTTCTCAAAGAACTGAATGACAAGATGTTCGACTTGATGACGATCTTTTCCGACGGTTATTACGTCGATCGGGCGTTCAAAGGGAGTGCGAGTATCAAGAAGGTATTACCTGTGGTCGTTCCGTCGCTATCGTATAAAACAATGAACATTCACGAAGGGAGCCAAGCGAGCGAACGTTGGGAAAAACTGATTTCAGCGAAAACATCCCAAGCCGAAAAAGACAAAATCGCCAAAGACTTACTCGAATACTGCAAGCTGGATACATGGGCGATGGTGGAAATCTATCGATTCCTCAAAACACTCTAAATATGATTCTTCCATTTCTTCGCAAAGTGCTCGATGAGAATGGATTGTTTCATGGCAAGTTGCCCGAAGAATACGATCGAGAAGTTGTTGTCAGACTCATCGACTGGGTCAAACAGGATTCGCCCGATACGGAAGAGATGAAAGAGCGAATCTCCGAAGAACAGCTTTCTATTCCGGAGGAATATCAACCCTATTTTCAAAACTACGATTCGTGTTATGCGTTTCTCCAACTTGCACGTTTAGAGTCCGAATCGTCGAGTTATTATTTTCCTTGGAGGAAACATTGCACGCCCGAACAGAAAGAGTGGGTGGAAAGTTGGTTTGTATTCAACGACGATGGACAATTGAATCTCGTCGAATCAGCGAAGAAACTTCGGGCTGATGAGGATCGGGGTCATCAAGCTGAAAAAGGTGAAGACATCCGAAAAGAGGTTCAATCCATGTTTGATTACTTTGGTTATTCAACAATTGAAATGGAGATATATGCTGCCGCCTATTCCATTCTCGGAGGAACAGCGGAAGAAATCGTGCAAAAGGTCGGGGAAGATTCCCCGAGAGTGTACTTTTATCTGACAAAGCTCATACGCGATGGGTTTCTTATTGAGGCGTACAGGGATAAGACGCGAATCTATATTCCGATTACGATTCGTAAACTTTCTGTAAGGATGGGTGGTCTGGTGATTTAACAATTTTTCGGTAATACATTGATAGAATCTATCATTCTTTGCTTTGTTGGAAGGACCTGATAAAGTCTCCATTCATAACGGTAAAAATTGGATCTGGTATTATTAAGGCAATATGACTAAAGAAATCCAATTAACAGCTCAAAAAGTTGCCGAGTATTTTCTTTGGCTTGCGAAAGAGGAGGGAAAATCGATGACTAATAAGAAGCTCCAAAAGATGATTTACTACGCCCAAGCGTGGTTTCTTGCCATTCATGGTAATAAAATCTTTAACGATAAAATTGAAGCGTGGGTACATGGGCCTGCTGTTCGTGCTGTTTACATCAAGTACAAAAAGTTTGGATTTGGGCCAATTGATTTACTGCCCTCAAAAGAGGAAATTTTGGAAATTCCGGAAGACAAGAAGAATTTCTTAAAAGAAGTTTGGAAGATTTATGGCAAATACGACGCCGCATATTTAGAACGGCTGAGTCATTCCGAGATTCCGTGGCAAAAGGCTAGAGAAAATCTTGAACCCAATATGGGATCTGAAAACGAAATATCACCATCAGAAATGAGTACTTTTTACGGAGCAAAACTAAAAGCCAGACAAGCTGTTTAAGTTATGGGAATTCCAAAACTTGATGAACCGATTCAATCTGGAGAAATACCTCTCGATAGTGCGGAGTTACCACAGGATGACGTTGAACCAGAATTGATTCCGTATCTCATTTCGTTTCAAAGGTATAACAGAAAGGAGTGTAAAATCGAAGAAATGGAAGCGAAATCTGCAAGAAAAGCATTCAAAGTCGTGAGAGATATAGGAATGAAGGTTAGAACCGAAGCTGATTTTAAAGTACATTTTCCAAAACTTGTTATAGCTCCTGTTGAGGACATTGGAGCGTACCGAGATCTTTTCAGGGGATTACGAGATTCACTAGATATAGAAATGAAAGAGCTAAAATTCGAAACGGATAAAGGCAGATTGTTCTTTTTTGTGATCGATAAAATTTTTCATGTGGTTGCCGTGAGAGATAGCCATTACGAAGTAGACAAAAGATAGATGAGAATTGCATTTAGTACATCCGCCCTCGTAGCTCAACGGATAGAGTAAGGCGGTTCTAACGCCAAGGTTGAAGGTTCGACTCCTTCCGAGGGCACCAAGTTTTACAAAATAAAGGAAATAGCACAAGATATAAATGACTCCTACTAAATCAAACCATTGGAAGGGGATGAAATCGCCAATGACCCGCTCAGCAATGGGCGGGCTTAGTCGTTATTGAGGAAACTTTCAAAAGAGGTTATCCTTTGGGAGATTCCACAAAAGGACAATCGGCTGTAGGAACCGTAAGTAGTCAGTCGCGGCAGAAATGCCGCCTTTTGTTTTATACGGTACAAAGCTCCATCACCCCGCTAAACCGCAATTCCTGCTCAAACGCACCCCAATTCATGGTTCTGAACGCGTCCACTATGTCCCGCCAGGATAATTTCTTATCGGATAGACCCGTAGGCCTCATGCCGCGCGGGGCGACCCATAGGGATTTGTCTCCAAAACACAACCGTCCGAAAGGGCGGTTTTGTTGTTTTGCCTTCAGTCCTTCTACAGGTTACCGGGTTTTGTTGGTATGCTTCTTTTACTTAATATCCGTCAGCTTATGAATTCTGCACGAAGACTTTTTCTTGCTTTTGGCCTTATCGGAGCGCTATTTGGATGGCTCGGCAGTACCACGCCCGCCTTCGCGTGTTCGTGCGCCATGGCCACACCGAGCGAACAGTTTGAGAACGCTAAAGCAGTTTTTGTAGGGACGGTGAAAGATATCTCTGCAGATGGTTACGATAATATTGTGGATTTTGACGTAAGTGAATCACGGAAGGGTTTGAATACAAAAAGCGTTAGCGTTACGACAAGTCAACAAGGGGCTTCGTGTGGTTTCTCTTTCGAAAAAGGCCGAGAGTACACCGTGTATGCATACGATGATAACGGAGACCTTGGTACAGGAATTTGTAGCGGAACATCTCTGCTTATTGCTGACGCTCAGGATGGCGACAGTGAAATCGATATCACGAGCAATCCCACGGATCCAGCAATAAAAACAACAAAGAGTAAGAATTCTATCGCTCCCATCGTAATCGCGGTCATCATTTCATTTATCGCTGGTGCATTGGCAACGCACGCGGTGGAGCATCGAAAGAAAACCAAATAAGCCTAACCCACTCGCCTTAAATCGCTCCAAAAATAGCCGTCGAAATACCCTTGTATAACCCTCATTATCTTGGTACTGAACTCACACGTCCCACCAGGATAATTTCTTATCGGATAGACCCGTAGGCCTCATACCGCGCGGGGCGCCCATAGGGATTTGTCTCCAAAACACAACCGCCTGAAAATGGGGTTTTTGTTGTACAATCAAATCACCTCTACATAAGTTTCTCGCGTATGCTAAAGAAAAGCGAAACGCCGATCAATATTACAATCATGTCCGTAGGAGGGCGTGGCGCAAACGTTATGGAACGCTTATACTCTCACTATAGCTTAGGCCTTCGTGGCGATAACTATCGCGAACGTGATTCATAGCGAAATAATTATGAATATAGCAAGCGCACTCGACGTGTTAGGACTTTTTCTTTTCATCGCCGGCTTCGTAATCGGACTCGGCGCGGTAACTGTTATTGACATTCATGGTTACTTAGGGCGAAGATCTTCATACTGGACCAAGGCCACCACTCAGACACATAAAGTCACTAAACCAATGATTTGGGCGGGAATCGCACTCGCAATCATCGGCGGTCTGATTTTCTATCGTTCCGAGCGGATTCTTGGCATCCCGCTTGTGCACGCCGTCATCGCCCTTGTTCTTATTGCAAATGGGTATTTTCTTTCTTTCAAAGTAAGTCCCTTCTTGCTTACTCGTGAAAAGTCAGGTCATTCTGGTGACCTACTGCCTGTAACATGGCAAAGGAAAATTATGGTGAGTTTGATTATTTCAGATCTCGGATGGTGGGGCGGGCTACTTTTGCTCTCCATACATATCGTAAACCGACAAACTCTATGAAAAATATTCTCTTTTTACTGGGCACTGCGCGTGAAGGACGTATGAGTGAAAGGGTAGCTCGTTTCGTGGTACGTTGCGCAAAGGAGCGAGGAGATATAGATGTGGCATTCGTTGACGTTGCAGATTTCTCTCAGTCGAAGACGAAGGGCAATAGTGTCGCGGAGGAGGCGTGGGATGCGTTTTTACAAAAAGCTGATGGACTCGTGATTATTTCTCCGGAGTACAACCATGGCTATCCGGGAGAACTCAAGCTCTTCTTGGATAACGCGTACGAGGCGTATGCGGGTAAACCGGTCGCAATCTGCGGAGTGTCTAATGGGTCCGTAGGCGGGGCCAGGATGGCTGAACAATTAAAGCTGGTGTTATCCGCCTTTCAGATGATCGTTATTAATGCCGCTGTCTATTTTGTAAATGTGGATGAGCATTTTGACGACTCAGGAAATACAAATGCTATGGATCTTTGGAAGAAAAAGGTGAATGGCATGCTCGACCAGGTTATCAAATATTCCAAATAAGACGCTCAGCCATTTATGAATTTGTCAGCGAGCATATGCCGGAAGAACCACGGACTGGTAAAATTGCGGTAATTATGGATATGACCCTGTTTCAAAATGAATTTTCTCCCTTTCTCAAGGCAACGGTTCATGACCACATTCAAGTATTTACCAAAACAACTCAAGATGCATTTCTCGGAGAGGCTGTTGAGCATATCAGTATGCTTGTTGGCGGAGGTAAACGCCTCAGGCCGTACCTCTCATCCATCGGATACGTGGCAGGAGGAGGACGGGATCGTGCCTTAATGATGCGGTTCGGTGTTGCGCTAGAGCTCTTTCATGTTTTTTGCCTCATACACGATGACATTATCGACAAAGCAGCAACACGCCGTAACGTGGCCACTGTTGAAGCATTTGTCCAGGACCACCTTCGCGCACAGGCTCGGAGAGGCGATCTGAGTCACCTCGCAAAAAGCCATGCGATTCTTCTTGGTGATCTCGTTTTTTCTTGGGCGTCTCGACACATGTGTGCGACGGCCCTTCTCTCGCCCCTTCCTCAAACTGTACTTGATGAGTATTACGGGATGGTTGATGAGGTAGTCGCAGGACAAATGATCGATGTCGACACCATGACTCGTGACGAACATGACGAAGGGTTACTCGAGCGAAAAATGTATCTCAAGACTGCGGGCTATTCCTTTGTGCGGCCCTTACGTCTCGGCCTTCGTCTGTCGGGTAATGCGACGGAAAAATCGCTTGCTGAGATGACTGCCATCGGAACACCCATGGGATTAGCATTCCAATTGCAGGATGATGTATTTGATATCACGAGCAGCGTGGATGTGTTAGGCAAGCCGATTTTGTCCGATATTCGCGACGGACAACAAACGTTTCTCACAGCTTTTGTTGCACAACACGGCACTCCACAAGAAAAACTCTTGCTTGAGCGCGTGATGCATGGATCTGGCAGTGATGAGGATATGCATGCCTTGCGTGAGATACTTGTAACGAATGGTGCCGTTGCACGGGCTCAGTTTCGCATGAACGAATTGTGGAAAAGTACCAGGCATGCGATTGATCACGCGACGTTTCCTCATGAAATACAAGAAGCACTCCATGCGCTCGTTGTTGCACTGCAGTCCCGCGTTCGCTAGAGTATGTTTCGCCCCGACGATGTGCGATTTTGTCAGAAACTCATGCGAAAGCATGGAGTAAGCTATACATTTGCAACGCGCTGGTTCCCTCGTCATATGCGGGAAGCGACAGCGGTACTCTATGCGTTCTTTCGCGTACCCGACGACCTTGTTGATGAAGCCCACGCCTCAGAAGATGAACGTCGGAAAGCACTACTCGCATGGCGACAGCAGTGGAGGGCCGCACAAGAAGGTGGGGACAGTGGACATCCTGTGCTTCGGGCCGCGGTTGAGATTTTTCGGGTATATAAAATCCCGTACCGTCTCGGCGATGATTTTCTCGATGCAATGGCGAAAGATATATCGACAGCAAGATATAGAGCGTATGCGGACTTGGAGGAATATATGTACGGATCAGCGGCTGTTGTCGGTATCATGATGAGTTACGTCATTGGCTATAAAAACGAAACAACTCTCGTGAAAGCAAAAGCGTTGGGCGAAGCAATGCAGCTCACAAACTTTCTCCGGGACATCAGAGAGGATTATGACGGGCGCGCGCGCGTCTATATTCCCCAAGAGGATATGCTACAGTTTAGTGTAACCGATGAGGACATACGCGAACACGCCATGACTCCGGGTTTGATTGCCTTGCTTCGTTTTGAAATCGATAGAGCGCGTACACTTTATACAAAGGCTGAATCAGGAATAGATGAACTCGCGCCAGAGGGAAGATTTGCGGTACGACTGGCGTCCCGTCTCTATGCGGCGATTCTCACGAAAATAGAACAAGCAAATTACGACGTATTTCACGGTAGGGCAAAGACATCGTTGTTTGAAAAGATAGCTATAGCCTATTCAGTATGGAGAATAACAAAAAACACGCAGTAATTATCGGCTCAGGCTTTGGCGGAGTCGGGCTCGCTGCGATGCTTGCAAAAGCGGGATATTCTGTCGACGTGTACGAGAAGAATGAAAGCCTCGGTGGGCGCGCAAGCGTATTTGATGCCGAAGGGTTCCATTTTGATATGGGTCCTAGCTGGTATTTGATGCCGGATGTATTCGAGCGATTTTTCTCTCTGCTCGGTGAAAAGGTTGAGGATCATTTGGATTTAGTGAAACTCTCGCCATCATATCGAGTTTTTTTCAAAGATAAGCAGCGAGTTGTTGATCTGTATTCAGACATCACTCGCGATGCTGCAACGTTTGAATCAATGGAGCCAGGGGCGGGAAAAGCATTGGAAGAATATTTACGTCAGGCGAAGAAAAAATATGAGATCGGCGTCGGAAGATTTGTCTATAAAAACTACGATCATTTTAGGGATTTTTTGACGCGAGAATTTCTTTTCGAGGGAAGAAGGCTCTCTGTCTTCACATCAATGCATCGCTATGTCGGGAAATTCTTCAAAAATCCAGACGTCCAAAAGATGCTCCAGCATACGTTACTTTTCTTAGGCAATTCTCCCTATAACGCACCGGCGCTCTATTCGATGCTTAGTCACGTCGACTTAGGCCAGGGGGTGTTTTATCCATTGGGAGGCATCGGCAAGGTCATTGAGGCGATTGTTCATATTGGAAAGAAACACGGCGCACGCTTTCATTGCTCTGCAGCCGTGGAGAAGATTGAAACAAAAAATGGGAAAGTATGCGGCATTCGTCTCGCCTCAGGCGAGTTCGTTGGCGCTGATATTGTCATTTCAAATGCCGATCTCTTTCATACGAACATGCATCTTCTCTCAAAAGGAGACCGAGAACACGATGATACGTACTGGGAAAAGAAAGTCATGGCTCCGTCAGCATTTTTACTGTATCTCGGAACGAACAAGAAGTTTCCAAGTGTCACCCACCATAATCTTGTCTTCTCCAAGGATTGGAAAGAGAACTTCAAGGACATCTTTGACGTTCCCGTTTTGCCCCGGGACCCGTCGTTTTATGTCTGTGCTCCCAGCGTGACCGATTCTCGCGTGGCACCAGAAGGAAAAGAGAACCTTTTTGTACTTGTACCGATTGCATCAGGCTTAACCTTAAGTAAGGAGGAACTTGATGCATACGAGCAAAAAATATTGTCGACAATGGAAACGGAAATGGGCATGGAGGGACTTTGTTCTTCAATCACCTATCGACGAAGATTTGCGGTTGATGATTTTGCGGAACGTTACCATAGCTATCGAGGAAGCGGCCTGGGGCTGTCGCATACCATTATGCAGACAGCGATTTTTCGCCCCAATACATACAGTAAGCGCGTAAAAGATCTGTATTTTGTCGGTGGCGATACGAATCCAGGGATTGGTATGCCGATGTGCCTCGTGAGTGCACAGTTAGTATATAAACGCTTGATCGGAGACAAAACCGACCATCCGCTCACCTCTTTATAAAATGATGGAAAAGAAAAGGAGCGCACCCATAATTGCGTTAATCGTCGGGAAACGTTTATATGTCGTCATTAATGCCTGATGTGTAGATGAGCGCAATGAAAACAGCATGAGCATGGCATATACACCAAGCCCAACCCAACCGATGGTGCCGACGGTAAGTCCGGCTATCACACCAGCTGCAATGTAAAAGAGCAGGCACAAAATTAACGTATTCTTGGCGCCAAGCGTTGTTGCAACCGTAGGAATTCCCGCCACTTTATCTGCATCAATGTCTGGAACTGCAGAATATGCGTGCATAGCTGCTGACCAGAATATACCGGCAGCTACGAGAGAAAGATTAAGACTTGTTCCTCCGAATGCAAAATATGCGGCAATGCCTGGCATAACATACAGCGCATTGAACGCGGAATCGAGAAATGGCCGTGCCTTCGCACGGATTGGTGGAACAGAGTAGAAATACCCAAGGAAGAGAAAGCTAGCACACACAAGAATAGTCCTGAGATCGAGAATAAAAAGGAGAGGAATAAAAATGATGTTCGAGAGAGCAATGACGCGCCATAGTGAACGGTGTTGGGTACGTAGTACGAGCGGTTCGTACCCTTTCTTTTTCTCGTTTATCACGTCGGTATCATAATCAAAAATATCATTGACGCCATAAATGAGGAGATTCGCCGGTAGGGTGAAGTACAGTCCAAGGAAAAGTGCTGCCGCTGAAAATGTACCCGTCCCTGTCTGAAAAGCGGCAGCTGCACCAAGCAAAAATGGCCCTAAAAGATAAATCCAAAAACGAGGACGAGACACGCGAAGGAAGATAAGCATATATACTGCATAGTATAAGCTTCCCGCGGTACGATAACAATAAACACCATTTGCAATATATGAAGAAAACACCTCGGAGAATTATCGTGAATGATAAAATGCAGAAAAATTATACGTATACGCTTACCGAGCCAATTGGCCGAAATTTTCATCTTGATTTTACGCCGGAACTCACGCCAAAAGAGATGCTTGCGTTGGGAGTATTTGGGGGCAAATATATGACCGACTGCAAACAAGAGTTTCCTAAAAGCTGGTTTACGCGTGCGAAGTTTTCACCAGAACATCACGATGACACGCTCAACTTCTTTCGCGAACACGCCAGCCAACCGCTAAAAGTTTGGCAGGAAAAGGGATGGATAAATGAAGAACATGATCCTCGCGGCTGGTTTCAGTGGTACTGCCGCTACTATATGGGTAGACGACTCGACGCCGAGGATGGGCGACAAATCAAGCGCTGGAGAGCTATTGTTCGCCACATCGCCCAACTCAAGAAACATTGTCGTACCGGAGATATTTCGTGCCGACCAATCCAGCGTCAGGCCATCCTTCATTGGGCCTACGATTCGCGCAACATGTAAAACGGCAAAAAAAGAAAAAAAGATATCAAAGCAGTATTGACGGCGATTGCGATGGGTCCGCTATTTGCCGCTATCGGTGACAGTGCATATCGTGGTTTCGCTGCAAAGCAAATATGTAAACTCTGTTACCAGCGCCTAACCTTCGTGCAAAAGCTTCTCTCAATGTTTCCGATTTTGTTGTAAGAAAGTTTTTTGAAACGAACAACGCCCGCCTTCTCTTTCGATAGGGCGAGCGTTGCGTGCGTACTGACGTGGTGACGAACAGTGCGCACAGTTCCTGCCGACGGGGTCTAGCTCCCTGCGGCCACCTTGGCGTCGGTCGCGGTCGGCGCGGCGGCGGGATCGCTGGTGCCGAGGTCGGCGGGCGGCTTCGGCGGCACGGGGGCCGCGTCGCAGGCACCGGACCAGAAGTCCAGGCACTGCGCGATGAGGTCGAGGTCGGTGAGCTTGGTCGCCGACTTGTTGGTGGTGACCAACCGCCCCTCCGTCACGATGTGGCGCGAGCCATCCACCATGAAGCCCGCCTGGTTGTCGGCGGCGTCCCCGATCTTGAGACCTTGCACCCGGACCGCGCGGGCCTGGGAGCCGTCGCAGACGAAGAGCGTCGAGCTCCCATCGGCGCCGATCAGGTCGGATGACGACTGGAGCCGACCTTCGTTGTCGAAGCTGGTGAGCGTGACACCCTTCGGCGCGCTGCACGGGCGACCGCCGGTGTTCTTGGTCGCGGTGGACGAGTTGTTGGCGCAGCCCACCGTGAGGGCGAGGAGGATGAGGAGGGAAAAACGAGCGATCATGTGAGTCTCCAGGAGGTGTGTCGGTCAGCCGGATGGCTGATGGCGACGATGATCCGGCAATCCGGGGGTTTGACAGACGAAGAGGGCTTCGTCGTTCAAATCCCTGGACTTTGGAGATTTCACATGACAAGGAATAATACCAGAAAATGAGGAAAAGGTCAATATTTAGCCAACAAAAAATCACTTCCGATTGCTCGGAAGTGATTTTTCCCTTATTTCTGGGCTGCGGCAACGATTTTTCCGAACACTGCTGGGTGCTTTTCGGCAATCTGCGCAAGGACTTTACGGTCGATGGCGATGTTTGAAAGCTTGAGCATGTTGATGAAACGGGAGTAGGAAAGGCCGAGTTCGTGAACTGCGGCGTTAATCTTTACCGTCCAAAGGGCTCGGAATGTGCGCTTCTTGGCGCGGCGGTCGCGGAATGCGTACACACCAGCCTTGAGCATAGCAGGGCGAGCAAGACGAATCTTGCTCTTACGGCCCCACTTGAAGCCCTTTACGCGAGCGAGCAGGTTCTTTCGGCGCTTAACATGTTGTGTACCTCGTTTTACGCGTGGCATAATGGAAAATTAGGTGAGATCGTACGGCATCATCGCTTTAAGTGCGCGACGGATGGTAACACCGAAGGTAACGTCGGTTCGCTTATTTCGGGTAGTGTTACCAGATTCACGGGAATTGAAGTGGCCTTGGCCAGCTTTTCGCTTGATAACAGCTCCGCTTCGTGTGATACGAACGCGTTTTGCCATCGCTTTGTGAGTCTTCATTGCCATATGTGGGTTTCTAAGATGTGCGAAGGTTAGTGGAAAATGCGGTTTCGGTCAAGCGAAACTGGGGAAAGCTTTACGTTTGGCGAGCCAAAATCATGTTCATTCTTCCGTCCATCGCCTTTAAGGCGCTTTCTACGCGAATAGGGTAGTGCGTTCCAAGTTGCTTCACAAAGTCGTCAAATACGGCTCGGGCAACGTCTCCGTGGGCGCGTTCACGACCGCGAAGGATCATTTCCACCTTTACTTTATCTCCTTGTTCGAAGAACTTTGCGGCTTGTTCTACGCGAATCTGTAAGTCCCCAGAGCCAATACGCATGGAAAGACGAATACCCTTGATTTCCACTTCTTTGCTTTGTGCGCGCTGTTTGCGCATTTCCTTTTCCTTTTGGTATTTGAAGTGGCTATAATCGGCAAATTTACACACTGGCGGCTCTGCCAACGGCGAAACTTCAATAAGATCCATGCCTTTTTCTGTGGCGAGTGCGATGGCCTTTGCAGTAGGCATTACACCTAGTGGTTTGCCTTCATCGTCAATAACTCGCACTTCTGGCGCGATAATGTGATGATTCGCCTTAAATTCCTGAATTTCGAACTTTGGTTTCTGAAACCGTCGATGACGATGAATGCGCATGGCCTTGGGATTAAATGTTAGCGGAATGATAGACCAAAACGTGAAAATATGCTACTATTTTGTTAATGGCGTTGTAATTTTAGGCCAGTTTCGATGCGGATCGAGCGAAGCTTTTGAGGCGTACTTCTTGGTACGTTGAAAAAGTTCGTGAAGAGCCAAGTCGAAAATGGTCAAAATTACAGCGCCATTTCATGGGCTTGACGGGTTTCGATACGTTTCGGATCCTCACAAATCACGCCGGAAGTGTGCCATATTCCGTAATCCCATGGCGCAACGAGATATTTGCAAACGCATTCTCAAAGGTGAAGGCAGCTATTGCTTCGGCATTTAGTGTTCCTTCATTCTCATTGGTTACCGCCTAAGGGCCGCAACCCATCCCACTCGGAATGTCTTATACCGAACCGGGGTGCAATATTATAAGGCTTGGTCTCCATCTGTTCGCTCGGTGGAGTTGACCCGTTGCAGCGAAATCGTGACGATGATTCTTGTTCCGTCTGATCATCGGACCGTAATTGACGGAACTGCGCGTGGAACAAATTTGAGAGGTGAAGGGATGTAGACGAGGGTTCAACTCCCTCCAGGTCCACCACAAAACCCCGTAATTTCGTCCAGGACGTTGTCAGAAAACTCCGCGTCGCCTCAACGTACCAAGAAGTACGCCTCGGCGCCTGCTCGTTTTCTTCCTAGTCCTGAACAAAATTACGGGGTTTTGTATTACAGTATTGGTCATGTCGCTATCAATCGTCGAAAAGAAGATTCTCGATTCTATTCATGTCGCGTCGGAGAACGATCCAATGCGGCTGGAGTTTCCTGCGGATTGTCCGAAGTTTCCCGCCACGCCAACGATGCGGATTTCTGTGCCAGGCTTTTCGAATGTGTGGCTAAAAGATGAGAGCAAGAATCCCACGGGAACGCATAAGGACAGGATGGCGTGGGAAATTGTGGTGACGTATCGTGAATTTTTGCTTGCAAAAGAACGGGGTCAGAACAATACGCCTTTGCCGGCTATGTCGATTATTTCTTCCGGTTCAGCCGCCTTTGCTATTCAAACACAATTGAGAAAATACGGATTGCCGAATCTTAAAGTGCTCATCGATCGATCGTTGAATGAAGGCATTCGAAATGAGTTGGAGAAGATTAACTGTGAAATGTATGAAACGGATTTAGCAAAAGCACCGTTACAGTTTCGATAAATATTGGCGTTGACGAATAACCCCGATGGATTTGATATCACGTCGAACGAAGCGTTTGATCCAACCACTCGTTTTTACGATTGGCTCAGCTACGAAATCATCAACAGCTCACCAGAATATTGTTTCATCCCATTTGGTACAAGGAATCTTTATGAGAATATTTTGAACGTCAATAAAAGGGAAGTATCGACGACGCAGCACGACCCTCGATTTTCTGGTGACATTGATGTGTTACGGCGTTGTCATTTTATTGGAGCAACAACGAACGATTCCCAGTCTCGCGCAGAGAAGTTATATTCTCCACATCTTCCTTTTGTGCATTTTGACGAGCAATGGATTCAGTTTTACCGATCAGCTGGCTTTTGCGGAGAGCGTTCTTCTGTTCAGCTTTTAGAGGAAAAGTATCTTGAACAAGCTTTTCAATGCGCCGTTTCTCAAAATATTGATTGTGAATACTCGGGAATTGCTGGGCTTGGCATGTTGTTGCAAATGCGGGAATCCATTCCCAACAACGCGAAAATTTGTATTGTAAACACAGGAAAAAGTGCGATAAAGGCCGCGAATCTCTTGTAATATTAGCCAAAATCTGCTATCATCATGGCGCGTGAAAGTGTGGCCGTCTGCCCGCTGCGCAGCTGAGCTGGTTTTTTTTACAGGAGCTGAAATGCTGGAAAAGGTTACGTGGAAGTTTCTCGTCGAATCTGGTGTGTTCGTGGGTGCGGAGCTGGAGTTCCGCGACGGGTTCGAGACGGTTCGTGGCCCGCTTTCGGCGATTGAGTTCGTCGGCGACCGGGTGAGCTTTCGTTGGGAGTGGTGTGCAACCTCGACTCTCGAGACCTACCTGTGGGAGATGACGGAGCCCGAGCACGATCGGCTTGCTGCATGCGAGGCGCTTCTCACCGATGTTCCCGTGGCTACGCCTGGCGGTTGTGTGGCTATTCCGTTGAAGACGTCTCACCGGCAACGCGCCACCATCATCCTCACGTCGCGAAACGCTGGTCGTAAGTTCCTCACTCGGGCAGACGTTGCCAAGCCGTGGGAGCTGCTCATCGCACGCAACCCGCAGGCGCAGTACCGTGAGCGTGTGTTCGAGAGCGTGATGACCGGCAAGATGATGGTCGGTCTCCATGGGCCAGAAGTTGCGAACGGATTCCAGATTGGTCTTCCGTTCGTCTCGAACCCACGCACGTTGCACCAGGCGCTCGGTGGTCTGAAGTACGACAGCGACAAGCTCGTCTTCGTGCAGCACTACATCGAGGCCACGAAGGACAGGCCGGTGGAGCTGAAGCCGTACTGACGGTGTGTGATGGTGACGTTACAGAACGACGCAAGCCCCGCATGGATTTTATCCGTGCGGGGCGTTGTGCTTTATTCTGGAGTTGCGAGAAGTTCTTCAAAAAGTTTCTGTCGTTTCCCTTTTGAGATCGTGGATATTCCTTCGACGTTTGGAAGAATGCCGATATGTGCTCCAACCCAATCTTCTGCCATCCATTCACGAATTGCTGCCATGAATTTTGGATTCGTACGATCGAATGCAGGAAAAAGATCGTCGACATATGCGCTTGCGTAAATTGATGGGGGAGTCTGTTCCTCTGCGCATGCCGCAATGTACTCCTCCCGCCAATCAAAGAACGTTCGACCGGTGGCAGAATTCAATATCCACGCTCTTGCTTCGTTGTCGTCTTTCATTACGTTTTCAATGCTATGAAAAAGTTCATGGAGAAAGACGTGAATCTGATACTGGCGAATGTTTTCAGGATTTTTCGTAACGCTTTCTGGAATTGCGGATGGGAGAATAACAGAAAAGAATGCATCATCATTGGTGTCTTTTAGATGTTCAAGGCCTTTCATTGCCGAATAGCGTCCGGTAAAGGTATTTCCTGCAAGAGCACGCTCAGGATGATGATTGGATGCAAGAAATTCTTGTGTGGTGAGATTGAGGACGTTTGAAAGATCCACGTCGCCGGTGCTGGTAAAGGTTGGAACGAAAACAATATTTTGTTTTGAGAAATTGACGTCGGTGAGCGTTGATTTTGCAAGGAGATGCGGTGGAATGCGGAGAAGAATATTGCGGATATCGTCTGGAGTAATTTGCGCGTGCTGTTCATTGTACCCAGGGAACTGTATTTCATCTACCTTGGATTGATTCTCTGCAAA
>CALRAI010000004.1 GCA_943350635.1 Candidatus Uhrbacteria bacterium
ACCTCTACGGGAATTTCTACAAACGCGCCGTCGACCACGGAATCGTTGGCGGAAAACTGGAATTTGGTTATGTGCGTGCCGTTCGTTTTTGGCGCCGTAATGGCAAACGTAATATATGCCGTCTCCCCCGGCTTCACGGTCGATGTTGCGCTCGCGATTGTGTCCCCCTTCCATGATCCGTGTTTGAACGATCCGGCGGACGCTATGCTCAAATCTGGCGCACGCAAACCGTAGCTTTTCCACGTTGTTGTTCCAATATTTTTAAAACCTGCAGATAACGTTATCGCTTTCCCCGCTACTGCTTTCACTTTGTTTGCGGAAACCATCGCGAGCTCTGCGCGATCCGACGAAACAATTACCGGCGTTGCAACTGTTGTGGTCGATGATACCGTCGTAGTCGCTTTCGATGTAGCCGAAGATGTCTTCACCGTGATTTTCAGCGTAAACTCTCCCCCGTCAAACCAAGAATATGTTTCCGAAGCAAGCTTGAATGTTTCGGAATATGTTCCGGTAATCGACGGGGCTTTGAGTTGAAACGTGAGTGTTGCTGTTTTTCCTTTTGCTACCGATGCTTCCGACATGCGCTTTACCTGACTGGGCGAGAGCCACGTGCCAGGGTCGAATACACTTGTGCGATATTTTGGGCCGTATGTGTACAGCGAAACGTATCCAGGGCCGTCGTTCTTCCAGGTGAAGTCTGATGTGTTTTGAAATGTTGTGGTGATGGTTTTTATTTCTCCGGGTGTCATGGTTATTGTGCCCGGTGCAGTTACTTGTACGGCAGAATAGATCGCAGCGCGTGCGATTGGAGCAGGAGCGATGGCAAGAACAGCGGCAATAGCAACGAAACCTGCACAAATTCTGCGCAACAATGCAATCATAGATACATGCTCAGTATAGCATCGAGGTGCTATACCGACGAGACTGAAACTCCGTTATGTTTGGTGATTCTATGCGCACAACCACACCGAACCAATAGCCAATAGCTCACCAAAGCACCCACCAAAAGATATCCCCCTTGTGCCAACAGGCCACCAGAAACACCATACCAACCTACCGCAACGGTTAAACATAATCGGAACATCACATTCGCGATACGTTCCACAAATGAAATGCCGGAAAGAACGGTGCTGCGAATATTCGACGCAACACGCTCATTCACGTAGTCACTCACGATGGGTGCTTCAAGTCCAAACAGGCTTTGCGCAAGAATGAATGCTGCCACAATCCCAATCGCGCTCTGCGTGGTGGCCATAACGATGTATCCCAACGCGATTATTGCGTTTACTCCAAGAATAATCTTATCGAGCGTAAAATGTCGTTCAAGTACGTAAATGTATCGCACGAGAACCATATTGATTATCGATCCGATCGACAATGCTGCTCCAAACCATATTGCTGGAACGTGTACTGCAGAAAACGCGGGCTGATACACGCTGTAGAGAAAATATTCTCCAGTAATGGTAAGTCCCGCCACGATGGTAAGGTGGAAAATTGTCGCATCTTTGCGAATCACATTCATGCTCTTCTTGAGCATGGTCAGCATTCCGCTTCCGTCTGCCGAATCCTTTATCGATGCCCGAATATTCTGTACCGATGTTGCAATCAGTGCCGCACTCAATAATGATCCGATCGTTGCGACGAAAAGCGGAACGAAGGCTGCATGATCGAACAGTTGAAATACCAGACCGCCAAAAAATGCCGAAATGACCATGCCAAAGGTTTGATTCGACAAGAATGCACCGTATTCTTTGCTATATGTTTTCTTTTCTTTCTTTGCGGCTTCAAACACCAACGCCTCTTCACTTCCACTCAAGAAGGATGCCGCGAGTCCGCCAATGGCATAGCAGGCATACAATCCAAAAACGGTCGGAGAGATTACGATGGAAAGAATGCCGATCGCTTCGAGGATGTACCCAATGATGATTGATGTTCTTTGTCCGAATTTGTCTGCGAATAGCCCGGTAGGTATTTCACACAACGACTTTGTGAGACTGTAAAACACCTGTGAAAACACCACCGCGCTTAGTGCAATACCGTGATCGAGGGTATAGAGCGTGAAAATTGGGAGATAGAAATAGAATCCTTTGAGGATTCCCAGTATCCGAAATTTCCGCGTCGTCGTCATAGATTGCTGATCATTGTACAATAGAATCATCTATGTCCGAACGCCAAGCTATTGCGAAAAATACGATCATTCAAGTTTTTGGGAAGATTATTGGAACACTTCTTGGCTTAGCAACGTTCTGGTTCCTGATTCATTCGCTGGACGATGCGGGATTTGGCGCGCTCACCAAAGCACAAACGTATGCCTCTCTGTTCGCGATTCTTGTGGATTTTGGCTTGACGCTCACCACCGCGCAAATGATTTCGGAACCTGGAGCAAACGAGAAGAAGATTCTTGGAACCATTTTCTCGTTGCGTATTGTGAGCGCGTTCCTGTTTCTGAGTTTGGCGCCAATCTCTGCACTGTTTCTCCCAACGACTGGGGATGAGCGATTGGCAATTTTGTTCTTTGCGGGATCCTTCTTCTTCAGCTCCATCGCGCAAGTATTTGTAGGAGTATTTCAGAAACGGTTACTCCTTGCTCGTGCAACGCTTGCGGAAACTGCGAATCGGTTCGTTTCCTTTTGTGGCGTGCTCGCGGTGTGGTATTGGCATCTTGGTCTTGGTGCCGCAGCGTTCGCCTTTGTACTTGGTGGCATTGTTCACGTGGTGTTGATGCTCGATAGCGTTCGAACCCACGTACCAATTTCGCTTACGTTCGACCGCGCGATTGCAAAAACGATCATTATCAAAAGCTGGCCGATGGGTGTTTCTATTTTCTTCAACCTCCTCTATTTGAAAGGCGATATTCTGTTCATGTGGCTGTTTGGCCGATCCGATACGGAAATAGGATATTACGGCAGTGCATACAAAGTGATCGACGTCGTGACGACAGTACCAACAACACTGATGGGTCTGTTGCTTCCCTTACTGGTGGCTGCGTGGGCAACGCAAAATCGACCATTGTTCATGAAACGCATGCAAGACGGTTTCGACACGTTGGTGATGCTCGCGATTCCGTTTGCCTTTGGAAGTGTGTTTTGCGGGGTTGCGGTGATGACACTCATTAAGCCATCGCTTGGCCCAGCTGGTCATGTACTTGCTGTTCTCGGCCCCACAGCAAGTGCAGTGTTCCTTGGTTCGTTGTTCTCTTACACCGTTGTGGCCATTGGGAAACAACGCCTGATGATGTTTGCGTATGCGTTCGTAGCCGTTGTTGCGATTGCGGGATACTCGATATTTATTCCTCAGTACGGCATGTGGGCCGCGGCAACAACGTCGTTCTGCTCAGAAATGTTGATTGCGATTCTTTCCGCTGCCGTAGTGATGTATTACACAAACTGGAAACCACATCTTGGCCTGTTCGGAAAATCAATCGCGGCTTCGGTGGTGATGGGTATTGGGTTGTATCTTCTTCGTGACTCGAACGCGTGTATTTCTATTCCGGTTGGTACGATTCTCTACATCATGAGTCTTGCAGCGCTTGGTGGGCCGTCACCGAAGTCGCTTCTGAAATTATTCCGACCAGACACTGCTGTTGTATGATATTTTTCTTTCTTCTTCTCTTCGCTCTTTCACTATTTACTATCCTCTCTTTGCGGGATCAGAAATTCGGCATTCTCATCCTTTTTTCACTGCTTCCAACATATCTTGTTCGATTCAGCATTGGACCGATTCCGACGACGTTGCTTGAATGTCTTGTTCTGATCACGATCGTGGTTGCGGTGATTCGATCGCTTATAAACAAGACGACGCAGCACGACGCCTCTTTGGTATGGCGATCGTTGGGATGGTATCGAGTTCCCCTTATCGTTACGCTGATCGCTGCGATCATTTCTACACTCGTTGCTGCAGATGTTCTTTCGGCTCTTGGTATTCTCAAGGCATATTTTATCGAACCAGCGCTTCTCGCATTTGTGGTGAAGTCGGTGATGCATGAGCGAAAAGATGTTGAACGCATCATTGATGCACTTTGTGTTTCTGGATCGGCTATTGGATTGCTCGCGATTCTTCAAGTGCTTTTCCATTTCGGCATTCCCGATGCGTGGTCGATCGAAAATCGTGCAACGTCGCTGTACGACTATCCTAATGCGGTTGGACTGTTCTTGGCGCCGATTGTGGTGATGGGGATGGTGCGATTGCGACGACTCTCTCCTTTCCATATTCTTGCGATCTTCCTCATGCTCGGCGGAATCGTCGCTGCAAAAACCGAAGCCGCGCTTGTAGCGATTCCTGTAGCCCTTTTTGTCATCGCGCTCATCGCACCAATCCATCATCGCATCAAAGCAGGAATTGTTGCGTTGTCGATTATTGGAGTATTGATCGCTACGTCGATGATGCCGTCGATCGTGCAGAAAATTACGCTTCAGGATTCTTCTGGCCTTGTTCGACGAGCCCAGTGGAGCGAAACGTTGCACATGCTTGCGGATAGGCCGTTCTTTGGCGCCGGCCTCAGCGGCTATGCCATGGCGCTGATTCCGTACCACGACGCCACGTTCTACGAAATTTTCCAGTATCCACACAACATACTTCTCAACATGTGGAGCGAACTTGGGCTTCTTGGCGTCCTTGCGCACGTGGCTGGGCTTCTCCTCCTTATTCGCACCACATGGCGACGACGCAACGATCCGCTGATCCTTTGTTTTTCTGCGGCGATTCTGACAATGATCATTCACGGACTCGTGGACGTTCCGTTTTTCAAAAATGATCTTGCGATTCTGACGGCGTTTTGTTTGATGGGAATGACGGTACCGCGACGCTCAACATAACTCGCTCATCTACACATTGGTCGGCCCCCTTACGTGTTCGTCATCCCCGCGAAGGCGGGGATCCAGAGCATTCAAGAGTGGATCCTCGCCTTCGCGGGGATGACTGAGGGGAAATACTGAAGCAACCGAAGAGAAATGTCATGCGCTGAAATCGAAACGCCCGCTAGTCCATTGCTGGAATAGCGGGCGTCGTCGTGTGTAACTCGTTGTAACGGTCACACTGGCCGAACCCTGCCGAGCATTTCAGCTCTGGCAGCCCGTTCCGTCGCCGAGGGCGATGTAATAGGGATTGCCGTAGAGTGAGACCCCGCTTGCGGTGCGGAGGGTCTTGATGACGGGCGCCACCTGCCCGGCGATCTGCCCGTACCCCGGGTGGTACTTGATGACCACTCCGGTTCGGGCGTCCATCGCGACCTGGTCCGCACCAGGCTCGACGTAAAACATGACACTCGTGCCCGTGAACGTCACCGTGCTCACCGGACCGACCCGGACGTACGTCCTGGGCTGGCTTCCGGAACGGACACAAGCATCGATCACGGAGACGAACTCTCCGTCGAGAACGGGGATCGTGCGACCCGTGGTCACATCTTGGGCCCAGCCGACGATGATCGGCAGGGAGTTCAAGAAGACGCCCACGGTGTAGCCGTCCCCATCCACAACACGGGCCGGCCCGCTTGCGTTCTGGTTCTGGGGGATGATCATTGTGCTCCCCCAGTTCGCGACGGTGACGCAGCCCGTGTCCGGACGGCAGCCGTTGGGCGGGAGCACTTTGGCGTACTCCTCGTTCAGAACGTAGGGGTTCGATGGCGTCCGCGGCGCCATCGGGGTGACGGCGGAGGCGAACGAGACGATGAAGGTGAGGAAGAGGAAGAACGAGTTGAGCATTAGAACTCCAAGGGTGAAAGTGAAAGACGGTTTTCTTTGTGCAACGACGCCAGCCCCGTGGGGCAACGTCGAGCTGCGAGAAGCGAGAACCTATGCGCCGGCTCGTGCGGTGGCTGGTTCCTTTCGGTCCAACCACTCTACCCACTACTGACCGCTGCGACACTCCGCGAGCTTGGAGGACGCGACCTTGAGGCCGGTCTGACAAGTGGTCAGCGCGCTGCCGTCGGCGACCGGGGTGGTCGGGTCGGCTGCGGGTGCGGCAGGAGGCGGCGAGACGACGGCGCCGGGGATGGCGGGGTGAGCGCCGAACCCGACCTGTCCCGCATTCAAGCGGTACAGTGCGGCGTGCTGGGAATCGACGTAGCCGACCCCCATCCCACCGATCACACCGTTGTTGCCGTTGCTCGAGGAGAGCGCGGTTCCGTACTCACGCCAGTCGGCCGCGGGGCCGGTGGCGAGGTGCGTGTCCGAACCGCGGGTGTCGTAACTGACACTGCCGCCGTTCTTGGCGGCCTCGCCGGCGTTGACGATGAGCGTCGCTTCGGCGACGGAGCGGGTCACGATAGCCTTGGCTTTCGCCTCGGCAATCGCGACATCGCCCTTGGCATCCAAGCAAATGGCCTGCGCGCGGGCGTTGCTGATGAGGGTTTCGCCGGCGCGGTGTGAATTCCAGGGGGCTGCGACCACCTTGGTGGTGCAATCCTGGAGAACCATGTTGGCGCCCACTACAGGCAAGGGGAGAACGGATTCGCCGGCGAAGGCGAGGGACGCGAGAAACAGGATCATGAAATACTCCAGACAGGTGATGCCGATCCTTACGGATTCGGCGGTGTTGTGATGGTGAAAAACGGATAGTTTTGAAGGAATCTGACCTTGTACTATAGCAGAAAAATGGCAAAAAGTCCAGGGGATAGCTTTACTTCTTGGCATTTTTCTGTTACGATCACTTGTCCAAGATATTCGAAGAATTTCGCTATTCTTGGCTGTTTTTTGCCTCTTTCATAACCGAACTTCACTGTTCCCTCACCCAGGAGACTTTCAGAATGCCCAGCAATCAACACCCTCTCACCGTTTGGGAGCTGATCCGTATCTGGATTGGCGGCCGGGAATACGCGGAAAAGCGCGTTCCTGAGCTTATCTCGGCACTCATTTTCGCCCACCAGGACGAAAATGCCGTTGCCGGCACCATCTCCCACTGGCTGCGAAACAACCTCGTGGATGAAAACCACGTCGTGGCCGTGTACGGCATTGCCCGGATCCTCAAGGGTCGCGGCGGTCGGTTCATGCGTGCGGCGGCAGAAGCACTGGAAGCCCTCCCGGAAATTTCGGAGGAACTTCAGCGCACGCCAGCCATTCAGAACGCGGCAAGCCTCGAAGAACGTCGCGCGCACTTTGGCGCCGCGATGAGCGACAAGTTCAACCAGGCGTTCGAGTCGGCGAAGAACCGGCTCCAGCATCTTCCCATCCCCAGCATCAACATCCCAACTGGAGGCCACGTGCCCGACAACAACAATTCCCCCGGCGTCTTTGGCGCCATCGGCAACTCGGTTTCTAGCGGCGCGAATGCTGTGGGCGGCGCCATCAGCCACGTCCTCGGCGACGCGGTGCACATCGCGGACATCGCCACGCGGTTCGTTGGCTTCTTCGCCGGCTTCGCCGTGCTGTACTGCATGATCGTCATGACCATGCTGTGGAATAATCCCGCCGCACTCCCCGCGTTCGCCGTTGCGTCGTTCTACGCCATGGTCGGCGGCTCGGCCATCGCGCTCATGATCTTCACGTTCGTTCCGAAGGTCGGCAGCATCCTTCAAGGCGGTGCCGGCGTGGTGCTCTCGCTGTTCTTCAGCAAGCTGCTCGTGATCGTGTTCGTGTGCGGGGAGATCGCATCTCTCCTCACCGGTCACGGTGACTGGCGCATGTTGACGGGTGGCGTGATCATCCTCGTGATCTGGGACCGTGTGGTAATCGCGCTCTTGCAGAAGGTTCTCGGGATGCCCATGATTATCGGCATGCTCGTGAAGGATGCTGTTGATGGTAGCGCGAACGACAAGGCACAAGCCGAGGCCCGCAAGAAGTACTGGGCCGACAACATCGGCTTGGTGCGAGTCAGCGTGCTCGTGGCCGGCGCAACCACCGGCTTGTGGACGATGCTCACCATCATTCACATGGCTCAGAACCCGACTGGCATCCCCTTGGGCATCGCGCTCATCGTCGGACTTCTCATCCTGGCAGCGGCTTACGTTCGTATGAACGTGAACCTCTACCGAGACGGGGACTACCCGAAGCATATCGAAGCCGGCGCGAAAGCCTGGGGAACGTGGCTGTACGACAACGCAATGAAGGCCAACCTCGTGGTTCCGCTCGCTGGCATTGGTGCCCTGCTCGCCTTCTTCTTCCTCACGGAACAGACGGTGGACAGCTGGTGGACCAACTTCCGAACGGCGAGCGTCAACACCACGGAATACACCGCAAAAGCGGTGGACAACGGGGTGCGACGTACGGCGGGCGCGGTAGAGGAACGGATCGACCGAAAGGAAGAGCCGGCGCCCACGAAGCCCAGCGGCAGCTCGAAGAAAGCGGAAGACTACGCGGCCTTTGGCGGCGCACCCTACTGCAAGAGCATGGCCGACCAGGGCATGGGGAACATCTACCCCTGCGACTAGTGCCCGCAGCGCACCGGCACTGAACGACGAAACGACCGAGGCTACGCAGCCTCGGTCGTTTTGATTTTTCGATGATTGAAGAACTATCCCGTAGCCGTTGCAAGTTGCTCGATAACGAACGTGCTGATGGCGTATGCGGAGAGCAAGATGATCAGACCAACGACGGAAGTGATGAGAATTTCCTTTGCTTTGTCCACCTTCTTTGACTCGCCTGCTGCCGTCATCCACATGAATCCTGCCCAAATGATGAGGAGCAAGAAAATAACACCAAGCACGCTAAGTAATGCAGAAATAAGTTTACCAATTGTTGCGGTGAGATCTTCCGATCCGAGTGATGCATCGGCATTCACATCGGTGAGATTCGACGTGAGGTCTGGCGATGCGTGAACAAATGGAATACGAAGTGCTGCACCAAACGGTAATGCCACGAGTGCTGCGCCGATCAGGATGTTCTTCAGTTTCGACATACGATGTTCAAAAGATTATGTGAATAGTGTATCACGGAGCGAAAGCACTGACCTGTGGATGATTATATTGCCAGAACTAACGCCCATGTCATTACGAAGAATGAAATGCCGTATGCGCAGATACAGATAATGAGTCCTATTACTGACTGTGAAAGAATTTCTTTCGCCTTTGTTACTTTCTTCGGTTCGCCAGCAGCTGTCATCCACAAAATACCTGCGTAGAGCATCAAAAAAAGGAAAACAAGTCCTAGAACACTAAAAACAGCATTCCCGACGTTTTTCAGTGTATCTATTATGGTGGTGGTTGGCGCCGTTCCGCCATATGCTCCATTCGCGGCAGTCGTAAGTGCTCCGCCAGAAAATGGGCTTGTTGTTGCTGCGGTTGCTGCTGCGAGTATATATTTCACCATAAACGTTACGTAATCGCTCCCGTGGTTACCGCACTCAACATTGCATTTGTTAATGCATACGACGCAACAATGATCACCACACCAATCACCGAGTTCACCAAAATTCCCTTTGCCTTATCTACTTTCTTCGGTTCGCCGGCTGCCGTCATCCACAAAATTCCGGCATAGAGCATTAAACAAAAGAATGCGAGTCCAACAAGACCGAGAATTGGTTGAATAATGTAAAAGCCAATAAACGCTGGTAGTGACGAGTTGTTTGCTCCGGAAATATTCGTACCAAATGCCGCGGTTCCCGTAGTAGAGAGTCCCGTCGATGACGCGTCGATGGTGGTTGCGGCGAATGCCAAGCTTGGCATACTAAGAAGTACCGCTAAGCCAAGTACCGCAAACAGTTTTCGCATAGTGCAGGCCCCAAAGCACAGGGCTTGGGGGCGAGCGTCATGAGAGAACCGGAAACTATCCTGTTGTTGCACCAACCAAGGAACTCACCACGAAGGAAGCGATAGCGTATGCAGAGAGAATAATTGCCAAACCGATGATACCAGCGATAATGAGGCGCTTTGCTTCACCAACCTTTTCGTCGTTTCCGCCCGCAGTCATCCACTTAAATCCTCCAAGGAGAATAATCACCACCGCGACCACACCAAGGAAACCGAGCGCCACACGAATCAATGAACCAATTGTGGTCGTGAGATCGCCTTGTCCGAGACCTGTGGAGTCGCCGAAGTCGGAGTTGAGCAAGTCCCCTGCTTCAAGCTGACCCGTTGTTGCAGCATGTACCACGCTCAAGTGCACAAATGGCAGTGAAATTGCTAAACCGAGCGCCACACTCATTACGAATCGCACCAAAGATTTCATCATACGTGGTTAAAAAATAAATGTTGGTAGAAGTATATCACGATACTGTGCCTGCGGTGAGTCCAGATATCAACGCGTTCACAATGGCATAAGAGGCGAAGACGACCACGAGGCCAAGAATTGCCCATGTCATGGTGTCTTTTCCTTTGGTTACCGCCTTTTGCTCACCGCGTGACGTCATCCATGTAACTCCCCCATATACAAACATGAGCAGCGCGGCAGAGCCTATAATTGAGAGCGCGGCCGCAATAACGCGACCAAAGATCAACCGAACGTCGGTTTCGCCGAGAGGATTGATGAGCGTTACCGAATCCGTGTCAGACGCCGCGAAGGCAATCATTGGCGCAAAAATGATCAGACCTATTACAAACAAAGGGAGAAATTTTTTCATAGAATTATTCTGTGGTAAAGACTCCTTCGACCCCAGTGGAGCCGTCTGATCCAGGTTCAGTATTGTATCGTACCGTTTCTTCAAGCGGCGTTACGGGAACCGACGCCCCCTCCTTCGTTTTCAATCCGGCAACGATGAAATTAATCGCAACATACGATCCAAAGATAATACACAGTCCGATGACCCCAGCGGTCATTGCTGCTTTTCCTGCCTCCACCCACTTCTGTTCCCCGCGTGAGAAAAGCCATTTGAATCCACCGTACACGAACACGAAGAGCACTGCCGATCCGCTAATCCCAAGAATAAATGTGGAGAGGTTCACGAAAACCTGAAGGACGTCTGAAAGCTGACAATTTCCCGTATCACGACATGGACAGTCTGCAGAAGGACTTGTGCAGATTCCTGCAAAAATAATTCCTTGTTGATTGCTTTTATCCGTAATAGGGCCATTGATTTCCGAAAAATCCGCCTGAAGTTCTTCCGCCCGAACAACACTCGGCAATATTGACGAGAGCGAACATGAAAGTACGATGCCGAGCAGCGCAATGCGAAACGATCGGAACATATACGGAAAGTATAGCACGATCGATTTCAACAATTTACAGATAGGTTTGTGCAATAACTCGCGCAGCGTTGTCCACTGCGTCTTGCGGTTCATCGGCGTAGGTACTTCCGAGAATATCGTCGATAAGTTGATTCATCGCCTTCTCCGCCGCATCGACATCTTTTCCGCGGTACCACGTTTGTGCGGTAAGAAGTTGTGCTGCAAACACGCCAAGATCCTCATCGTTCAACTGACCGGCGATTAATGATCGTAGTGCCGTTGGCTTCTTTGCGTCGGTTAAATAGCTCCCTACGTTCGCAGCGTCGGTGGCGAACATCACAAAATTCCAGGCGTAATCTTGATACTCCGAGTCCTTCGACACGCCTTCCGCCCAATAATTTCCGTAGTTTACTTGCTGCGTTTGATCTGTGGTGGCACTAATTTGTGGAAGCGACCCAATACCCACATTCAGCTTTGGCGCCAGTGTGCGGATAATAGGCAAATGGTAGCTGTATCCCAAGAACATCGCTGTTTGACCATTGACGAATGCGTCCAGAGACGACGGCATATCCGCGTTCCATGTGTACACTTCCTTTGTTGGATTTGCGAAGTCGGTAAAGAATCGCACCGCGTCCACACCTGGCGGCGCGTCACGAGGAGCATCCTTTGGAATGTCGTTTAATGTGACACGGCCACGTTCGTCCACCATTTGTACACCATTTTGCATCATGAGTACGGAAAGAATGTCTGGCGCACGCTCCACGTTCTCCGACGTGCCGAGCCCTGCACCGGATTGGGTGACTTTCCCAGCTGCGTCGATTTTTGTGAGCGATTTTACTGCTTGCTGAAAGTCGCTCCATGTGGCTGGTGGCTGAGGGATTCCTGCTGCGTTCAGCATGTCTTGATTGTAAAAGAGCGCAAGCGTATCCATGGCCATTGGCAAAGCGTAAATTGTGTCCACAGGATCTGTCTTCGCGTCTTTGATGTACGGCATCACCACGTCGTCAATAACCGCTGGTACAAAGTTCTGCTTGAGCGCCTTCATGCTCATGGTGGATTCGGACGTGGAAACCATCACCGTTTCTTTTCGCAATGTGCCTTGTGTTTCCAAATGCGAAACATTCACCGCAGCAGGCATTGGCGCGAGCAAATCGATAAAACCCCCAAGCCATGTGTTGTGTACAGCCATGACATCCGGACCCTTCCCTTCTGCAATGGAACGAATAAGTTCGTCTTGATATTCTTCAAACCGAAGTTTTGTGTATTCCACCGTTACGTTGGGATGGAGCGTCTTATATTTATCGATCAACGTTTTCCATGAATCCGCCTCATCGAATACGCCCCACACTTTGAGGGTAATTTTGCTTGATGCGGTGGATGCGGTGCTTCCGCCAAAGCATCCAGCACCGGTGAGCATAAGCGTTGCAAAGAGCATTGCTCCAGAAAAGAGTTTGTTGATACGCATAATTATACGGAAAGATTTTTCAAGTATGCTCGAAGCCCTTCCTCGACTTCTGGATGCTTTAATCCCATCTGAATCTGTGCGATCACGAATTGCAGCTTGTTTCCACAGTCGTATCTATCGCCAAGAAACTCGTTGCCATACAGTTTCCCGCCTTGCATAAGGTATGTTCCAAATGCATCAGCAAGACGAATCTCACCGTCCTTCCCCGGCTCTTGTATAGCCAAAATTCTCAAAATTTCTGGCGTTAAGATTGCGCGGCCAACAAATGCAAGGTTCGACGGAGCTTCCTCTGGCTTTGGTTTTTCAACAAATTTCGAAATACTCCATTCTCGGTCCCCGAGCAACGTTCCATCGATCACTCCATAGCTCGATACCAAAGCCTTTGGAACTTGTTGCAGCGCAATCACGGGACCGTTGTGACTGTTGTATGTTTCGATCAATTGACCAATCGCGGGAGTTTTCCCGTCGATGATGTCGTCGCCAAAGAAGATGGCTACAGATTCGTCGTCTCCAACGAACGGTGCAGCGGCAAGAATGGCGTGACCATCGCCCAATGGTTTTTGCTGACGAACAAAAGCAAATTTTGCCAACTTGCCGATGGATTCTATCGCCTCGAGCTCTTTGAATTTCTTTTTTTGTTCCAGACGATATTCCAATTCAAAGTTACGATCAAAATGATCCTCCAGCGCGCGTTTGCCTATAGCCGTTACGAAAATAATTTCCTCAATACCTGCAGCAACGGCCTCCTCCACGATGTATTGGATAACGGGCTTATCGACGACTGGCAACATTTCTTTTGGCTGTGCTTTTGTGGCAGGCAAAAACCGTGTTCCCATTCCCGCCACCGGAATAATTGCTTTCGAAATGCGCATACAAGGAACAGTATAGCAAATCTCAATCCTCGCTTGCTTGTCTCCTGTTTTTTGGCTATCATCACACCGCTCAGAAACAGTGCTCCCAGTTTCAGTTTTACCTCAGTTCCGCCGAACGAAGTGAGGCGAAGCGAGCGGCCGACGCGTCGCAAGCAATCGACCTCGTCGATGCGAAAGACTGTCGGGCAAGCGAGCTAGGAAGGGTGGCAGAGTGGTCGAATGCGCATGACTCGAAATCATGTATACCTGAAAGGGTATCGGGAGTTCGAATCCCCCCCCTTCCGCCATCAAAACATCGACCGCATTGGTCGATGTTTTGTTTTCTCTTCCCCTTTTCTCCACATGCTGTACATTAGTATCAAAGAACATCTCTTACCCTCATTCTATGCAATTCAAACACGCATCGCTTCTGCTGTTCGTGGTGCTGCTCGGAACGGGAATTCTCACTGTTATCGTGATTGAACGACAAAAGGAGCTGGATGAGCAGCGCGACGCTATTTTGAGAAATATCGGCGAACCGATTAACCTTGATGTTGATCATGAACCGGACGTTACCAAAACACCGGCACAAAATATCGATCCTGAGTCGCTCACTGAGAATCAGAATCTCTCCCTCTCCGAGGATCTTAATGGCGACGGCACGAAAGAGAATATCAGCATTGATATTTCCGGGAATCGTACAGCAGGTACCACGACAACAATCGTGATGAACGGCACGTCGGCAATATTCCCAGGCAGCAATCCTCAAGGATATTTCGGCATTGTTGATATCGATGCATCCAATATTGAAAAGGAAATTGCGGTGAGCGACATGGGCCCAAGTAGCGACTACACCACTGGTTTTTATCGATGGGATGGGAAATCGATTCAGTTCGTTGGAACGGTGCAGGGTTTGTACGGCGATATTGATTTGGACGGAAAGGGCATGATCACCACCTCCACTCGCGCAACGATTCTGGACACTTGGTTCTATCGCGATAGCTTCACGCTTGGCACAGATCATCTTCTTCATCACGTCGATGCAGACTTTTATGCTCGTGAAGGATCTTCCAACGACGTTGTTGCAACCACCAATCTGCAGTTTCAGATGTCGTCCACCAACACAACAGTTTCGATGACACTTGCTAAAGGCGAATATGCGACACTTCTTGGGTGTGACAACACCACGTGGTGCAAGCTTTCTGATCTTGAAGGAAATATCGGCTGGCTCGACACGACAACATTCGACCTCTCGACTCTTGAAGGCCTCTCCTTTGCCGACTAGCGCACTATGCTGAAAGACTTCATCGTGTTCTTAAAGGAATATAACGTTACGTCCTTGGCGATTGCTTTCGTCATGGGAACCGCAACCACAGGACTCGTAACGTCGCTCGTGCAAGACATGCTCATGCCACTCCTTTCCCCGCTTTTTCTTTCTGGTTCCTGGAAAACCGCCGTGCTCCACCTGGGTCCAGTTGCTCTCAACATTGGTGCATTCCTCGGCCAATGTCTCAACTTCTTTCTCATTGCTCTTGTGGTGTTTATCGTGGCAAAGAAAGTGTTGAAGATAGAGAGGAAGTAACAAAATATCGACCAGATCGATCGATATTTTGATGGCGGAGGGGGAGAGATTCGAACTCTCGGACCCTTGCGGGTCAGTGGTTTTCAAGACCACCGCACTAGACCGCTATGCGACCCCTCCGTGCTCATCTGTTCAGAACATTATTTTTCAAATAATGTTCCTCGCTATGGCAATTTGGACAAATCAATTCAAGATTCGACAAATTGTTATTCTTACGATTTCTATCTTTGTGATGCACGTTCAGTATCTCTGTCTTTGAGTACCCACACCGCTCACATCGTTGCCCTCGCGCTGCGATTAGTTGATGTTTCACTGCCCGTTGAGAAACAACGTTATTCTTTAACTGCCGGCCGTCATAATAAGTACCCGCTCTTTGCGTATTCGCACAAGCTCGGCTACAGGTTCGTTTATTTAGACTGGCGAGAATAGGTTTTTCACACACACGACATGGCAATTCCTTTCGACAGGACCTTCCATAACACGCTCTGCTGCAATACACTTTTCCGAGGTTACGTTGCATTTCAACTGGCCGCTTATACATCGGCGTATTGCAAATTATGCAAGCGGTGTTCGGACGTCTTTTATATTGCTCAATCATCCTACCAGTATACCACACTCAGCAACCTTTCCGGCATTGTTGCGGAGGAATTGTAAGGGAAACTTTGAGTTTAGGCAATTTCTCATTATTTTGACACCTGACACCAATAAAAATATGTCTGATGCAAAAATGACTCCGCCTCGGGGTCATTTTTGTTGACTGTTAATAGCCTCACATGGAACGCTCTTTTCACAACGAAATCTGGAGCGTATTAAGGCTACGTATTCTTTATTTGAATGCAATAGCAAAGCTATACATACCCATAGAGCAGGTGCCATTGAGTGTTGTACCTGCAACTTGTGCGGGAATCTCAATGTCTGTTGTTCCGGATGGTGGAAGATTTGCGCGATAGTCGAGGCTTGGAATAGAAATACTTGATGAACAATCGAATGTTCCGTTGGTCGATACGCGCAATACGGAAGGAACGCCTGCTTGTGCAGTGCTCGTTGCCGGAGAGAATCCTCCTTTGGCGGTGAGTGCGATAATTTGCTGCCCATTCACGGCGTTTATATTCTCTCCGATGATTGAGGACGATAAAACACTATTGCTATTCTTTGTCATAAAGACCGTTCCTCCGATGAGAATACCGACACCGAGGATAAACCAGTTTTTTGATTCCATATACCAGAAATAATACTATATGTTGAGTATAGGAGGAAGAATGCCCGCGGAAATAAGCGTGCCCAAGAGATTAAATGCCGCAAAGAAGATCACGATAAGTCCGGCAGTTTTGAAGAATACGCCAGACTGTGTTTTCCCTTTAATTCCGAGCGAGGCAAAACTTAGGAGCGCTAATGCGGGCAGCGTACCGAGCGCAAACACGAACATCGTCATGGCTCCTCCAAGGTAGCTCCCCGTGGTTAACGAGTAGATTTGCATGGACTGCGTAAAACCACATGGGAGGAAGAACGTGACGATACCCACGAGTAGCGGCGTAAGCGTGTGATTCACTTTCTTTATCTGCAAAAGATGTTGGGAAATAAATCGTGGCATGGTTGGCTGCAACTTTTTTGTCCATGAGAAGATATCGAGAAGATTCACACCAAGGATGAGCATGACGAGTGCAACGAATATTCCTAGAATCAACATCCCCGTGCTTCCCAAATGGAATACCGTACCAAGTGCTCCGATTACTCCTCCGAGAACAAAAAATGAAACAAGTCGACCGATGTGAAATACAATCTGTGGCCGCACCTTGTCGCCTTCCTTCGCGAAGCTCGCAGACACGGAAAGCACGAGCCCTCCCACAACCGCCATACAGGTTGAAAGCGATGCGATAATGCCAATGAGGAACACTGTTGGATAACCTACGTCGCCTCCACCAACAAGATTCACAATGCCGAGCTTCTGCAGCATGATAAAGAGCGCGATGAATATTCCTGCCACAGGTAATGCCGTTGAGAATTCCGACCATTTCACTTTCTGTATCTGGCGTTCGTGCGCGAGCGAATATCCGTGTTTCACCATGATTGGATCGAGAACCGCGAGAAGCTCCTCCGACGTTTGCTCACCGAAATTTCCTGTAACCTCAACCTGATGCTTTTGCAGCGATGCTTTGACCTTCGTTATGCCTGGCACATCCGCCAACTCATGTTCAGTGAGCAGAACGCACGAGGCGCAGTGCATGCCGACGACGTGAAATGTATGTGTTGATTCAGTCATACTATATGTTCTTCATTTTGAGACGAAGTGAGTTCAACACCACGGACACGCTCGACATGGCCATGGCGAAACCGGCAAATACTGGCGAGAGGAGCCATCCAAAGATCGGATAGAAGATGCCGCTTGCGAGTGGAATGCCAACGATATTATAGATGAATGCCCAGAATAGGTTCTGGCGAATCGTCCGCATGGTTGCCTTTGAGAGTTCAATGGCTTGCGCAATTTTTCGAATGTCGCCCTTGAGTAGGGTGACATCACTCGTTTCGATAGATACATCCGATCCCGTCGCCATAGCAATGCCGACATCTGCGTGCGCAAGTGCTGGCGCATCATTCACACCGTCGCCCGCCATTGCCACAACTTCACCCTTGCTCTGAAGCTCTTTGATAAGTAGAAGCTTGTCTTGCGGAAGTACTTGGGCGACGTAGCGATCAATACCAAGTTCTTGCGCCACGGCTTTTGCTGCTTCCTCGTGATCCCCTGTTGCCATAATAACCTTGATGCCAATGGCGTGTAGTTTCTGAATTGCTTCCTTCGCTTCTGGCTTGATTTGGTCTCCTACCGCAGCAACTGCGAGCACTTCGTCTTTTGTGGTAAGCGCGATCATCGTTGCACTTTTTGGAGCACCCTCAATCTGCGAAAGAGAAAGATTCAGTGACGTGAGGAGCGCGGGTCCTCCAACAAAGTATGTTGTGCCGTCGATGTCTCCTTGCGCGCCAGTTCCGGGAAGGCTCTTGAAATTCAACACTTTGCCGATTGTCGCACCTTTTGCGGATGCGTATCGCACAACCGCTTCTGCGAGAGGGTGTTCAGATTGGGATTCAAGTGTTGCGAAAATATCGAGATATCCATCGCCTTTGAGCGTAATAACTTCTGGTTTCCCTTTTGTGAGCGTGCCTGTCTTGTCCACGACGAGCGTTGTGACATTGTGCATTTTCTCCAGAATCTCTGCATTTTTTATAAGAATGCCGTGCTGAGCGCCTCGTCCCACACCAACCATGATTGCTGTGGGCGTGGCAAGACCAAGAGCACAAGGACATGCAATGACGAGCACCGCGACGAATGACGACAAGCCCAAGGAGAGCGCTTGTGCAAATTGCAACGTCGACCCACCGATAGCAAGCCAAGCAATGAGTGCAAGGACGGCGATGACGAACACTGCCGGAACAAAGATTGATGAAATTTTATCTGCTAGACGCTGGATGGGCGCCCTCGATCCCTGCGCGTCCGACACCATGGCAATGATGTGCGCGAGCAAGGTTTCCGATCCTACGCCCATGGCAGTCATGGTAAATGCGCCTGTGGTGTTCAGCGTGCCTGCGGATATTGTATCGCCAGCGTGTTTCTCCGTTGGCACAGGTTCTCCCGTGAGCATTGATTCATCAAGGAATGATGAACCCTCTACGATTACGCCGTCGACTGGAACTTTCATTCCCGGCTTTACGATGACGATATCGCCCTTCTTCACCTGATCAACAGGAATCGTCTGTTCCGCGCCATCACGAACAATCGTCGCGGTCTTCACTTGGAAACTGAGTAACTGCGTAATTGCGTCACCAGTTCTTGCTTTTGCACGCGCTTCCAAATATTTTCCAAGCGTAATGAGACCAATCACCACAATTGTTACATCGTAATACGTCGCCGACACGTCGAGGTACAGCGATAACGGCGCTTCAAATGCGGAAAGCACGAAGCTGTACACAAAGGCGGCAACGGTACCAAGTCCGATGAGCGTATCCATGTCTGCGACACCTCGACGGAAAAACATCCAAAGACCACGAAGGTATGGCGTGCCGATAGCAAAAAGCATGTACGTGGCAAAAATCGGCAGAAGGTGATGGAAGAACTCATCGACTGTTTCGGAGAATACTGGAAGCACGCCGTACTTTGCCAGGATATCCCACATCATCATGCCGGCAGCGAAGACGACGAGTGGCATTGCGATAGCGACCTTCTTCCGTAACACTTCGGTTTCTTGGGCTGACACTTTGGCGTGATCATGACCTCCGACGGGGTGCTCTCCGCCCTGTACTGGCTGGGCCCCATGCATTGCTGGGGTCTCTATGATGTGCAACGTGTACCCCATCGGTTCAATGCGTTCTGAGAGTTTCTGTATGTTCGTCTGTTCGGCATCAAGCGTGATGCGCGCTTCTTCGGTGGCGAGGTTTACAGAAACAGCCTGAACGCCCTCTTGTTTTCCGAGTATCTTTTCTATGCGCCCAACACAGGAAGCGCAGTGCATACCGGAAATGTGAGCTTTGATATTTTCCATACATTATTTCCGTTTAAGTTTGTACACTTTGAGTATTTCTTCAACGGCTTTCGTTTCATTGCCCTGTTTTATCTGGCGTAATGCGCAAGTGCTGAGATGTCCTTCGAGAAGAATGTCTTCCACATTGGAAAGGCCTTGTTTCGCGGCAGACGTTTGCGTAATAACGTCGATACAATACGTATCCTTATCTATCATCTCGTGCAGCCCATGCACTTGTCCTTCAATAATTTTCAGTCGGCGAAGCAGTGTTTTTTTATTTGCATGGTGCATATGCACTAATAATACCCCCAGGGGGGTATTCGTCAAGTCGTCAATTCTTCTGTATTACAACACTTCGTTCTCGACGGTTATCGATTTCATGTGCGCAAATCGAGGGTCGGTTTTGATGAACGTTCGGCATTCGGCACTGATAGGGCCAGCGATGTACAGGTGTTGAATGTTTTTCCAGATCGAGAGGTGTTGGAATTGTGCGATGTGAGGTTCCCAGAGCAAATTCACCCTAGGGTCGGTGATGCGAATACTCGTTACTAGCGGAAAAAGCCACGGCATCGATTCTGCGAATCCGTCGAAACGTTCTTCTGAATACACACCGTTCACGCCGTATTCCCACACGTCTTCGCTTCGTATTTCATAGAGCCATGCCTCTGGAGCACAGCGCTCTGTTGTTGGCCACGTTATGATTCGATCGCGAACGAAATTGATTAACGTAATGCGGTCGGCGTCTGACAACTTCTCTCTGTCGTTTATCGATTCAAGCTCTCGCAATAACGACGTCCACCGGCGCACGACGTCCGCAGATTTCAGGATTTCTTCAAGAATTTTTCGATTAGACATACGCAACATCGGTTCCTCTACATTTTGAGTTTCTCATGAGAGAATACATTCGTCTATGAAAGAATTCTTCGCGATCGTTTCATTGGTCCTTGGCTTTGCAACATTCGTTCCGTATTTTCGAGAAATGTGGCGTGGCACCGCAAAGCCTCATATCTTTTCCTGGATTCCGTGGACAGCTATGACCGGCATTGCGTTTTGGCTTTCGTTTACCAATGGTGGTGGTGCCGGAGCGTGGCTATTCCTTTTGCAGGCGGTTGGCTGTGGCATCGTTCTTTTGTATGCCATTTTTCATGGCGAACGCCACATTACGCTCCTTGATCGCGTTACGTTTACCGGCACCGTTCTCACCATCATTCTTTACCTTTTCACAAAAAATGCCCTTGTATCCGTTGTGCTCGCCTCCGTTATTGATACCTCTGCATTTATTCCAACGTTCCGTAAGTCATTTTTGAAACCGTGGGAAGAGCCGGTTCTTGCGTATGGTATTTCGGGATTCAGTTATGCCTTCGCGCTCCTTGCTGTTGATACGTTCTCATTTGTGACCGCGTTGTATGGTGCGTGTCTTGTGCTTTCAAACGTCGTTTTTGTTGGGTTCGCGTTGTATCGCCGCCGCGTATTGAATGACTCGTAATTCAAGACCTGGCCCCTTCCTCTTTTTCCAAATCCACGTATTATCGCTACATAACTCTTTACCATCCTGATTATGCCAAACCGAGTAGCACACTTTGAAATTCATGCGGATGACCTTGAGCGTGCAGCGGCATTTTATCGCGAGGTATTTGGGTGGGATGTTCAAAAATGGCCCATGCCAGATGGCACGGACTATTGGATGGCGATGACTGGGCCACGTGAGGAAGCAGGTGGTATTAATGGTGGGTTCATCAAGCGACCATGCCCAGCACCGGCACCAGCACAAGGCTTGAATGGGTACTGCTGCACCATAGTGGTCGATGATTTTGATGCGTCGATGGCCAAAGCGATCGAACATGGCGCAAAAGAAGCCATGGCAAAATTCGCCCTCGTCGGCATGGCGTGGCAAGGATACTTCGTCGATACCGAGGGGAACACTGTTGGATTGCATCAGCCAGATGTGAATGCTAGGTAACAAATCAATCCATCAACACAAAACGATTCAGTAATGAGTCGTTTGTCCTATTTATCGATCATAAACATCGTGATCGCCAACGGTAAGAAGATGAACATCTTTAGGCTTTTCGTCTCCATAACAAAAAACGATACGAATCGACGATGTCACAGAAAAACTATAACAACCCTTCAATCTTCCCTTTAATTTATGAACACGAAGCGCCTGATGATTTTTCCTCTCTTCAAAGAGAGAAACTTTCTCGAAAATTTCATTTTGAACCGATGCGGGAAATGCCCTTATTCTCCGAAGAAACATTGGTTCATAAATAATCTTCATACCGTTACTTCATTTTCGAAAGAATCGTCCGCAAATCTCCACTTACCCCCTTTCCTTCTCGCATTTCCTGTTGAGCGATGCGTACATCTTCCACGGCTCTATCTTCTGCGTACCTTGCCAACGCCTGTCGTACCACCTCGGCTTTTGTCGAGGCGGCTCCGGATTTCACCATGCGGTTGATGAATGAAACAGTCGCCGAAGATACTGGAATGGAAAGCGTCGTCATATGATATGATCATATCATACTTTTCTTACCATTTAAACATTTACTTCCCCATCTTTTCTTTGAACGCATCCACAAATGGAATCTCTTCAGGTTTGACGCCGTTTTTCATGGCGAGGTAATAGCTAACGAAACTGCCAAATTGGAGCACTTCGCCAACTTCTTCGAGTGGTTCGTTTCCGCTGGTAACATAGTCGACGACTGCGATTCCCTGCTCTTCCAACATGTCGGCGGTAATCTTTACTCGCTTCTGCATGCGTTCGCTGTACAAGCCAGATTGCACAATGAAGGCGACGGTTTTTGGCGCAAATGTTTTGGGATAGGTCAGCCCTTCAAGTAAATGATGATTGAGTTCGGAAAGCGCAAACGACGTTGCAAATTGTTTTGCGGTTTCGTTAATCGAATTTGCGAGAACGTGACCGACGCCGACGAGATGTTCGGCCGCGATAATGAGCACGACGGAATCCGCGAGGGATTTCGCGACAGCTTTTGCAGGATTCTCCTTTGTGCGAACGTCCACCGCACACAAATCAATCACCTCCCCCATCGCAATCCGCATGCGATCGATTTCTGCGCCAGCAACTTTTAAAAACTTTGCTCGTTCAAACATGCCCATCATGCCGGCAAGCGAAAATCCCGTTCCTAGTCGCGGTTGTTTTGCGAGCTCGCCCGGATCAAACTGATACAGTGGCCACTTATGCTTCTTGGCACGCTTCGCCAATTCTCCACCAGCACAAATGGCAAAAATCATCGCGCCGCAATCCATTGCTTCGTCGCCAGCAGCAAGCACTTCCTCCGTGGTTCCAGAAAAACTTGAAAGCACCACCAATGTTTTTTTATCGACGAAGCCAGGGAGCGAGTATCCGTTGACGATTGTGACCGGGATCTTGATCCGATCGAAAAATGCCGTAATAAGCATGTGCGGCCCGAGCGCTGAACCACCCATGCCCATGATGACGACTGACGATGCACGTTTGAACGTCTCTGGCAGCACGAGTTCTCGTGTTTCTTCCCATCCGATACGGATCTGTTCCGGTAAATGTTCGATACCGAACCGAATATCAGAAGTATCCAACGTCGCGTACGTCTTGTGGTTATCGAGGTTCATACCAACAGTATTCCAATAATCTCTGTAAATGACGAGGAAACTATCCCCAAAGGCTTATCCACGAATCCGTGCAGTTATAGTAGCACGACCAGAAATGTCACCGACGAGTACTGCGCCGACCAGCTTGCCTGCTCGATAGAACTCCTCGACAGAGGCTGATTCCGTTGCGACAATCTGCTTCACGTCGTCCGCCGCTTTTCGATCCACGTCACCGATGAATACGATCTGCATTCCTAAAAGGTTTGTTGAATAGCTTGAAACCAGATTGAAAGGAACACGATCCCCGCAGATATTTTTCGCAACCGCTCTCCCTTGGCTCTGTGCATTCATCCAGTTTCCGTACACCACTCGCCTTGCAACATTTGCATCGTAAAATTCTGCGGTATCGCCAATTGCGTACACCGAAGGGTGTGCGGTTTCAAAATATTCGTTGACGAGAATGCCACGGTCGATTTCTACTCCGCATTCGCGATAAAACGATTGGTCGGGATGCATGCCAATACCAACACCAAGAATCGAACACGGAAGATCGATGCCAGATGACAGTCGAACTCCAGAAACTTCACGGTCACCGATGATTGTTGGTTCTGGTTCGTTGGCATGAAGAAGAATCCCGCCGTCGATCGCTTTCTTTGCGAGGACGGATTGTGAGTGTTCCGAAAGTAACGATGACCAAAAGCCAGCACCACGCATAACCACATCGCACGCAATGCCAAAATGATGAAAGATATTGATGTATTCCAGCGCGATAAATCCACCGCCGTATACCACGCCTCTCCGATCTGACGCAGGCTTCATCGATATTTCTTTTAACAGACCTACGAGTTCGTCTGCATCATCTACTCCACGAAGATACGAAACTCCACGTGGTTCGCCGCCAATCACGTTCAACTCGCCGCCACCAGCAAGAATAATCACGTCGAATGGAAGCTCGCGGCCTTCTGACGTTCGAACGAATCGATTGGGAATATCGATAGCCTCGGCGCGAACGCCGGGCATGATTTCAATCTTGTGCGATTCGTACCATTCCCATGATTTCAAAAAGACTTTCTCGCGAGGTACTTTTCCTTTCACATAATGTGGAAGAAGCACTCGAGAATACATTGGATGATATTCCTGTTCGATGATCGTAATCGCAACATCGGCATTGAGCTTCCGTAATTCTTCAGCTGCGGTCGTCCCAGCGATGCCGCCTCCGATGATGACAATGTTTTCCATAAGGCTCGAAATCGATTTTACACCTCCGGATACAACTGTTTTCCGCTCTCGTCGTAAATAGTGATTGCCAATGTTGGGCACGACTGTGCACCAAGAATGATGTTCTGCATTTCGTCTTCTGTTGCTTCAACGATGCGTTCGTACGTTGGCACATCAGCAACACCATGGTCGAGCACCTCGGCCTTATTCTCTGTATTCATCACAAATGTGTCTGGTGCAATAGTTACGCAACTTGCTGCACCGATGCAGAGATCAGGATCGACCACAATTCGAAGCTTCATAGATGCGGAAATGATAGCGAAAATTCTCAATGAAGGCAAAACAAACCTCTCTTAGTGCTCGCCAAACATCCAAAATATATTCTCAACCTTGTTTTGAAGCGTATGAGCATTTCCATGATGTAAAAGTCCAAGATACGAAGCGGCAACCGCCTCCGTTGGCTTTTCGACGAGATTCTGAAACATTCGTTCTTCAGTTGCTTTTCTCAACGTTCGATACCGTTCACTATGCCTCCAGCCCAAAAAATCTATTCCTGAAGATAATGTTCTCAGCTCGATCTTTTTTGGATGAATATGTAATCGTAACGTGTTCCACAAAAACTCATCGATCTTTGGCAGTTGATGAAGTAACCAATCTCTATCCTTCGATAACACCACAAAGTCGTCGGCATATCGGATGTAGTGTTTTATCTTCAGCACCTGTTTCATGAATTGGTCGAGCTCATTCATGTACACATTTGCAAACAGTTGTGATGTGAGATTTCCAAGTGGAAGACCTTTTCCGGGAATACCACTCGAAAATGACGAAATCACTCGCTCAAAAAGCCACATTGTTTCCAGGTTAGGAACTCGACGATACAGAATTGATAACAGAACATCATGATCAATGCTCGCAAAGAACTTTCGAACATCGAGTTTTAACACCCAACATGTTCGCGTATTGTTTTTACTCACTGATCCTGCAAATTTCTGAAACCGATCCATCGCTTTGTGTGTTCCCTTTTCTTCACGACAGGAAAATGAATCTGCAATAAATAATCGATCGTAAAACGGATACAGCTTTCTATGGATTGCGTGATGGAGCAGTCGATCTCGAACCGATGCCTTATGAATATCTCGCAGCTTGGGATCCGCAATCCGAAAATGGTAATATGCTTCGTGTTCGTATTGATGAGTAACGAGATCATTGTGAAGCTCGCGGATATTCTCAAGCAAGCGCTCTTTAAACCCCTGAACATCAAGCTTTTTCTTCTTCCCCACCAAAAATTCAGTCCACGCATCAAGCAGATTTTTCATTGATAGTATTTCCTCAAATCTCGCCGTAAAAACCCTTCTATGAATGTCACCCCCCCCCCGAAACGTCGCTCACGGTAGCGCTTCCCAAAACTCGATGACGAGTGTTCCCGTTTTGCATATATTAAGCGATGTTTATAAGATGTGGCACATTGCGCTATCAAATATTCCCCGGCTTTCGCGATACACTCTTGGGGCAAAAATCGATCTCCTCTTTTGCGACGCGCTCGAACTCATTTTACTCGCCTCGTATACGTCTCGTGATAAAAAACTTGTCTTTATTCAACAAGCCAGTGCAAAATTTGATTCGCTCAAATTCTTTCTGCAACTCGCATGGGAAATGAAATTTCTTGATCACAAGACGTATCAACTCATCGCAACACCGCTCATTGATGTAGGGAAAATGCTCGGAAGTTGGATGTCTTCTTTAAAAATGAAAGCTCCCGATATTTCGGAAGCTTCCTAAACATGTTCCCATTGCTCGGCGAGCACCAGGTAATTGCGATTGAACCTGTTCTGCACGTCGTTGAGGTTCGCGTTCCGCTTGCCGTCGTTCTCGTTCAACACGAGGACGCAGACGTTCCCGTCGGAATTGCAGCACCCTCGTCAGTATGCACAACGCCATCCGCACCACCACCCGTTGAATACTCTTCGGGCTGAATATTATTTGGGATATTGAAATCCACCAGCATTGTGCACCAAGGAGTTTATGTTTGGGAAATGTGCAATAGCACGCTGATGTTCGCTGTACGAATCCTTCATTCTGGCGAATTGCGGTTTCCAGATTTCGACGGCCCCAAGCCGTAACCGAGGGCGCAAATGTTCTACTGTCCAGCATGAGTATACCAAAACGAGAATCGCGCCCGCCCCTATTCGAGGCGAGCGCGACCGTGCGTAATGACCAAGTGACCAAGTTTCCAAGTACCAGTCCCCAGCATCCAAGCGTCCGAGCGCCTACTCCTTGGGCTCGGCGAGCACCAGGCAACCGCGATAGAACCCGTCCCGCACGACGTCGAGGTACGCGCGCCGCTCGCCGTCGTACTCGGACAACACGAGGACGCAGACGCACCCGCCGGAATAGCGGCACTTCTGGCCGAGGATAACGAGGGGGTTCTTGCGCTGGGCGTCGGGATTCTCCGCCGCCCACTTGATGCCCTTGTCCGGGTTGACCGGTTGCATTGGGGGCTTCATGGCGGCAAGGTACGCGATTGCTTCCGAATCGGTCCAGACGTCCATGTCGATCTCGACCGGGCGAACACCGGTGGTGAAGACGAACGCGTCGGCGCCAGGGAAATGGGCATCGTCGATCTCGGGGTTGACATACCCGTCGCAAGCGAGCTCGGTCATGAGCATCGTGATTCCGCCGGGGATGGTCACCTTGCCGTCCAGGATCGCGAGGATGTATTTGACGGTGGCGACGGCCTTGGGGCTGGTGTCGGCGAGGAGGGAGGCGATGCGGGAGAGGAAGGTGTCCATTGAAATACTCCGAAGGTGGGGGGTTTGAGGGAACTTAGGGTGAAAACTTGCCTAAGAATCATAGCAAAAAAATGACGCTTTGTCAAGGAAAAAACGTCATTTCTTGGCTAATGTGAGCGAAGTTTTGAGAACTGTGTTTTTTACATTTCTACGCAGTTTTTCGTTCCAGGCGTGTTAGTCGGGTTTCGTGATCGTCGAGTTGAGGAACGATATTTTCTGCAATAAAATCCGTCACCTCTTCAATAACACGCCTTTCGGTTCCCCGTAAAAGTGAGTGCATTTCGTCACGAATCTCACGCTTTAAAATGGCGTTATTTTCTGTAAGCATCTGACGTAGCACCTGAATGTCGTTTGTATCGAGCATAGGAAATATGCTTTACGCAAGCCGCTTGGACGATCCCTCCCTCGCCTCAAGATTGCGTGAATGAAAAATGTACCCATGGGATTTTTCTATCCTATCACGGTTGATGATTGAGAAAAAGTGGATAATCTCTTAGCCAAATCTCGCCGCCAAAACGATGTCGCGCACGGCGGTGATGGTGCGGAGAATGTCTTGATCTGATGTGGAGCGACCGAGGGTGAAGCGGACGCTGGAGTTGATGCGATCCGGAGAAAGTCCAAGGGCGGCGAGCACGTGGCTGGGTTCGGAGCCGCCTTTGCAGGCAGAACCGGTGGAGACTGCGATGCCGGCGGCGTCGAGTCGGATGACGAGCTCCTCCCCCTCAATTCCTTTGAACGACACATTCACGTTGTTTGGTAATCGGCGAATGTGGTCCCCGTTCAACTGTGTGCCATCGATTTCGAGTAGGCCGGTCATGAGACGCTCACGAAGCGGAAGGATGCGCGCCACTTCACCATCACGCATTTCCGTTGTCTCGACCAACGCCGATGCGAAGCCAACCGCTCCGGCAATATTTTCCGTGCCGGGTCGGCGACCGGATTCTTGTTTGCCACCACCGAACACAGAAGACCACGGAGTGTTTCTACGGATGAAGAGTGCGCCGGCGCCTTTTGGACCGTATATTTTTGGACTCGACAGCGTGAGAAGGTCAACGTGAAGCGACGCAACGTCGATCGTAAGATAATTCGGTGCCTGGCTCGCGTCGGAGTGAAAGAGTGGGTACACCGATCCATTTTTCTTCCGCCATGCATCGATTGCTTTCCCGATGTGATGAATGTCGTGGACAACGCCGATCTCATTATTCGCCATCATTACCGATACGAGAACGGTGTCCGGTCGAAGTGCTGCAACGATCGATTCCCCATCAACGTGGCCGCGATCGTCAACGGGAAGGACGGCTACGTCCGCACCAGCGGCACGAAGTGCGCCAAGTACTGCAGCGTGTTCGGTGGCAACGGTGACGACATGTTTTCCGCGCATCGATGCCGCCTTTAGCGCTCCAAAAACTGCAAGATTGATCGACTCTGTTGCACCGGATGTGAGCACAATCTCGTCTGTGTGCGCACCAATGCATTGTGCGATCGATTCATGACATGCACGAAGAATATTCGATGAGCGCACGCCTTCATGATGAATGCTGGAAGGATTCCCCACTTCCGCAAGTAATACCGGTTCCATAGCCATCCACGCCACTGAGGAAAGTGGTGTTGCGGCGGCGTGATCGAGGTAGATTCGCTTTTTCATACTCACGATCGGCATCCGCCAAATGTGAGGGCATACATTCGTACACCTGCGGTTTTCACGTTCAATTTTAGCGTGGCGCTGTGGTAATGATCGCCACGAACAATAGAATACATCCGATGATTCGTAAGATGAATGTGTGTTTTTCCTGATTCGTCGATGACGATATCGGTTCCTGCCATGGTGGCGGGGATTGGCTTTCCGTCGAGAGTAACGTCAATAACCGCTTCCCGATTATCAAGTGCACCCATAACAAGATTCACGTCGAATGCGCTGTATTGGATGCGGAGAAACTCTGTTGCTGACGGAAGCGATCGCGTGTGCTCAATGTATTCCGACGACTGTCGCCAGTGCCCATGAAGATACGGCGCGTCGTCCTCATGATCGGCATCGTCGTTGAATGCCGCCTCCGAATCGGGAAGAATGTCGTGCGCATTGCCCAATGAACCACGAAGATATCCAAGATACGTTTCCGGCGTGGTGCGATGACATACGCCACGTTCCACTGTTCTGTCTGGCGCAACAATCGGCATGTGTGTTGCCCCAGCATCTGTAAGCGCCGATTGGATTGCTGCTGCTATTGCTCCAGCACTGCCTTCACCGGCGTGGTCGAACACGATCGTTCCTTTTCGGTCGACAAGGAAAACATGCGGCCACACGCGGTTTGCGAACAGATTCCAGATTTTGAAATCATTGTCGAGAACAACGGGATATTCGATGCCGAGTTCCGCAATTGCTGTACGCACGTTTGCTTCGTCCTTTTCAAAATCAAACTCTGGTGAGTGCACGCCAATCACCGTGAGTCCGAACGAAGCGTACATTTTGTGCATTTTTTGTATCGTTGGCACAGTTCGCGCACAATTCACACACGAATACGTCCAGAAGTCGATGAGCACCGACTTGCCGCGAAGCTGCTTCATGGTGAGTGGCTCCGAATTCAGCCAACACAAACCCTTAGGGAATTCTGGTGCTCGAGTTTTTCCAAAGGTGCGAAACATACGCTAGACGCCAGCTGATGCGTGAAAAAGCATTGGAACAATAACTCCTAGTCCGTAACCGATCGCCGCGGCACTCGTAGAAATAACGAACATTTCTGCGCCAGAGCGAAGCACGCTTGTTCCTGTGAGTTTTGCTTTCAAAACGCCCACACCAAATAGGGCAGCTAATGTAACAATAATCGTAAGCGGAATCGCGATATCAATCGGGAATAAGAAATATGGTGCCAACGTGAAAAAGCCGCCAAGCACATAAAAGCCGCCCATAAACATTGCCGCAATAATCGGCGACGCGCTCACGCTTGGTGCATAGCGATATTCGCATCGAGAGACTTCTTTGAGCCACAGCTTCCGTTCACGACCAATTGCCGCAACCGCAATATCGATCTCCGATTTTGAAAATCCCTTCCGTTGGAACAGATCGTGAAGCGACTCGATGTCGGAAACTCGCTCGTGCAATACTCGAGCATGGTCCTGCCGCGCCCGTTCGTCGTACAAATCTTTTGCTGATTTCGATGATAAATAGCTTCCTGCGGCCATCGATACCGCCTCCACACACACCAGCACCACGCCGGTGAGCACCACGTAAAAAGGATTGTGCGTGCCAACCGCCACACCGGTAATGGTTCCCAACGTCGAAACAAGGCTGTCCTCCAGCCCAAACACCACGTCGCGCACGTTTTCTCGAAGCTTCGACCACACACCTCCTCCGATCATATGCAGTATTTTATCATGCCAGAGCAGAACATGTGCTAGAATCCTTCTATATGGAGTTTTCTGTCCATTATTCTCCGTTTCTCGAAAAAACCGTCATCGTTTTGACGAACACCGAAAAAGCTCGGGTGCTTTCGGTTGAAGGGCGAGAGGTGACCGAACTTGATGAGATCACGATCAAGATCGCAGAAATGGACGACTTCGAGGCGCAGAAGGCAGCACAAATCATTGCCCTGGCGAAAAAGATTTCGAAAACTATCGAAAAACTTCTGAGTTCAGGTCATTCTGCCGCGATGCTCTGCGTACCCGAAGTGAATCGCGAACAACTTTTTGCCGCCATGGATCCCGCAATCGTCGAAAAGATTGCCACCGTTATTCCAAAAAACCTCTGCGCAATGAAGCTTGATGTCGTGATGCGGATTATTTTGGAGAGCTGATGATGGGGTCAGGTCGATGATTGTCGGTTTTTGAAATTGAACGTGTGTCTATGCGCAAACCTGGAGCAAAAGCTATTGTTGTTTATCAAGGAAAAATATGCCTTGTGCTTCGGGATAATAATCCTGCAATCGCGAACCCGAACAAATGGAATACGCCGGGTGGTGCCATTGAGGAGGACGAGACGCCAAGAGAAGCGATGCTTCGTGAACTAAAGGAAGAAATCAATCTCGACGCTACCGACCTTATCGAGACTGGGGTTACCACTTACGCCGACGGTAGCGTTGTTCATCGCTATTTTGTTCCCGTTACCGAAGGACAGTTTGCATCAATATATCTTGTTCACGAAGGACAGAAGCTTGAATGGTTTACGCTGGAAGAAGCTCTCAAACTCGTCGATACGCCACATCTCTCGATCTATCTCGAGACCCACGTCAATGATATTCGGGCTCTTCTCGAAGGAAAACGTGATTTCGAATCAAGGAATGAAATGCTCACAATACGATGACGTTAACTATCCTGGATTGCCGCGTCGCGATTACGCTTCTCGCAATGACGGAATGGAACGGAATGGAAACGAAATGAACGCTGTTATTTCCTTTCGCTTTCTACGATCCACTGGATTATTCGGAGGTCGTCGTATGAGTATTTTCCTTGGAAGTGGTCGAAGACGGGGCGGAGGAAGCGACCGCGGGTTTTGAGCTCGATGATGACGGGTGCAATGGTGGAGTGGATTTCTGTTACGTTGTTCTTTAACCGATCGAATACATCGGAAGAAAGCTGATCGAGTGACTGCACCTCTTCCAAATGGCCGACGATGGTGCCGACGGTGCGCGATCGTTCTTTTGCAACATCCATGATCGACTTGCCGCTGATGATGAGCGCAAGCGTTTCCGTCCATCTTGGTTCTTTGGCTTTCTTTGCGGGTTTCGATGGAAAGTAATTTGCGAGTGCATCGATGGTTTCGCGAACCACTGGCTCTTTCTTGCCGCCACACGCCTTGATAAATGCATCGGCGTCCGCGATACGATCGGACTCTGATCGATTTCCAATAATCGATTCCGCCGCGAGTGACTGTGCTAAAAATTCTTCGTCTTTAGCTAACACATTGGGATCGACCTCTAGCGCACGTTCGTTGATGCCACCAAGAAACAGCCCAGCCAACGATCGAACGCGAGAAAGCGCAACGTAGCCCTGGCCGTATGCAAACGCGGTGCCGAGATCGATGAATGCGCCATCGAGGGACATTCCTTGGCTTTTGTGAACGGTCATTGCCCATGCTAAACGCAATGGTAATTGTCTGAGTAGCGCAATGGGAGAGTTGTTATCACCGTCAATGCTCCACATGCCAGGCTGCACACAAATCATGCGGCCCGATTTCATTTGCACGACGGGATATTTCGTCTCGCCATCAAAGTCGACGACGTCCCCAATCGATCCATTAACGTATCCTTCTGCTGGATTATTTCGTGTGAACATCACCCGAGCGCCGATTTTGACGGTTAATTTTTCCGGCGACAAGCACCCCTTCTTCATCTGCTCGACGAGCTTCGGGCTTCCAGAACTCGTCATTGTATATGTTTTTTCTTTGCCGCCGAGCTTGCGCAGGCGATCGATGTTGATGCGATCCACGTCCGCATTGTGGGAATACAGTTTTGTGATATCGGCGTCCTCCGACATTCTGCGACGGTCGCGCAGACTCTCAATGTGATCCTCGGTGAGCGATCCCGAACGAAGTGCGGTAAGAATGTTTAAAAATATTGGATCCTCCTGACGATGTTGTTCCGATAAATAACACACAGTGAGATTCGCATCGGCCCAGGACCGCGCAGAAAATGCGAATCGTGCAGGCGGCTCGTCAAAACGCGTGACTGGAGGGAGCTGAAAAAAGTCACCAACGAGCACAATCTGAATTCCACCGAACGGAGCGTCAGAATCTTTCAGTGTGCGACACATGAGATCGACTGAGTCCAGCATCGCCGCATCGAGCATGGAAATTTCGTCGATGATGAGGACTTGTGTTTTTTTCATGCGCGTCATCAGCGCACTGTTCGTCTGCATTTCTTTGCATTCACGGCGTGTGATGTATTTCCGAATACCTAATCCACTCCACGAATGAATCGTCATCCCACTAATATGCGTTGCCGCGATTCCCGTACTCGCCGTCATTGCCGGAGAAACGCCCCTCGATTGTAAAAACTTCACGTATTCGCGAATAGTATGGCTTTTTCCTGAACCCGGCTGACCGGTGAGAAATACGTTGGCTCCTGTTTTGAGAATATCGAGAGCGTCGAGTTGAGTCATAGTTTCGATATTCTACTACACATCTCGATACGTTGATTCTGAACGACGATCAACGGAGATGATTTTGCTTTGCGTCTCCGAAACTTTTCGAAAAATGATTCGAAAGTCACCAATGCGAACCCGATATTTATCATCAACATCCTGCAGCTTCTTCACATCCAACCCCAAAAGATCTCCCACGATAATTCGATCGATAACCTCAAGAACACGATCTCGTTGTTTTGAAACGAGCTTTCGCAAAAGCTTCTCCACTTTATCCACCATACTATTTCATCGCCCTTAGCCGACGAGCAAGTTCTTTTGCAGGAATTCCACCTTTATAAAATTTCGTAAAATCAACGACCGTCTCCCATTTTTCGTCATTGTCTTCATCGACCTCATCGGTTAACGCAACAATCTTAAACAATGGGCGCGATCGCTTCGTTACCACAAAAGAATGCCCCTTTGAGACTTGTTTTGCGTATTTTTCAACGTCTTTTTGTAATACCGCAAGTCCAATATTTTTATTCATATTCTGTAGGCTATATTTCGAGAATACAACGAATTCAGCATCCTGTCACAATATTCTACTCCGGCAAATATCCTCCACTTTGCAGTTTCCACAGCCGATCGTACATGCCACCTTTCTTGAGGAGTTCGGCATGGGTGCCTTGTTCTACCACTTTTCCGGCATCGAGGACGACGATACTGTCGGCCATGTAGACGGTGCTGAGCCGGTGTGCGATGACGATCGTGGTTCTTCCCTTCATCACTTCTCGCAATGCTTCTTGCACCTTGGATTCCGTCTCCGAGTCGAGCGCGCTCGTCGATTCGTCCAACACCAAAATCGGCGGGTTCGATAAAAAGACCCTCGCCAAACTCAATCGCTGGCGCTCACCACCGCTTAATTTCACCCCACGTTCACCGACGATGGTGTCGTATTTCTTGGGCAACTTCATGATGAACTCATGTGCCTGCGCTTTTTTACACGCCGCCATGACCTGTTCCTTCGATGCTTTCGGTTGCGCAAACCGAATGTTGTTCAGCACACTATCGTTAAACAACACTGTGTCTTGTTGGACGATGCCGACAGCGTTGCGCAGATCTTCCATCTTTACTGTTTTGATATCGATCCCGTCGATCCTCACCCTTCCGTCTGCGGGATCAAGGAATCGATTCAGAAATTTTACAAATGTGCTCTTCCCGCTTCCTGAACGGCCAACGAGCGCCAAACTCCTACCCGCCGCAATCGTAAGGCACAGATCCTGGATCGCGTCATCCTTCTTTCCCGAATACCGATACCGAACGCTATCGAATTGTATTTCGCCCTTCACATTCTTGAGTCTCCGTGGTGCATTACCCTCTCTGATCTGATTTTCTTCAAACCAATCTTTGGCCAATCGTGCAAATGCTGCACGCGCCTCCCCCATTCTTCGCATGATGTCGGCGAGAAGATAATCGAATGGTGCAAGAATGTAATTGAGCATTCCTAAAAACGTCACCATTTTTCCTACCGTTAACGATCCTTCCGCGATAAACCATACTCCAGTCACAAGAACGATGATACGTGACCCCAAGCGTACAACACCATTTCCGGCTCCCAAACATGCCCAAAGATAGTTTAAGGTATTTTGCCGAAATGTTACCTCGGTTATTGCTTTTCTTTGATTTTTTTCAATACGTTCTTCACCGGCAAAAATCTTAATGGGAAGAATGTTGGTGAGTGTTTCGTGAATGCTTTTGCTCAATGCTTCCCAGGATTCCATGAGTTTTTCTTGTTTCTTCTCCGTTCCTCGCTGCACCACAAACGTGAGAAACATTGCAAAAGGAATCGTTGCGAGCGCCGCTATTGTCATGCGCCAGTCCAGTACAAGGCCGCTTATGAATACACAAATGAACGTTACCATCGATGGGAGCGCGTCCGGCAATAACCTTCCACTCACATCAAACGATTTTTCCCACGCTTTATCTAATCGCTTTGATATTGCACCACTTGAATCCTTCCCAAATCGATCCGCGTCCCAGTACAACATCTTCCGCAATGCTCGATACATGAAATCGTTGCTCGCATGATTCCCGATCCACCACCCCAGCAACTGTGCGCCTTGTGATAATCCAATACTCAACAGAAATGCTCCGGCCCAAATACCGACCAACGGAAGAATACGTGAAAAAAGATCCGGCCCACCAACGAACAAGACGTCGATAATTCTCCCGTACACGATAGGCTCAGCAACCTGCGCTAACGAAGCAACAACGATGAACCCAATAACAAAAACGTAACGACCAAGATATTTCTTTATACTTGGCCCCAACATCAACCAAAACTCACGCCACGTGAGTTTGTGCTTCACTTTTTCATCGTCCTCCGACATGAGGGAAGTATAGCGCAATTCGTTTTTGCCTCGACGCCCGGGTTCTGATACGATTCGGTCGGTTGGCAGTACTGGGGTTTCGTATTTGAGGCTAGTTTCGATGAAGATCGAGGAAAGCTTCTGAGACGTACTTTTCTCGGTACGTTGAAGAAGTTTCCGATGATCTGAGTCGAAAATAGACCAAATACGGAAGCCCCACCCTGGCCGTGTGGTGAAGTGGTTAACACAGCGGTCTGCAAAACCGCGATACGCCGGTTCGAATCTGGCCACGGCCTCCAAGAAAAATACTCCGAGTGATCGGAGTATTTTTCTTGGAGCGCCCTGGATCCCCGCCTGCGCGGGGATGACAATTTCGTGAAATTATTTCGTCTGCACTGTTCCTGTTGTTGCTGCGGGAACAGTGTCTGTTGGTTGCGTGACGACTTTCGCGGAAAGAATCACCGACCGTGCAGCCGATTCATCCTGACCGTTTACCCATACGGTAAACATATACTTTGCACCGTCGGCGGTCTTGAAATAATAGGTTGTGGTACAGGAACCGGGAACGCAGTCTTTTACTACAGGGGCCGCTTTGAAGAATCCGTTGCCAAGATCCTCTGCGTCCTTTGGAATGGCTCTGCGAGGATCGAGTGTGTCGACGTCAATTTTTGTGTAGTTCGTTGTGACGTAACTTTCTACGGAAATTGATGCAGCTGGAGTTGTGGTTCGCGCGATTGGTTTATTTGTACTCTGAAGCGTGATCATTTCCATGGTGTGGTTCACGTCCTCCGAAAGCGTTGGGAGTTCTGTGTTTGGCTGCGCGTATCCTTCAACCTGCACCCAACCCGATGGAAGATCGAATGCGAGATCCCATTTTCCCTCCACCGTATCGCTCCCGGTGATGGACGACATTATGCCCGAGGAACATCCTGCACCCGTCATCAGGAGCACTGCCGTTCCAGCCGCGAAGAGAAGTCTTTTCATATACAAGTATTTTAGACCAAAAAAAGACTCCCGACAATGCGGGAGCCCTTTTCTTCCTTATTTTCGATACACCTCGATCGCCACTGTTCGTACACCGAATTGGCGCGCGTCGTGAATTTCCTCCATCCAGATATCGATTCGCTTGTCGTACCGTGGGTTCATACGATCTTCCACGGTAAAAACCTGGTCACCGAAATATGCAGGAATCTTAATTAACGTTCCCATTGGCAAGAAGTTTGCCGCGATCACCCCAGGGCGCGTGTGCGTTCCCGACGCAGTAATAAAGGGGGTATCGTCGGTTTGTTCTGGAACGCTGTTATACGCAGATGCCGTTACATGCAGCGTATATGAAGGATTTCGAAGATCCGCTGTAGGCAAAACACCAAACGGCAACGTTGCATTCTGCATTGCAGCAATTTCCAGTTCTGTTGCCCGATTCACAGAAAATGCAGACGCCGTGGCACGAGCAGCGGAAGGAAGGACGAAGTATCCCGCACAAAGCATCAGCACACCAAGCGTGGCCACTTCTACCGGAGAACGTTTGAGGATCGTTTTGAGGCGTTTGAACATAGGATATAAAAAAACGGCTTTTACTGCCGAATTTTTCATGCGAACAGTATAGCATTTTGCAGGCATTTTGTCAACGTTTTTTCGTATCTTTTTGGCTAATGTAAGCCAAATTTATCCACTGTTTTTTTGCCCTTTTCTTCAGCACCGCGTATGATGCAAGTACCGTCAAACATTTTCGAATATTCTATGCAGCGCTACGGCAAATATCGTGCGAACCTTCACAAAAATCCTTACATTGCCGCATTCCTTCACCGATGGAAGGCTTTTACTAAAGGTTCTATGATTAAAAACATTATTCTTGGAGGAATTGCACTCGTTTTGCTGGGGGGACTCTTCCTCTTTCTTGGCTACCTTTGGGTCGCACAAACCCTCCCCTCTGCTGACGACATCATGAACCGCGATGTTGCCCAGTCCACAAAAATCTTCGATCGAACTGGAACGCACCTGCTTTACGAAATTGCAAAAAATGAAAAGCGTACCGTTGTTCCATTTGAACAAATGCCAGAGGACCTTATTAACGCCACAATTACCGCAGAGGACCGTAAGTTTTATAACCACAATGGTATCAACTACCTCAGTATTGCTCGCTCTGTCTACGAAAATATTAAGTGTGGATGTAAGGCACAGGGAGCATCAACCCTTACGCAGCAAATGGTGCGAAATGTTATTTTAACCTTGGACAAAACATTCCTCCGAAAAATAAAGGAAATTTTACTCTCCTACGCCGTGGAAAAGAAATTTACCAAGGAGGAGATTCTGAGTTTGTATCTGAACCAAATTGGATACGGCGCCACCAATTACGGGGTGCAATCTGCAAGCTGGGCGTATTTTAACAAGGACGTGAAAGATTTAACGCTCGCAGAATCTGCAACACTTGCGGCAATGCCAAAGCAGCCAAGTAGGTATTTGCGGGATCCTGAACTCCTCAATGAACGTCGCGATTGGATTCTGGAAGGCATGGAAGAGCTTGGGTACGCAACCCACGACGAAGTGCTCGCCGCAATGGCACAAGAAACGCCCGTCGTTGCAAAGCTCACGAATATCACCGCGCCACACTTTGTGCTTTGGGTGAAGGATCAGCTTGAAACAACGTACACGGAACGCGAGGTAGAAACAGGCGGGCTTAAGGTGATCACCACTCTCGATTACGACAAGCAGATGGCTGCGGAGGCTGCGGTTAAAGATACCGTCGACACAAAAGGCGTCGCCTTTGGCTTTAATAATGCAGGACTTCTTGCGATAGATCCTAAAACCGGACAGGTTCTTGCCATGGTTGGAAGCGCGGATTATTTTAATGACGAAATTCAAGGCCAGGTAAATGTTACCGAACGTCCGCTCCAACCGGGAAGCAGCATGAAGCCGCTTATCTATGCGGCATCGTGGGAAAAAGGGTATACGCCAAACACTATTTTATGGGATGTGAACACCACATTCCCTAGCACCACCGGGCCATATGAACCACGAAACTTTGATAATGGAGAACATGGCTATGTCACCATGCGAAAGGCGCTGCAAGGCTCGTTAAATATTCCCGCCGTTAAAACGCTCGCACTCGTTGGCGTGGACAACGGCATTACCTTCCTGGAGCGCATGGGATACACCACGCTTGGCGATAGATCGCGTTTTGGACTTTCCCTCGTGCTTGGTGGTGGAGAGGTTACGCTCATCGACCATCTTCGCGCATACGGAACCTTCGCGAACAACGGTATTCAGCATGCAACAACGGGCATTGTTAGCGTCGCGGATTCTACTGGCGTCATGCTTGAGGAATGGAAAGCGGAGGATCACGTTGGTACGTCCGTCATCGATGCGAATCTTGCCGCCACGGTGAGCAACGTACTCTCAGACAACAATGCGCGAGCCTATATTTTCGGTACGAATAGTGCGCTTCAGCTTCCTGGTCGTCCTGTTGCTGCAAAAACAGGAACAACGAACGACTTCAACGATGCGTGGACGATGGGTTACACACCGTCGCTTGCTGCTGGCGTGTGGATTGGAAATACCGATGGTACGACAATGTATAAAAACGCTGAGGCCGTCTTTGTTGCTGCGCCACTGTGGAAGACCTTTATGCAAAAAGCGCTCGACAGCACTCCAGTGGAACAGTTCCCCGCAGCAACAATCGCACAAACTGGGAAAAATATGTTGGACGGGAATATTCCAACAAGTACGTATACAATTGATACTTCTAGCGGAAAGCTTGCGACAGCCCTTACACCAGAGCGATTCAAGAAATTGGAAACCTGCGGGGAGTTCCACACCATTTTGCATTACGTGACCCTTGCTGATCCTCGTGGACCCGCCCCAGCCGATCCCACCGTTAACCCCGACTATTCGGCGTGGGAAGGCGCAGTGCAATCATGGATCGCCAAACGCAACGCATCACTCAAGCCCGGCGAACCGGTGCTCACAACGTGTAAAGACGTTCCAACGGAAACTGATGATGTTCACACAGAACAGAATGCACCAACACTTCATTTCACTTCCCCCACAAGCGGCGAGTCGTTTGAGAGAACAATCAGCACCGTGCTTAATGCATCGGTTCGTCGGAATTTCTCTCGTGTTGAATACACTATCGACGGCTCGGTGGTTTCCACTGGCCACAACATGAACGGGGACACTTTCGTACTTCCAAGTTGGGTAACCGTCGGCGATCATATTCTTGGCGCCACCATTTACGACGACGTGGACAATAGTGCGAGCGATAGCGTTTCCATAACCATCACCGAAGCTGCCGGCGATACCGCAACGTTCCATATTACGAATCCGTTCTCTAATCAAACAATCGACAATACTGGAACTGCATACAATGTGGTTGTGGAAGTCCCCAATATTAACGATATCAACTATCTTGAGGTAACCGCGGAAAATCTCTGGACCGGTGAAACGAAAATGATCGGCAGTACAAACACCCCTTCTTCAATTACAAGTATTACGTGGAATATCTCTACTAGTGCCCGCTACCAACTTGTGGCCCGCGCTGCAACCCCCACCGGTAGCACCCTAGAATCGAGTCCGGTGATTGTAACTGTTACTACGCCTGCGCCGGCAGCAACAGGGATTCCTGTAGAAGGCGTCGTAATTACGCCACCAATAGTGCCGGTCCTATAAATTCGAAACGCCCCGGCGGCTGCTGGGGCGTTCGTGGTTGGCGTGCGTACTGAGGCTGCTACGCTTCGGGAAGGGGCTGGAACCAGTCTGGCGCCCAACCCCTGCGATCGAAGAGATACAGGCCCACGAGGTGGCGTGGAGCGAGCACTTCGTCGGGATCCTCGGCGGTGTGCTCTGGGAACATCCACCGAAGGTATTCTTCCTCGTTGCTGTCGAGCTCGTACCGGTACCGTGGCGTCTTTCGTGCCTCGAGGTATGCCATTGCGAGGAACCAGAGACTTGCTTGGCTCACTTCTGGCGATTTTTTTACCCGCCGTTGAGCCATCTCCGCAAGCATGTCTGCAATGGCGCACGCCGGCAGCCATGCGACGGAGAGCGACCGGGCCTGTCCGTTCCGTACCGAGCGATCGAAGAGCGATGCCGCGCGCACAAGGAACCTGTCGATAGGCTCCCAGCGTCGAAGCGCGCTCGCATCGTTCGCTGACATTTGTTTTTTTATCCGTTGAACCGAACTCGTGTGAACCAATTCTTGCATGAGAATCTCCAAGAACTCCGCTTACTGTAGCGGAGTTTTACGCGTTTCGTCAATGCTATCGACCCACGAACGCTGACTTTGGATCAATGTCGTGTTTGGATACACTTTGGGTGTTTCCTGCCTTTTTGTAGTTCCACAGTACTGCTCTCATTGCGAGTCCTTGCGCATTTGGATTTCCCCGATGTTCCCGAAGAAGCATTAAGAGCTGTTTTGTAATAAAGGCCGCATCTCCAACCCGCACTTCTCCAATAGTCACGAGCTCAGCAGCAAGACTTTCGGATGTATCTTTTTCGCTTTCGTCTATTGCCTCCTGCGACGGCCCGCCCTGCGCTCGAACGCGCTCCAAAAGCATTGAATGATTGGAGGCAGCAACATCGTCTCCGTCTGCTCGGGCTGAACTTATTTCCTCTTCCAAAAGTCCACAGCATTCTTTCGCTGCGGCTGCACGGTCGATATCGCTCGTATTTTCATCGTCCAAGATGTCTCGTAGCGCAACAATGCGATCGAATCGTTTGATCCGTATTTCCTGAATAAGCTGCTCTGCTGCGGCGATGTCCTCCGTGTTTCGATCACGAGATACCTGGAGTGTGTGGAGTGTGGGATTTTTTCGTCTGAGAAGCTGCGCAGCAAATCGCTCCATGTTTTCGACTGTCGTCAAAATATTTGCGCCTGTTCCACCATTCACAACTTCGCCGATTTCGGCGTTCATTATTCCCTGAGCTTCCAGAAAAAATGCGTGCTCCTCCTCTGGGGTGAGCTCCGCCGCCCCGCCAAGTAATTTTCCAATCTGCTCCTGCGCGAGCGCACGGATTTCGCGATATCCCCTTGATTCTTCTTGCAATTCTGCTTCAAGAGCATTTCGACGCAACAACGTTTGTTCATTCCCAATGGCCATATGGGAACAGTATACAACATCGCAGCTCGATTTTTACGCAGTTGCCGAGACCTGGTGTAATCGAACGAGTACAGCCTAAGAAACTATTGCCGAATTGGCATCACGATGTAGAGATATTTTTCGTCGGGCAAATTAAACGGAGTAACGACACATGGCTGCATGGCGTCGATAAATTTGAGGACGATTTTTTCGGAAGTCATGGCATTTACACCGTCCAGAAGATACCGGAAGTTGAGCACTGCGGAGTTTACGGCGCCAGTCATTTCGCCCTCCACGGTAACGGTGTTTTCTCCTCGACCAACGTCCGTTGCCGAAAGTGTAACTGTTTTATCGACGGGATTCGCCTCGAGACGCACGTCGAACAGACCAGCCTTTGAAAATAGGCTCGTTCTTTTAATTGCTTGAGCAAATGCGGATTTATCGATGGTAATCTCCGTGGACGACGACTTGGGGATAATCTGTCGATAATCGGGATATACTCCCTCTACCGTCCGCGATGAGAGTTCAACGGTACCGTAACGGAATACAATCTGATTTTCCGTGAGCTCAACGTCGATGTTCTCTGGGTTTTCTACGCTATCGCGCAGCACACTGAGGATTCGTCGCAATTCCCCGAGCGTTCGTGAAGGCACGATCGCTTTGCGCTCGCCTTCTGCCGATTCTCCAAGAGCGATAATCTTCTCCCCGAGTCGATAGCTATCAGTTGCAGCAAGAATGAGCTGCTTATTCAACCCATCGAAGTGCATGAATACGCCGGTGAGTGCTTGTCGAGCTTCGTTCGTTGCTACGGCAAAGAGCACCTGACCGAGTGCTGCGTCGAGGGCGGCGGCTGGAACGAGGAATCGTACGCCACCGGTAACTGGAGGGATCAATGGAAATTCATTTGCTGGAATGCCGTTAATTTTTGTTTTCGTCTTTTCGCACACGATCGACACCGCATGATCGAGAAGATCGAGATCGACACGCTCATTCGGTAAAAGATTCACGTAATCTGCAAAGAGCTTTGATGGAAGCGTGTATTCCCCCGGTTGATCGACCTTTCCACGAATGGTACAGGTGATGGTGAGTTCAAGATTTGTTGCGGTGAGTTTAAGACCTCCGATATCGGCTCGAAGCAGAACGTTATTCAAAATGGGCAAATTCACATTCTTTCCAGAGATGTGACTCGTGATAGCGAGTCCTTGATACAAATTTTCTCGCGTGCAAGAGAGCTTCACAATCAGGAAATTAATATCTATATAAGAACAGTAGTAACAGTAAGGGGTGTGTATGAAGTGGATAATCGATCTGCGCCTGCGGCAGTATAGCGATCCGTGATTTTCTGCGGTGGACGAAACGTGTGGATGATTGTGATTGAGCTGTGTGCAACTCGTTGATGTTGATTTTGTTCTGCTTTTCGTCCCCCATCTATCCTACCGTTTTCCCCAGGGATTTACACCTGGTTATCTACGGGCTTTTCCCCAGTTCATACACAATTCACAGGGATGTCCCCTTTTGTTCACATGTTATCCCGCATAGAGCTTCTGCTTAATAAGCTCGAGATCCTTTTGAAGTTTTTCATCGGTTTTTACGAGGTCGGAGATCTTTCCGTATGCGTGCATTGCTGTGGTGTGATCGCGTCCACCAAGCTCATCGCCAATGGCGGGATACGACGTTTTCATCTCTTCTCGCATCAAATACATGATGATTTGGCGAGGGAACGCAAGTTTCTTTTCTCGAGATTTTCCAAGAATATCGTCGATAGTAATGTCGAAATATTCGGAGACAATAAGAATAAGCTGGCGCGGAGTCACGGTTTTCCGTACATTTTCCGATTCAAAACTTGCGATGATTGGTTTTACTGTTTCGAGTGTTGGTGCGATGTTGCGGAACTGGTGAATGGCAATGATTTTGTTGAGCGCACCCTCGAGTTCGCGAATATTGGAATAAATATTCGACGCAACGTAGTGAAGGATCTCGCGATCGAGTGAAAATGCCTTCTCGATACACTTGCGTTGAAGAATTGCGATTCGTGTTTCCAGATCCGGCATGCCAACGTCCACAAGCATTCCCCACTCTAATCGAGACTGAAGACGTTTTTCGAGACTGGTGATGGATTTTGGTGGACGATCGGATGAAATAACGATCTGACGCTGCTCTTGGTGGAGCGCGTTGAAGGTGTGAAAGAACTCCTCCTGCGTTCCTTCTTTTCCGGTGATGAATTGAATGTCGTCGATAAGGAGAAGATCTACATTGCGGTAACGATCTTTGAATTCCTTTCCTTTTCCGGATCGGATGGCGTTGATGAAGTCGTTGGTGAATCGCTCACAGGTTACGTAAAGAATGCGAACATTTGGATTGCGTCGGCGCATTTCGTTGGCGATGGCGTGAAGGAGGTGTGTTTTTCCCAGTCCGACGCCGCCGTAAATGAAAAGTGGGTTGTAGGCTTGACCGGGTTGAGCAGCCACTGCTTGTGCCGCGGCATGAGCGAGCTCGTTCTGTTTGCCGACGACGAATGTTTGAAATGTGTATTGCGGATTGACGGTGATAGTTCCTGTTCCGCCTACCTCTGCACTTCCTGTGGGCACAAATCCGTAGTCCTCCGCGTTCTCCTTGGTTTGTGCGGGTTTCTTTTCCTCAAGAATGAGGGGCTGAGGTGCGTCGGTTCGTGTGGCGACGCGATATGTGAGGCTCCGAACGGCCTGATTGGTGATGCCTTGAATGGTTTCGAGAATATCGCGGTGGTGTTTCTTGCTAATCCACTGTTGGGTGATGGTGTTGGGAACGCCAATAACCACTTCTCCGGTTTTGTAGTCGCATACAAATGTCTTGCGAAACCACGTGGTGAAGTGGGCCTTGCTGACTTTTAGCTCCATTTCACCCAAGACCGCTTCCCAGAGCTCGTGAGTATTCATAGTCGAAGACACATCAAGGACGAGATTTATCACCTCAGTCGATCAGAACATTTTCATTTGCGGCGAGTTTGGGTGCGCGGCGAGAAAAGCTTTTGAAGCGTACTGAGCGGTACGATGAAAAAGTTTTCGATGCTGCAAGCCCAAAATCGACCAAAGGAGGATGTTCTGTGGCATCATAGGTGATTATCCACAGCATTGAAAGCTTCGGCTATTAGCCAAATGTTTGTAGAAAGTGGATGAATGTGTGGATAAGTGTACAAAAAAAGGGGACAACTGCCGATGTTATGCACATTTTGGGCGGGAATCGCAGAAAATGATTTTGCGACGCAGCGACTTGCCGTTCGACGGGTCCTGTCACCGCGGACCTCATTACGGTGCTCGACTCGCACGTGAGGTTTGTTGAGAACCATCGTCTGTGTGCTGTGCGAGCTGCGCTCCGTATGGGGGCCTCCCGCGGTGCCACCCGTCTATCCGCTTCGCCGCTATGTCCGATTGACATGCTATACTTAAAGGCGTAAAGTCTTGCCACTTATGCCTAAGCGAACGTATCAGCCCAAAAAGCGGCAACGCGCAAAGGTGCACGGGTTCCGGAAGCGCATGAAGTCCAAGGATGGACGTATCGTCTTAAAGCGTCGCCGAGCCAAGGGCCGTAAGAGACTCACCGTCACCGCACGTCCCCGTTAGTAGGCCATTCATCCAGATCCGACTCGTAAGGGTCGGATTTTGGTATCATTTCCCTATGCTCAGCAAGGATCATCGTTTGCGGCACGAAAAAGATATTGGAAAGGTTCTCAAGTCGAGAGCTGGGGCTTTTGATAATGCCTGTGGGGTGAAAATGGTGAAAAACGATCTTGATTTTTCGCGCTTCGCTGTGGTGGTTGGCACTAAGGTGAGTAAGAAGGCGGTTGATCGTAATCGCATTCGTCGGCAATATCGGGAGATTTTGCGATCGATGATGAGCATGATTAAGCCGGGATTCGATGTGATTTTGCTGACGGCGAAGCCCGCGCTTCCATTGGACTATCATCAAAAGGAAGCAAAGTTGAAAGGCACGTTGCATCGCGCGAAATTGTTATGACCGCGCAAATCATCATCCGCCAAATTGCGACGATGCCGATTGTGATCTATCAACAGACGCTTTCTCTTGACCATGGTCCGATGAAATCGATGTATCCGCATGGGTTCTGTCCGTTCTATCCTTCATGTTCCGAATATTGCCGACAGTCGATTTTGAAGGATGGTGTTCCGCTCGGAATTGCAAAAGGAGCGATTCGTATTCTTCGATGTCATCCGTGGACGGAGGGCGGAATTGATACACCATAACAAAAATTCAGAGCGAAATGCTCTGAAAATAGTCAGTTCCTCCGCCACTAGAGTTCTGGCGAAGGAACCTCTTGCTTGGAGTATATCGAGCGAGAATATTGATGCAAGCCACGGATGGGGACAATTCACTCCTCTCTGATTTCTATGAGTTTTTTATTGGATATTTTTCCGGATTTTATAAGGATTCTTGATTGCGGGACGTTAAAATATTCTGCGAGAAGCTTTATGAGTTCGTCGTTTGCTTTCCCATCAACCGGCGCCGATTTCAGCCGCACGATCAACGAACCATCCTTAGCCTCATCGACCTGAGATTTTCCCGAATTTGGTTTTACAGTAACCGCGATTATCATATTCGAATCGATTCAATTTCCATGATGGCATCATGATAGCTATGTTTCCTGTTCCGCCTTGAGAATCGCAGCGAATTCCTTGGGGAGATTTACGCAACGGGGCGCTGATTTTAGATAGGTCATTTGTTCTGCGAGCTTTTTGAGTCCTGGAAGCAGCGCGGTTGTTTTTATCAATTTTCCATCGATTACGACGAGCGGATCAATCCAGCGAAACTTTTCTCTTGCCACAATCGGACTTGAGGAATCGCCAAGTTCGATTGGGGCACCTGCAGCGATCCATTGAAAGAAAAGAGCGAAGACTGGATCGTTCGATTCCCACAACTTTCCAAGAATTGCGTCGTCTGTTCCAAGCAAATCTTCTTTTACGATGATTCCCATGGTTAGTGCTCGCTTTATCATTGCAGCAAGCGTGAAGAACAGCGAAACTCCGGAATGGCTTGCTCGTATAGTATCGGTGTCGATGCTGAGTCTAGAAAAACGATCGGCAACGTATGCATTGTTACATGCAAAAACACCATTGTGATTGACGAGGTGCTTCAGGAAAACGTTGCGGATTTCTTCAACCGTTGTTTGTTGTGTGTTGAGGCCGTCGCGAAACGTGTAGTCGATTCTGTCCGCACACAACGCGCCGCTTGGTTGTTCTAGAAGCGTAAATTGTTCCTCGTTAAAAATGACGTCCCTCGAAATTCCAAATCCTTCTACGATTCTTGCAAGTTCTTCAAGGTGCGGATTAATTTCAAACACTTTATGGTGCGCCTCTTGATCGATGAAGTCGTCAAACACATAGTCGATAACGTGTGAAAATGCGAGGTGATTCGCGTCGTGCAACAATCCTGCGATTTGCTCTTCCCTGCTTGCACCAAATATCTGTAATAGCTGATATGCGCCGATGCAATGTTCTCCTCGTGTAGTATTCCAACTTGGATCCATTAGAACCGTTGCTCCGTTTTGATTCACGTGAAATAGTCGTTGAAACGCAGGGCTTTCAATGAGCGCGATTGCACAAGGGTCGACAATTTCGAATTCGCCGTACACTTTGTCGTTGACGAGCATAATTATTTTCTCAAGCTTTTCAATAACGCCATGTCCTCTTCTCTGCTTCCTGGTTCCTCTTCCCCATCGAATGGCGTTTCAAGGATGAGGTCGATGTGTTGGAGTTTTGGATGTTCGACGATGTATTTGAAGGCGTTGGCGCCGATGAAGCCGTGTCCAAGGTGTTGATGACGATCTTTGTGGCCGTCGAATTCGATCTTACTGTCGTTGCAGTGTGACGCGACCAATTTATCGAGGCCGATGATGCGATCGAAGTCCGCAAAAGTCTGGTTGACCGCTTCTTTGGTTCGCAAATCGTAACCTGATGCGAAGGCGTGTTGCGTGTCGAAACAGACGCCGATTTCTTTGCCGCGTTTCGCGCCGTTGATGAACTGGGCGATTTCTTCGAACTCATCTCCCATCACGGCTCCTGCGCCAGCACTGATTTCGATGAGGAGCTGACACGATCCTTCGTATCCGTCCATAATCCGATCGAGTCCTTTGATGACGGCTTCAACGCCCGCTTCCTGCCCCACTTCCTTCGCCGATCCTGGATGAAACATAATCGCCTTTGCGCCAATTTGTGTGCCGCGATCGAGTTCCTCACGAAGAATTTTTACGGATCCAAAACGCGTCGTATTTTTCGCCGAAGCAAGATTTACAATATATGGTGCATGAATGTACACGTCCTTGATGTCGTTTTCTTTCATCGACTCACGAAACTTTATTGCATCCTCGTCGCTTATTGGTTTTACTGCGAACATTTGCGGAGAACGGGAAAAGATTTGAATCACTTCACATCCCAAAAGCTTGCCCGCTGGCCCCGCCTTCCAAAGCCCTCCCGCTGCCGAAACGTGTGCGCCAAATCGCATAGAGATTATTTATGTTTGTCCTTGAATCGAATATCGCTTTTCTTTCCGCTGTCCTCAATGGTTTGGCGGAGTGCATCGAAAACGATTTTGAATTGTTCGTCGTATTGTTTTTCGAGGAAATCGAGGCGCAGGCGGAGATCGGAGTGTTCGATAGCCATATCTCGGAGATAGATGAAGGTGCGAATGATTTGAATGTTTACGGCGATAGCTTGTTTGCTCTTAAGGATGCTTGAAAGCATAGCGATGCCGTGTTCGGTAAAAACGAAGGGCAAGTAGCGTTGACCTCCCCAACTTGAGGTCACAATTTGTGACCTCAAGTTGTGAAACTCCTTCTCTGTAAGGCGAAAGGCGAAATCCTCAGGAAATCTTTCCACGTTTCTTTTTACGGATTGTAGTAATACTTTTGTTTCAAGTCCATACAATTTTGCTAAGTCTCTATCCAGCATGACCTTCTTTCCTCGAAAAACATAAATTCGATTTTCAATTATTTCTATCGGTAATAGTGATGCCATAGAAAATTTATTGAACAATAAGATTTTTTAAGATCACAATTTGTGATCTTGAGGTGCCAAATTGGCGCCTCAAGTTTTGAACTAGATTACCACTAAAAATATACTGAATCGAATTGGAGGTCGCAAATTGTGACCTCCAATCTTGATGTCGCAAATTGCGATATCAAGTTTTACTATCCTAGCGTATTCCAAATTCCACTAAACAATTGCCGTAAGTTCTCTGCCATCATTGCGTCGTGGATTTCGATAAGAGAGTATGGGTGTTGTTTGGTGTTGATCATGGTTATGAAGCTCCCCATCACCCAGGTTGTTGCGGTGAATGACGCTGCGCCGTTCCAGAATCGGATCTGGCGATTAGTGTAGCCCTTTGTTTTCATCGACTCTTCGACATCTGATTCGTTGCTGAGAAGATGTAATTTTGGTGGATTCGCTTGTTGCCAATACCAATCAATCCATTCTTGATAGTGTTCGACTAGGCTTGGATCTTGGAATCCCCAATACTGCGTTTTTGTTTTTTGAATGCTCGCGTTCCACAGCGGCGTTTGCTTGTATAAATAGCTTTCGATCTCCTCTTCCGGAATAAACACAATCTTCGGAATTGAATACTTCGAGCTCTGCGCGATTTTCTTCAGTTCGCTAATAGCTTGATTCACCGTCGCCTTTTTTGTGTCGAGTGCTTTTTGTTCGCGATTCACGAGAATAGCGAGATCCTCTGGCTGTTTTGCGATAAGTGATCGCGAAGAACCGCCGAGATCTTCAAGAATAACGCCTTTCTTCACCAACTCTTTCGAAACACTGTAAACGGTTGGCCTACTAATCCGCGTTAACTTCGCAATCTCCGCTGGAGTCATCGCTCCGTGCTGCAGCAACGCCAAATACACCTCGCTTTCCTTGTCGCTAAACCCTAGTTTTCCGAGCGTTTGTTTTGACATATGTGATTGAGATACCGATTCTCATTCATCCTGAGGCACGCCGAAGGATCTCTCGTAGGTTATTCGGAGTTATTCCATCGAGAGATTCTTCGCATGCGCTCAGAATGACTGAAATTTCATTCCAGAATCTGATTATTCCCTCATTCTCTCTCATCGTGGGCAAGTTGTCAACAGTTCATCAACAGCATAAAAAGCTTTATGTAGTAAGCTTTATATGAATATTACGTCTATACGATGTGGACAAAAGTGCGGATTTTTGGTATTGTGGTTTGTTCAAGAGTGATCACCGATTGGCGGTATGAAACTTGGGCAAAACACCTTGGAATAACAACATAAACATTCTCATTGTGAAAGACTTACAAGCTGAAGATCTTGAACACGATACGATGGTTCTGATGCACGAAAATTATGACGAGGCTGTTTCCAAATACGGTCTTAAAATGGCTTTGGCGCATGCGGATCCTCGTATATATTCTGATTATGTTGAATCTTTCGAAGTGATTGGCCGAGCAAAAATTCCTGATAATTCTTGCGGAAATGTTATTTATGCACTTCTAAATCAGTTTCCGGATTCGATGACGGTAAGTTTCTTTCTTGGCATCTCTCCGTTATTTCTGGAACTTTTTCTAGCGGGACAAAAGCAGGACGATAGCGTAGCGCGAGGATTGAGATGGCACTCATCTCTCCTCGCGCCCATTTCCCAGAAGCTGAATGGTCGGCTTCTCGGATCCGGAACTCTTCAACACTTCGAGGTACTTCAATGACATTCCTTCAAACTCAAACAAATGCCCCTTTTCAATCTCGCACTCATCCGACACGTATTCGTACGGAAAATGTAGAAGTTGATGATATTATTTGTGTAGATGAAAGGTATTTTATGCTCGTCCAATCCATTGATATGCGTTGGATTTCTGGGTGCCGTATTGAGGACGGTTCTCTTGTTTCTGCAGCGTATGATGGTGCAAGAACTAGTTCGTGGTATGTTCAGGAAGAATTCGGTGGCCTTGCGGCCCTCATTGTACGCAACACGGCAGGGTTTCCTCACTATCACCCCCATTCCATGTACGCCACCATACGTAACCCTCGGTTTAACCTTAGTAAAATCACCGATAAACAAGACGTGCTCGCTGCAATCGTGATGCACCCTGATTCTGGTGGGAAGTTACGCGGAGAAGCACTCGGTCTTATTCGAGAGCAGTCGTTGTTTGCTGCTCTTGTGATGCATCCCGATTTTGATACGCGCCTGATTCCTGCGGCTTTTGCTCGTATTCAGGATCAAGAGCTGAAGGACCGTTTCGTCATGACCCAAGTGTCTGCTAGGCTGCTTTCCGCTTATTACGAAGACAATCCGTATATCGATGCAGAACGCGCTGCAATTGCTAGGGCTACGGACATTGATTTGCTCTTAAGAGTTCTTCGCATTCGCGAGTGCTTCAGAGATTTGATTTTTGATCGCATTGCTTTGATGAAGTGTGTTGGATTGTGTGGTTTTTCGGATGAGAATGCAGCTCTTCTTCGACGACAAATCACGTACAGCATCGAAAGCCTCGAAAGCAGTATTCGGTTTATGGAAGGTCCAAGGGCATGTCGAAAAAATTATAACGACTATGTTCTTAGGGTGAAATGGCTCAAGGCATGGCTCTAGGAGTTACATTGCGCACGTTACGGCCGAGCTTGCGGAGAAATCTGCGGGCTCGGTTTTGTTTTCATTATTCCTGAACCTTTACGATTTTCCAGAGCTCGGCGTTTTGCTTACCACACCGGTTCCGTTTTTTCACCAAAAGAATGAAGCGCATCGAACGTTGCGCCAAGAATGTCTGCGATGCCTTGGTGGGTGATGGTCATGACGAGGGCGGTTTCGGGGAAGAGGAAGGCCACTTTATTTTGGTAAATGAACATGAGCTGTTGCATCTTGAGAATCGATTCTGGCATCAGCGCAAGATTCCATTTTCGCGACTGCATGCGTTCGAAGTTTTCCGAAGAAAGTAAGCTTCGGGGCACGGTTTGGCATTCCTCGGTGAAGAGCGCTTTTGTGCTGATTGTACGGTCAACGATTCGTGAAAAGAAAATGCTCCAGGTTTCGTGGCTGAGGAGTTTTAATTCCTGCTCCATCGATGCTTTTCCTTGCAGAACACGAAACAATGATCCGATTGGCATTGAAGAAATTTCGTCGTATACCCTGAAGTATCCAGTTCGTGATTCTGACACTTCGATCATCGGTGTTTCTGCAGACGCTTTTTGCGCAGCTTCGAGTTGCGGAACAAGGCCTCGAAGATCCGTCGCCCATTGGCTCACTTTTCCTGAAAGCTCACTCGGCGCAATCGGAATGAAGATTTGGAGCTGACCCTTTCGAGATTCTTTTAACAATCCGTCGCGAACTAGCTTTTTGACGTGAAAATAGACTTTTGTTCTTCCCTCTCCTGTTTTTTGCGCGATCTGTGTTGCGGTTCCCGATCCAAGAGAGAGCGCCGCGAGATACGTTTCGGCCTCAATCGCGCTTCGACCGAGGTGAACGAAGATGGTTTTGATTTCAGTTTGGAGGCTCATATATTTGGCAGAATACAGCGAAGTTTATAATCTGTCAAATAAAATTTGCTACAGAATTTGGCCTATGTTAGCAAAATAGTTGAAACATTGCCAAAAAAATGCTATAGTGTTTTGTCGAGCGATGAACGCAAACCATCGTCGACCAACTTCCCTCATCCTTCGAGGTTCTCATGCTCCTTCACTCTTCCACCGAAGTCATCGATACCATCGTTGCCCGTCTTCTCAATGCCACCGGTCCGATTGCCGTTATGGCTGGCCACTTCTCCCTCGTCCACCATCGCCAGACCGGCAAGCTCGTTCCTGGTGTGATTGATGATATTGAAGACGAAGCAACACGGAACTTCGTTGCCCAGCATCACTACATGGGCAGCTTTCCACT
>CALRAI010000005.1 GCA_943350635.1 Candidatus Uhrbacteria bacterium
GAAGAGACATTAACAGATTTGAAAAAGAAGGTTCTTGAAGTTGGTGCAGATTTCGGGGTCGCCATTGATGGGGATGCGGATCGCATTGCGTTTGTTGATAACGAGGGATTCTCTGTTGCTGGCGACTCCACGCTTGCAGTGCTTTCAAAAGATGTTCTTTCCAAAAATCCTGGCGGGAAGATTTTATATTCCATTAATGCTGGCTGGGCACTTGAGGATGCGATTCGTGCGAATGGGGGAGTTCCGGTTCCGTGTCCAGTTGGAAACACAAAAATCATCAAAACGATGCATGACGTTGCTGGAATTCTTGGTGGAGAGGTTTCAAGTCATTTCTTTTTTCCAGAATTTCATAATCTTGAAGCGATAGACTTTGCTTTCTTAAAAATATTCTCTGCGTGGAAGGATTTTGGAGGAACGTTCGCAGACCTGGTTCGTCCGTTGCGGTCGTATGCGAACAGCGCCGAAGTGAATATCCATACAGAGAAAGGCGACAAAGCAATCGCGGTGATTCGTGAACAATACGAACTAAAGGCATCAAACGTCATTACGATTGATGGATTGCGTTTTGAATTTGATCACGATTGGTGGTTCCTTGTTCGCAAGTCAAATACCGAACCACTCATCCGAATTACCGTCGAGGCAAAAGATCGTGAGACGATGGAACGTGAACGGGACGCGCTTGTCGCGATTGTACAAAGTCTATGATCCTTATCATTTCCCCCGCAAGGCAATTCATCTTCACATCCTATTCTTTTGATCGCGAAAGCGGGGAAGTGTTACTGAAATACGGGATTGACGATGAGGAGTTTGTGGAGCGATTGGTATTTCCAATTCCTTCAACCGGAATTCCGGAGGGAATCGAGGCCATGCTTGATCTCGCACTATTCACACTCCACCTCATCGCCGGCGTGAGCTACTACAAAGCGAAGTTGCCACCGTCCATTGTGGTGAAGTCGGGGGAGTTGTCTGCCGAACAGGCGGAGTTTTGGAACAAATTATATACGTTAGGACTTGGCGAGTTCTTCTTCCGCAATGATTTAGATTTTCGGGAGTATGTGAAATTTCCGATTGGTGGGCCTGGATTGCCACGTCGGGATTACCCTCCTCGCAATGACGGAAGTGAGACGATGTCCCACAACGACGGAAGCGAAAAGAAGTCATCGAATCTTTCGGGCGCGATTGTTCCCATCGGCGGCGGCAAGGACTCTCTCGTCGCGATCGAAATGCTGAAGTCGGCGAATATTCCATTCGATCTGTTTATGTTCGGCAATCATGCACGTATCCGCGAAGTTGCCGGCGAGGTCGGCGCGAAACTGTTCTCCGTTTCACGCACCATCGATCCAAAACTTATCGAACTCAACAAGTCCGGCGCGTGGAATGGTCATGTTCCGATTACCGCATATGTCGGGATCGCAGCATCGATTGTGGCCTTGCTCCACGGTAAACGTGATGTCATTTTCGCGAACGAACGGAGTGCAAACTCGGGGAACACGGAAGTCGATGGCGTCGTGATTAATCACCAATATAGCAAGAGCATTGCGGCAGAGCTCGATCTGCAGAATTATATTTCGTCATTCGTTTCGTCGGACGTTCGCATCTTTAGTCTGCTCCGACCGCTTTCCGAGCTGGACATTGCACGCAGATTCGCGGCAAACGGAAAATATTTCGGTGTTTTTTCAAGTTGTAATACAAATTACAAACAAGGTGGAGCTCCATCCATCACGCGATGGTGCGGAAAGTGTCCAAAATGCGCATTTGTGTTTGTGATGCTTGGCGCATTTATTCCTCGCAGAAAAATGGTGGAAATGTTTGGTGAAGATCTTTTGGTGCGCGCCGATCTTTTGCAGATGTATAAGGATCTCACTGGTTACGGAACTATGAAGCCGTTCGAATGTGTTGGTGAGTTTGAAGAAGTTATCGCTGCATTTGCGCTCATTCACGGTCGTGGTGAATATGAAGATTCGCCGATGATGAAGTGGTTTGAAACCGATGTGATGTCCACACGAAAAGACATTGATGCGTTGATCAACGGTGCATTAACTCTGTCAAAAGAACACGCAATGCCTGAAGAATATGAAGCTCTCGTCTATGCGTCTCGCTGATTTGTCCAATGCACTCGTCATTATTCTTGGATATGGTCGCGAAGGAAAAGCGATACATGAGGTTTTGAAATCGCATGTTCCAGCGGCGCGGATCATCGTCACCGACGAAAAAACCATCGATATTCCAGAATTTCTCTCGCTTGCCGACGTAGTCGCACTGGCGACACCCGAAACAATCGTGATCAAATCCCCAGGAATCCCATGGCACCGCGACTACGTCATCGCCCTCCAAAACGCCGGAGCGCAGTTCACATCATCCACGAATCTTTTTCTTGCTGAGCGAAAAGGAAGGGGAACGATTATCGGCATCACCGGAACGAAAGGAAAAAGCACCACAGCATCGCTTCTCGCTCACGTTCTTAAAACGTCTGGTCGACCCGTCGTCTTTGCGGGCAACATCGGCGATCCTGCAATCGCACACGTCGACGACACGGCAGACACCATTTTCGTTCTTGAGATGTCGAGCTATCAACTTGCCGATCTCGCAATTGCGCCAGACATTGCGCTCATCGTGAATCTCTACGAAGAGCACATGGATTGGCACGGCAGTGTGGAAAGCTACCACGCCGCAAAAACGCGTATTGCAGAACTGCAGATTGAGGGCGATGTGTTTGTATACAACGAGAAATTTCCGCAGCTCGCCAATCTTGCTGGTCGTGTTCGATCGACCCCGATTCCGTTCATCGATCGTGCGGATCATTCGTTGGATGCATTAACGCTCCTCGGCGAACATAATCGCGAAAACGCAGCCGGTGTTCTTGCTGTTTGCGATGTTCTCGGTATCGATCGCGCTGTCGTCGAGTCTGCATTTTCGACATTTCAGCCTCTGCCGCATCGCATGCAAGACATTGGTATTCATCACGGCATTCATTTCATCAACGATTCTATTTCTACAACTCCTCAATCCGCACTTGCCGCGATCGACGTCTTCAACAAAGACCTCGGCGCCATCATTCTCGGTGGCCAGGACCGTGGCTATCATTTTGCCGATCTTGCACAACGTGTGGTCGATCTTGGTATCGCAATCTACATCTTGCCAGGTGGTGATCGCATTGCCGACGCAATCGCAGCGGTCGGCGGTACATCGATTTCAATGAAAACACTCACTGAAATCGTCCAACACGTCGTTGCGCACGCCAAATCTGGCTCCGTCTGTCTCCTTTCCCCCGCATCCCCAAGTTATGGCCAATTTCTCAATTTCGAGGATCGCGGGCAGCAATTCATTGCAGCAGTCGAAAAATAATCGAAAATTGTGTACACTCTTCCCATATGTTTTGGACCATTCTTCTGTTCCTCGCGTTGCTCTCGGTTTTGGTGCTTGCGCATGAACTCGGGCACTACATCGCCGCACGAAAGGCGGGGATGACGGTGGAGGAATTTGGTATTGGGTTCCCGCCACGATTGTTCTCTTGGAAGGCGAAAACCGGAACCGTGTGGAGCATTAATGCAATTCCGCTTGGGGGATTTGTGAGAATCAAGGGAGAATCTGGCGAAGATGTTGGTGCGCCGGATAGTTTTGCAGCAAAAAGTTGGTTACGACGATTCTCCGTGGTTATTGCGGGTGTAGTGATGAATGTGGTGCTTGCGTGGGTGTTGTTTACCGCGGGGTTTATATTTGGTTTGCCGGCAGTAGTGGAAGACGGTGTTGAATCTGGAGTTACGGTAACAGATCGCGCGGTGAATATTGTGGATGTGTTGCCAGAGTCTGCGGCAGACGTTGCCGGGCTTCAAGTAGGAGACCGTGTACTCACAATCGACGGCGTTGCATACGAGGCGGGTGCTGCGGCTCGCGAAGCGTTAAAACCACACGACGACGCATCAACAATTGCGATGATGATTGCACGACACGGCGAAACACAAACAGTGCAGATCACACCACTCTTCGTGGAAGAGCTTGGTCGCAATGGTGTGGGTATTGCGTTGGTGGAGACAGGATTCATTCACTATCCCTGGTACATAGCGCCAATAAAGGGTGCACAAATTACCTACACCGCGCTGGGGGAGGTGGTGCAAGGATTTGCTGGCTTGGTTGTGGGACTTTTCCGTCAGGAGGACGTTGGCGCGAATCTTTCCGGCCCTGTGGGCATTGCGGTAATAACCGGTCAGGTTGCTTCACTTGGTGCATCGCACTTGGTGCAGTTTGCGGCAATGTTGTCCATAAACCTCGCAGTAATGAATATTCTTCCGTTGCCTGCGCTCGACGGTGGACGTCTTGCGTTCTTGCTGTACGAGCTTATTCGCAGAAAGAAAGCCACCCTAAAGTTTGAACAAGCGGTGCACGCGATTGGTTTTGCGGGGTTGCTTCTCCTGGTAATCGTTGTTACCGTGAAAGATATTGTTCACATTTTCTTCAGTTAATCTATGCAAGACGTTCTCCTCCAATTGCAAAAAGAAGCGCTTGATGTGTTTTTGAAGGTGCAAACTCCAGAGGAGCTGGAAGCAGCTCGTGTGGAATACCTTGGGCGCAAAGGCAGGCTTGCCGAGGCAATGAAGGACTTAGCGGCGCTTGATGTTGATGCCCGACGCGACGCGGGAAAAATTGCGAACGACGTGAAACGCACCGTGGAAGCGAGTTTTGCGGCTACAGAGGCACGGATTGTGGAGTCCGCTGCGGAGGATCGTCAGGCGCAGGAATGGCTTGATGTTTCGCTTCCAGGCGTTGTGCCAGCGGTGGGGCATTTGCATCTCACCACGCAAGCGATCGACGAGATTAGCGATATTTTTGCCCACATCGGATTTGTCCGTTCCCGTCATCCAGAAGTGGACTGGGATTACTACGCATTCGAAAGTTTGAACATGCCAAAGGAGCATCCAGCGCGCGATGAATGGGAAACATTTTTCGCAGAGGATGAGGGGGAGATTGCCTTGGGTGAAAAAGGAAAAATTGTGCTCACGCCACACACAAGCAACGGCCAAGTACGAGAGATGGAAAAGGGAGTATTGCCAATTCGCATGATCAACATTGGAAAGTGTTACCGTCGCCAAGCAAGCGCGCGGCACTTGCCTATGTTTCATCAGTTTGAAGGACTCATGGTAGATACGAATGTTTCAGTAACAGAACTGAAAGGTGTGTTCGATTATTTTGTGAAGCGCTATTTTGGCGCGAATCGTGAAACGCGACTACGTCCATACCATTTCCGATTTACAGAACCGAGTTTCGAATTAGATATTTCATGTGCAGTATGTGACGGAACGGGAAAAGTTGATGGAGTGAAGTGTAAATTGTGCAAAGGCGGATGGCTGGAACTTGGTGGTGCAGGCATGGTGCACCCAAATGTGCTTAAGGCCGGCGGACTCGATCCCGATGTCTATACAGGCTTTGCGTTCGGGTGGGGTGTAGAACGCACCATGATGATGCGTTCCGGTATTAACATCGACGATATTCGCACGCTCTACAAAAACGATCTGCGATTCTTATCGCAATTCTAGTATGAATATTCTCGCTTCCTACAATTGGCTCAAAGAGCACGTACACACAAGGCTCTCTGCCGAGGACTTCGCAAAGGAGTTTTCACTGCGATCCATGAGCGTTGAATCCATTGATCGTTTGGATCAGCGTTTCGAAAATATTGTTGTTGGTGTTGTGAAATCTGTGGTACCGCATCCCAACGCGGATCGACTTCGTATTGCAATGGTGGATATTGGAGAGAAAGAGGTTCCTGTTGTGTGTGGCGGAACGAATCTTGCAGAGAACATGCGCGTGGTGGTGGCATTGCCGGGATCCAAAGTGCGTTGGCACGGCGGAGCAGATTGGACGGAGCTCAAAAAGACAGAAATTCGTGGGGTAGAAAGCATCGGAATGATTTGTGCGCCGTCGGAAATTGGATTCGATAAAATTGCGTGTGGCGATCATGAAATCTGGGACCTTACTGCGCTAGTGGATGCTCCAGCAGGCGCTTCATTCGCCGCGGCACTCGACTGTGCGGATACACTGTTCGATATTGAGATCACCACAAATCGCCCCGACGCCATGGGAATTATCGGCTTAGCGCGAGAAGCAGCGGTGGCGGTGAATGGAGAGTTCGTTCCGGCGACAACCCTCCCCCTGCCAAGGGGGAGCAAGGAGGGGGTCTTGCGCGTCCGTCTCGAGGACTCTCGTTGCGAACGATACATGGCTGCAGTTGTTGAAGGAGTTACGGTGGGGGAGTCGCCATGGTGGTTGCAAAAGCGATTGTTGCTTGCGGGCTTGAAGCCGATCAATACGATTGTCGACATCGCGAATTACGTTGCGCTCGAACTTGGGCAGCCAATGCACGCATTCGATGCAGAGTCGATTGCTGAGAATACGATCATCGTTCGCCCTGGAGTGAAGGGAGAAAAGCTTACGCTCCTCGACGGAAAGGTGGTGGAGTTGAACGAATTGATGATTGTTATCGCAGACGCAGAGAAGCCATTGGCCATTGCGGGAATTATGGGAGGAAAGGATTCTGGAACGACCGAAAAAACAACAACGGTTATTTTTGAAGCAGCAATGTTTAATGCGCTCACCATTCGCAGAACATCTCGAGCAATCGACGTTGCATCGGATTCGCAATTGCTCTACGAAAAAGGACTATCGCCAGAAGCATTGCCAACAGCCCTTGCACGCGCGGTGGAACTTGCAACACAGATTGCCGGAGGAGCATTGGTAGATGTCGTGGACGTGTATCCAAAGCCTCGTGAACCAAAAGTATTTGCATTCGATCCTGAGCAGGTTCGGAGCAGAATTGGTGTGGATATTGGGGACGATGTACAGAAAGATATTCTCACAAAACTCGGATTCGACATTGCGGAGAAAAAGGGAAAGTATGCGGTAACCGTTCCGTATTGGCGCGAAGACGATATTGAGGGAAGTGTTGATTTTACGGAGGAGGTTGCGCGCATGTACGGGTATCACAATATGCCTGCGGTGCTGCCAGCGTCTCGTCCGCCAACCGCCTTCGACGACGCAACATTGGACTGGTCTTCGTGGACAAAGCGATTCTTGGCGGGTGCGGGTTTTTCCGAGTTCTTCAGCAATTCCATGGTGAGCGTTGCGGATCTGGAAATGTATGGTGTAAGTCCAAAAGATGCACTTGCATTGTATAATCCGTTGTCCAACGATCTGACGCACATGCGACCAACACTCATTCCTTCCGTGCTTCGAGCGGTAGAACGAAATCAGGCACTCACGTCTGCCGCAAAAGTGTTCGAGCTTGCTCGTGTGTATTGTTCGAAAGAGGGGAACATTCCAGAAGAACGCATGATGATGGTGTTTGGGGAATATGGTGTGATAGACGCAGAGGCAACATTCATGCGACTTCGTGGAACGTTAGAACAGTTTGGTGCAAAAACAGGAATCACATTTACGTTCGATCGACTCACAGACAACGATCATTGGCATAACGGCCGAACTGTTGGCATCACCATCGATGGCGTGCATGTGGGTGTGCTTGGACAGGTAGCAAGTGACTTCCAATCGTCATTCGGCATTCATCGATCGGTATTTCTTGCGGAGGTGAATCTGGAAGCGCTGTTCCCAATGATGCGTCATTCGCACCATTACCAAGCGGTGCCCGCATTTCCAGTGGTTACTCGAGATATCGCGGTATTACTGGACGAACACACGGAGTACGAAAAGATTTGCGGTGTGGTTCGCGGAGCAAAAACATTAGTGACGGATTGTCGTGTGGTAGAGACGTATCGCGGCGAAGGCATTCCTGCTGGAAAAAAGAGCGTCACCATTGGTGTGACGTTGATGGCGCCAGATCGAACGCTTACAAGCCAGGAAGTGGATGATGTTATGACAACGGTGATTCGTGAGCTGGCACTGCGTGTCGATGGGGTGCTCCGAGATTAATAGCCGATCGCACAAAGGACGTCGCCCTTTTTCATTCGCATCGTTTCTTTCCACCATAAACGATAGCCGCCAACAGGTGCGACTATCGTTTTGGTTTTAGTGCGGTCGAACGACTGTGCAATGCCGATGGTTGTGCCGTTCTCGAGCGGTCGGAGAGGGTTTTGCTGCCAAATCCCATCATAGGGCGCCGTCACATACTGAACATTCTTCATCACGATCGGCGAGGTAGCGCTCACGATTGGAGTATCAATCATTCCAAGCGTTGTCATAATCGCCTTCGTCCATTGGATATGCAGTGCGATATCGTGAGCATCACGATTTCCGCGTTGTCCCGATTCTGCGACGATATACATTTTTCCGCGACGCGCGAGCTGCGACGCTTTGTGACTCGATGAGCAAGATTCGATAAGCATGCGATCGGCGATATTCTTTTCCGCGAGGCCGTCGATAAGACTATCGGTGTCGCGATGTCCGGTACGATGTAGCCACAAAAACGGATCCAGCCCTTCAGTAATCGCGCCGCTATGCAGGTCGATCCAACAATCGGCTTGATCGATATACGGCATGAGCGATGCAATAATTTGTTCGGACGATGATCCGCGACTATTCCCGGGAAAAAGATATTTTGGGAATTTGCCATCAACCGGATTATGACTCGACTCATTCATAAATCCCGGCATATTGACGATCGGAATCACAATAATGTGACCAGAAAAGGATCGGTCGCGAAATATATCGATGAGCTGATGTGCGGCGTCGATCCCTGAATATTCATCACCATCAACTCCAGCGGTGATGAGTAGGGTTTTTCCTGGAGCACTACCGTCGATGGAGATTGCGCCAAGATCAGAGAGCTGTGGAAGAAATCGTTTGAAAAACATGAGAAAAGTGTAGCATAGGCTTGTATCGTCCGTTACACGAAATTCCTCCGTCATCCCCGCGCAGGCGGGGATCCAGAAAAATCCCGAATGGATCCCCGCCTGCGCGGGGATGACGGAAGCTGATATTTGGTATAACCCAAAAAGTATAAGTTCTATGAACGCCCTTGCGGATATTCACCAAGACTGCGAGGAGATGCTATGGATCGTGAACGATCGCATACACCGATTATCGGTACTCCATTCTCGTCATAGAAAGCACACGATGCCGGATACGTCGAAAATGTTGATGAAACAGGCAAGCGACATGATCGCAATCTACAAAGCTGTAGCGAAGGAGCTTCGATCGATGATGAAAAATACGTATAGCACAATTGGTGACCTCATCGCGCAAAAGAACCGAATCGCTGACCAGGTTCGAAGTCTTCAAGGAATCAGTGCCGCGCTCTGTGTTGCGCCAGGCTGGCAGTCGCCGTCATTCCTTTCGTCTCAACAGTCGCAGGCGGGATTAGAAACAGGAAGCATCAAAGGAACAATCAATGATTATAAACGCGATCATCACGCCGATGCGTTGCGGTACGAAAAGCAATTCGCAAAAGCATATATCGACGCAACGTTACGATTCCCTCCGCAAGCATTCCTCACATCGAGCGGCATGGCAGCGCTCACGACGATTATCGCGGCACTCCTCGACGACAAGACGTGTACTGGCCCTGTGCTTCTTGGTCGATCGAGTTATTTTGAAAACATCGAACTCGTCCAAACTCATTTCCCAGGGCGCATCATCTTCATCGACGAACTGGATACGGAAGCAATTCTTGTAGCAATAAAAGACCACGCACCATCGGCAATATTCTTGGACACACTCTGCAATGCGCCAACAATTGCAATACCGAATGTCGATGAACTTTTTCCAAAAATTGCCGCGATCATATCAAGACCGACCACGATCGTGCTTGACGCGACGGGAACATCGATCTTTACGCAGCCATTAAAAGGATTGCCGCGATTCAGTGCCTCACTCCGTATTGTCGTCTTTGAAAGCATGCTGAAGTACCATCAGTTCGGCATGGACCGAGTGAGTGGTGGCATTATGTGGCGCACGGGAATGTCCCCGTTGCATCTGTTTAACCATCGAATGCACTGCGGCACGAATATTGCTGATGCTTCCGCGGTATCGTTGCCGCAACCAAACCGCAAACTCTTGCACGATCGATTACTTCGACATCATCGCAACGCGACGATGATTGCGAAGGCGCTCGATGATCGACTACGAATGTCAAAGAAAAAGATTGCACTCGAATCCGTGGTGTATCCAGGATTGCCAAGTCATCCAGCGTATTCTTGGGTACAGCATCAGCCGTTTCATGGAAGTTTTGTGATTCTCAAACTCAAAGAAAAATATCGCACCACAGAGCGCTATAAAAAGTTCCTGCAATGTGCAATCGATGAAGCGCGAAAACAGCGCGTGAATCTTGTTGGCGGAAGTAGTTTTGGATTGTCGACGACCCGGGTGTATCTCACGGCACTGCACGCTATTGGAACCACAGAGCCATTTCTTCGAATCAGCGCAGGAACAGAGACTGTTGGCGAGATTGAAAAAATAATTCTTGCAATTACTCGCGCCCTCGAAGCGCTTCCATAATCTTCCGAATACCGTCACCAATGCTGGTGATAGCGCTCACATGGCCTTCGATTTTCATACGTATCGTGTTCACGCTATTGAGTACATCATCCACTTTTTCTCGAACATGTGCAGAAAGTTCCTGCATTTTTTTCATGAATCGCGCCACGTGGTACAGCGCAAAGCAGAGGAACGCTGTGAACCACAGCGCGCAGAACGCAAGTACCATGTACAGAATGTCCTTAGAGTCCATATACAGAAATAGTAGCATAAACACGAAAGCCCCAGAACCCATCGACGAATCGACAAGGCTCCAGGGCAAAAGGCGTAGGAAACGTGGCTACGAGTACGTAGTTTCGGCGGACTGAACGGGTCGTTCGAATCGAGGGCGTTTCGCGGACTGCCGGAGCAGATCCATGATGGCGTTCGCATCTCGCGGAATCGTTGCACCGCGAAAATACGGTTTGTGCATTTCCCATTTCACGTCGTCGAGTGTGAGCCAGGCACCGGGGAAGTTCACTTCAATCGCTGAAGGAACATCAGGATGCTTCACGACGTCGCCCTTGCAGGTAACTCCAATATTTCCAGCGGGATCAAGAATGACGAACACTGAGCCTCCTTCGACGATCGTCGCGGTAACCGGTGACCACTCGCTAATCCAGGCCATCATCCAGACGGCATGGAGTGCCATGACCATTCCAGTGATGACGATGGAGGCAGCTACGCTGCTCGAGAAGAATCCGGTAACGAGCCCTGCCGGAAAGGCGACGATCAGAGAATCGATAGCGACACAAAGCGCAAGATCGATGGCTACCTTCTTTGGTCGGAGAAGATCGGCGACCTCCATGGTTCGGCCGGTGATGGATTTTACGAAGAAGCGAAACGGAGAAAAATACATGAAAGAACCTAGGTTACGTGGCTGATATTAGCAAAAAAGTACATTTTCGTCCAGGGCGCCGACTATCCACAACAACGATTCATGCGAGGTCTGTTACTGTACGCCCATGGATTCCAAGGATTTCGTGTATTTGCACGTGCATTCGCATTATTCGCTCCTTGAGGCACTTCCCAAGCCCAAGGCGCTGGTTGCGCGTGCAAAAAGCATGGGAATGACGGCACTTGCGCAGACAGACAACGGAAACCTCTATGGAGCCGTCGAATTTTACAAAGCGTGTAAAGACGCAGAGATAAAGCCAATCATCGGCGCCGATATTTTCGTCGCGCAACACGGCATGACGGACCGTCGACCACGAATTGACGATCGACCGTTTCGCTTGGTGTTGATCGTGGAGAGCGAGGAAGGCTATCGCAATTTGCTCGCGATTGTTTCGGCTGCCTTCCTTGAGGGCTTCTACTACAAGCCACGTGTCGATAAGGCTTTTCTTCGTGCACATTCCAAGGGTCTCATTGCGCTGTCTGGCAGTGTGAGTGGCGAAATTGCACATGCGTATCTTGGTGGTGAGCACGAAAAAGCAGAAAAGTTGATTCTCGAATATCAAGATATTTTCGGTGTCGGGAATTTCTTTCTGGAGCTGATCCATCATCCGGATATGCCACGGCAAGTGGATATCAACGACGCATTTCGAGCATTATCAGCAAAGCTCAACGTTCCGTTGGTTGCCACAAAGAACGTGTTCTACATGAATTCGGACGACCGCGAGGGCTACGAAGCACAACTGTGTATTCAACGAAGCCGTACGCTGGAGGATTTCCGCAGAACATCTACAGACGATGTTGATCTCTCATTCGGCACGCCGGAAGAAATCATGGCGGCGTTTGCGGATGTTCCCGAGGCGCTGGAAAACACGCGCCGTATTGCGGACCGAGTGAATTACGCCATGGAACTTGGGAAAAACTTTTTGCCGATTTTCCCGTTGCCCGAGGGAAAGACGGACAACGACGTGATGCGTGATTTGTGTATTCAAGGATTGAAGGATCGGTATGCGGATCCTATTCCACCAAACGTGATGGAGCGATTTGAATTTGAATTCGCAACCATCGTGAAAATGGGATTCTCCTCCTACTTTCTCATTGTGCAAGATTACATTACGTGGGCAAAGGATAATGGGGTTTTGGTGGGGCCGGGCCGTGGTTCTGCGGCAGGATCGATCGTTGCGTTTGCGTTACGAATCACCGACATCGAACCGTTGCGATACGGATTATTGTTCGAGCGGTTTCTGAATCCGGATCGCGTTTCCATGCCAGATATCGATACCGACTTTGCAGATCGTGGGCGTGGAAAAGTGTTGGAATACGTGACAAAGAAATATGGTGCCGACCATGTTGCCGGAATCGTAACGTTTGGAACGCTCATGCCACGTGCTGCGGTGCGGGATGCAGCGCGAGTGCTGGGATTGTCGTTTCAAGAAGCGGATGTAATTGCGAAGGTGGTTCCACCGCCAATTCAGGGAAAACATACGCCGTTAAAAATCGCAATCGTCGAAACGCCAGATTTGCAGCAGATGTACAACAGCAATCCCATGGTTCGTCGGGTAATCGACCTCGCAATGAAAATTGAGGGGAATCCTCGTCATGCTTCCCAACACGCGTGTGGAATCGTTATTGGCGATAAGCCACTCGTCGCTCGTGTTCCGTTACAACAAGGACAGAAAGAAGACATGGCGTTGATCACGCAGTATTCATTGAACTCTGCGGAAGCCGTCGGGCTCGTCAAGATGGATTTTCTTGGGCTGAGCAACCTAACCGTCATCGAAGATGCACTCGATATTATTCGTGCCGTTCACGGTGTAGTCGTCGATCTTGATAACGCGCCATTGGACGACGCGATCACATTCGAGCTCCTTGGTCGTGGCGATACCACGGGCGTGTTCCAGCTGGAATCCGACGGCATGAAGCGGTACATCAAGGAACTGAAACCAAGTGCGTTCGAGGATATTATCGCCATGGTGTCGCTGTATCGCCCAGGGCCGATGCAGTTTATTGAAAGCTTTATTCGTCGAAAGCATGGAACAGAAAAAGTGGTGTACGAACATCCGCTCATGGAAAATTCGTTCCGTGAAACGTATGGCATTCCGGTGTACCAAGAGCAGGTGATGCAAGTCGCAAAGGACATGGCGGGGTTTACGGGTGGAGAGGCTGACACGCTCCGCAAAGCGATGGGAAAGAAAATCGCGGAGCTCATGGAAAAGATGAAAGCAAAGTTTGTGGACGGCTCCGTTAAAAATGGCGTGAAGCCGGATGTTGCAATGGCGGTGTTTCAGAAATTAGAGGACTTTGCGGCATACGGTTTTAACAAGTCCCATGCGGCGTGCTACGCGATGATTGCGTATAGAACTGCGTATTTGAAAGCGCATTATCCGGGGGAGTTCATGGCGGCGCTCATGAATTCAGATTCGGGGATTATCGACCGTATTACCATCGAGGTAGAAGAATGTCGGCGTATGGGGCTTACGGTTATGGCGCCAGATATCAACGAGTCGTTTGCGGGTTTTGCGGTGGTGAAGGACACGAAGAATGTGCGTTGGGGATTATCGGCAATCAAAAACGTGGGGCAAGAAGTGGCGGAAGAAATTGTCCGTGAACGAAAGCGCGGCGGTCCGTATGCGGATTTGGCCGATGTGTTAGGGCGTGTAAAATCGAGTGCATTCAACCGGAAAACATTAGAAGCACTCACAAAAGCTGGCGCACTCGACCGGTTCGGGGACCGATCCCAGCTTGTCGGGAACCTCGATACGTTGGTGCTGTACAACAAGCATGTACAGCACGAATTGGCGCGCAATCAAACGTCGTTGTTTGGCTTGGAAACATCCATCGTCGAACAGAAGATTGAATTCCGAAGCGTTCCCACAATTCCAACTGGCGTGTTGCTCACGTGGGAAAAAGAGCTGCTCGGGCTGTACGTGTCCTCCCATCCTGCGGCGTTGTTTTACGATCAGTTTTCACCATATGTCGTCAAAGCGAGCGCAATTCCCACGTACGACGACGGAGCCATGGTGAAAATCGCCGGTGTTGCAAGTAATATTAAGCAGATTTTTACCAAGAAAAAGAACGAACCCATGGCATTCGTCAAAATTGAGGATCCGTCGGGAAGTATCGAGACCGTCGTGTTTCCAAAGATGTACGTTACTACGCGCGCTGCGCTGAATCCGGAAGCGATGCTGTTGATTATGGGGAAAGTGTCGCATCGGAAGCGTGAAGAATCGGAAACGGTGGAATATTCGGTGCTTGTCGACGGCGTGATCGCATTTACAGAAAGCGAGATTCCATCCTTGACGGCAATGCTCGCACGTGGCGGCTGGCAAGAGGCAGGCGGCGGAGAATCGATAAGTATTTTTGATGCACCGGCACCAGTCGCCGCACCAACAGGATCGCTCACTGAAGGATTATCAATCACCGTGCCGCAAAATCCCACGCACGATATGATCACCAAACTCCGTGATATTTTCCGAGCTCACCCCGGTCGTGCCCGCGTGTTCCTGCTGGTGGAATCTGGCGGGGAAATTCGGAAAGTGAGTACAGAATATTCCGTGGAGCTTTCATCGGACGTTGTACGGAAAGTTGGGGAGGTGGTGGGGGAGGGGAATGTGAAGGTGTAGTCGTGCTATACTTCCAGCATATGGCACGTGAATCTCGCGGGGCGCAGCCACTGTCACGATCGCTGAAGGTGTATCAGCGTATTGCGGTGGCGTTTGTGTTCATGACGTTCTTCCTTCTGCTTGCGGTGTTGTATTTATCCATTTCTCGCGCGACGATTACCGTTGTGGCAAATCCACGAGTCGTGTCGGTGGATACGGAAGTACAGGCCGTTGCGAACCCTACGAACGACGGTGAGCTGAGCGGAATCGTTTCCAAACAATCCTTCAATACGCAGGAAATCATTACGCTTCCAACCGACGGCGGCACAGCTGTGGAGGAAAAAGCCGGAGGAACAGTCACGATTATTAACGAATCAAACAGCGGTCAACCACTTGTCGGCACCACGCGACTGCTTTCCAAAGAGGGCATATTATTTCGTATCGATTCTGCCGTAAACGTTCCCGCGAAAGGCCAAGTGAATGTCATCGCGCATGCGGACAAGCCTGGGCTTTCCGGAGAGATCGGTCCAACGCAGTTCACTATTCCCGGCTTGCCAGAATCTACACAAAAACTCATCTACGCGGTGAGTGTTGACTCCATGAAGGGCGGCGTGTCGTACAAGCGAACACTCACGCAGAAAGATGTTGACGATGCGGTGTCCACGGTGTCGAATGCATTGTTAGAAAAAGCAAAAACAACGATATCGGCGGGCGTGGACCGCACGGTGTTTAGTGGAGAATCGTATTCATCGAGCGTTACATCCCAAGGCGCAAGTGTCGCGGTGGGTGCCGAAGTGGGAAGTTTTACCGTAACGGTTGCGATGGATGTTACGGCGGTGTACTACGATCAGAATGCGGTGAAACAATACGCACTGTCACAGCTCTATGCCCGTGTTCCTGAAGGATACGCTGCAGAAAACGTTTCTACTGATGCTGTACAAATGTCGGTAAAAAGTGCCGACGTAAAAAAGGGGGAAGCAACACTTGGTGTGTATCTTGAAGGAAAGGCAATCATCGCTGAAGACTCTGCTGTGCTCAGTAAAGACCGTTTTGTCGGTCGTGCGCCGAACGAAGTGCTCACACTCCTTCGCGCATCAGAAGCAGTGAAAGACGCTTCAGTAAGCTTCACGCCATTCTGGCTTGAACGCGTGCCAACACTCAAGGATCATATTACGATCGTGATCACGGAATAGATATGGCAAAGCAATTGGAGGAGGCTGCAGATTTTGTCATGACATACGGTGGGTGGTATCAGCGAACAACATTGCACCTTGTTGAAATTTTCGAATTTTGTGCACATGGAACGTCGAAGCTCGCGCTCGAGAAAAAGGAACTTTCACGATTGCATCGTCAGTTGCGACTCAAGGATGTCGTTCGCAGGCCGGGAACATTAGAGTTTCTTGCAATGGAAACGACAGACGGAATAACCATTCGGTATTTCGAAGACGGGTTGTATGTTTTTGAAATGCCATCGACGGTAGCTCGTTTCGCAAAGGATCGAATACTCCTTGAGAAATATGCACAAGATATTTTTACGCCAGCAATCGCATATATTTTTTCGCACGGAGCGCCAACGCCAAAGATCCTTGCGAATATTCCCGTGAAACATCCAATTGTGCTTCGGTATAGTACGAAAGAGCCTGGCGAACTATTGTTGTCAAAGAAGAGTGTGGGAACGGTATACAGCGTACTTTCTGTTGATGCAGTTACGGTCCACAAAACGGACGAGTGTATTATTATTGCATCAAAGCCGGGAACGCCGCATATGGAGGAACTTGTAGAATCGCACATTTTCTTTCGAGAATTCAAATCGCAATTAGAAAAGTATCTTTCTATTCATCGAACAATCTGGGAGAAAATTTCTGATATTAAGGAGCGAAAACAGATTCGGGTAAAAGATCTGAGTCAAATTCGTGGGGTACTCGACGGATATCAAAAAACAGTAACGCTGATTGGAAGCCGAATGCAGCAAATGGCATCATATAGTAAGACCCGTGCAGTCCTTGCGCAGAAATTGGATATCGATACGAGTTTGCGTGAACTCTTCGCATTCAAGTTTGAAACGCTGAATGATACGTTGGAATACGTGAAAGAACTTTGGAAGATGACGATCGCATATTTGCAGAGCGCAATCACCAACGTTTCCGATATTCAAGGCCAAGGAACACAACGTGGCATCCAGGCATTGCAGGTGCTCACAACGGTGGGGGCCTTGAATATTTTGGTGACACTGTTTGTGCGGAAAGACCTTCTGATCCCAACGGGATACGGATCGCTGTACGTGTTGGGAATCTTGATATTGTCATGGTCGGTGATGATGACGATCAAATATATTTTCCAACAAAAAGCATATTCACTCACGTTTAACGATCGAAACGAGGATTTGTGATGAAGAGAATAATCCACAATGACAAGGCCGTGCGTTTTTGCTAGGATGAAGATCTATGGAGGAGAATAAAAAAATCGATCAGATTTTAGAGATTGTCCAAGGACTTGCTGTTGATGTTTCTGGATTAAAGTCAGATGTCTCTGTCTTGAAATCAGATGTCTCCGAACTGAAGACAGATGTCTCTGATCTGAAGACAGATGTCTCCGATCTGAAGTCAGATGTCTCTGTTTTGAAATCAGATGTCTCCGATCTGAAGTTAGATGTCTCTGTCTTGAAGTCAGATGTCTCTGTCTTGAAGTCAGATGTTTCCGAACTGAAGACGGATGTGAGGTCATTACGTGAATTTGTGGAAGACCAGGCAGAAGCGTTGCAGGATTTCTCAACACATGTCGATGAGCAATTTTTGGCAATGCAAGGTCAATTGAATACACGTTTTGTCACAAAAGAATATCTGGACGATAAACTTGAAGAATTGCGAATCGATTTTGGTCTTAAGAATCGAAAATCGGGTTCATCAGATTCCGCACTATTACGAGTGCTCCGATAGTTCATCCACTTGCACACCTCTCATGATCAGTTTATAGTATTTTCATCGGCGCTGACCGGATTACTACCCCGCGAGCCGCTACAAATTGAGTGAGTGTCCTTTTACGCGTGAGCGAAGAGGAAATTCGGGTGGAACCGTCGATGATTCATCGACCCCGATCATGAGTAATCGTTACTCGGGTCGGGTATTTTTTATTCATCTCGTCATTGCGAGAAGGGTAGTCCCGACGAAGCAATCCAGGTTTAATGATCCTAGATTGCCGCGTCAAGATTACTTTTCTCGCAATGACTGTGTTTCTTGATTTTCATATGACCTCCGAGGAACTTCAACATCTTCGTCACTCTCTGGCGCACTTACTTGCAGCGGCAGTGTTAGAAATGTATCCCGACGCCAAACGCACGATCGGTCCGGCCATCGACGACGGCTTCTATTACGATTTCGCATTCTCGTCACCAATCAACGACGAGGATCTGCCAAAGATCGAAAAACGCATGCGTGAGCTCATGAAATCGTGGAATCGTTTTGATCGGAAAGAAATGAGTTCGGACGAAGCTCGCGTAATGTTCGCGGACAACAAATACAAAGTTGAGCTCATCGACGAGTTCGCGGGCGAAGGGCAAACTCTCACGCTCTACACATCCGGAAACTACTCCGATCTTTGCCGAGGTGGCCATGCGGACGGAATTGCGGATCTTGATCCAGAATGCTTTTCTCTCTCGAAGGTTGCTGGAGCATATTGGCGCGGCGACGAACACAACGACATGCTTACCCGTATTTACGGAATCGCTTTCGCGACGAAAGCAGAGCGTGACGCACATCTTGCGATGCTCGAAGAAGCAAAGAAGCGTGACCACCGCAAGCTCGGCGTTGAGCTCGATCTTTTTGCCTTCTCTCCATTGGTCGGTCCGGGTTTGCCATTATTTACACCCCGAGGAACCATTCTTCGCGAACAGCTTGTGGCATTCGTGTGGGCACTCATGAAGCCATACGGCTACACAAAGGTGACCATTCCGCACATGGCAAAGAGCGATCTGTATAAGACGAGTGGCCACTGGGATAAATTCGCGGACGATATCTTTCATGTTTCCAGCAAAAAGACCGACGATGCATTTGTGCTCAAGCCAATGAACTGTCCGCACCACACCCAGATCTTCGCCTCCCGTGGCCGAAGCTACCGCGATCTCCCACTTCGATATAGCGAAGTAACGACGGTGTATCGCGATGAGAATACGGGTCAGCTTCAAGGATTGTCTCGCGTCCGGTCAATCACTCAAGACGACGCACACGTATTCTGCCGCCTCGACCAAGTAAAGGACGAAGCTCGTGCTATCGCCAACATCATCACAAAGTTCTATGAAGCATTCCAAATGCCACTGAAGGCTCGGTTGTCCGTGAACGATCCAGAGAAGCCAGACGCATATCTTGGCGGTGCAGACGTGTGGGAAAAGGCGGTAGGGACGCTCAAGGAACTTCTTGCTGATATGCAGCAGGAATACTTCCTTGGAATCGGTGAGGCCGCGTTCTACGGGCCAAAGATCGACTTCATCGCTACCGATGCTATCGGCCGTGAATGGCAACTTGCGACCATTCAGTTGGACTTCAATCTTCCAGAACGATTCGAACTTGAGTACGCCGATGCAAACAACGAGAAGCAGCGTCCGGTCATGATTCACCGTGCGATTCTCGGATCTCTCGAACGCTTCATCGGTGTCATGATCGAGCACTACGCTGGAGCATTTCCAATGTGGCTCGCGCCAGAGCAAGTTCGCATTGCATCAGTCTCCGACGAGTTCGTAGACGTTGCACGATCGATGAAAACAAATCTCGAAGCGGCTGGCATTCGCGTAACCCTCGACGATGCACCAGAAAAAGTGGGAAAAAAGATTCGCGATGCCGCAATGAACAAAGTGCCTTGGACCATCGTGGTTGGTGCAAAGGAGCGTGACGGAGGGGATATTCAGGTGAAAGTGTTTGGTTCAGAAGAATCGCTCGTAATCTCGCAAAGCGAGATCGTAAATCGTGCGGTAGAGGCAGGAAAGTTGCCGGTGTAAATTCATCATCCATCGTAAATGGATGATCCGTCATCCCCGCGCAGGCGGGGATCCAGTATAAAAAATACGCTGCCCGATCGGGCAGCGTATTTTTTTTATAGTGATTACGTTGAAAGCTGTGCTTTGAGTGCGCTTGCCTGAAGGCCGTCCAATGCTTTGTTACCCTGCGCTTGCACCACTGCGGCATCGATAGAAAGATTTTCCATCTCCTCCGTGTACTCCGCCTCTGCTGCAGCAACGTCCGTATCAAATTGCTTTTGTGCAGCCTGTACCTGTGGATCGTTCGGATCAAGCTCGATACCGAGCGTCTTAAATCCAGCATCAATATATTCCTGCAGTGCGGTTTTGATCGCGGCAACAACATCTGGCGTTGCTCCTTCCTCACTGAGTCGTGCAAGAAGTTCTGCCTTCACATCGTCTGCAATTGGCGCGTCCGTGAGAATGGTTTGAAGAGACATAGAAATGGATTAGAGTTTTGGCGCTGGGCGCTTTACCGGAGCAATTCTTGGTGTAGGCGCATCTTCTGGCGCTTCTGTGAGAATACGATTCATTTCCATCGCTGCAGCGTCGATTTGTGGAAGCATTTCGGTTGCCTTAGCGATTCCGCCGGTAAGATCTGGGTTACTAGCCTTCATGTCTTCGGTGATTTTTTTACCAAGGAACTTATTAATTGCGGTGTTGACGTCGTTCATCAGATCGTTGACCTTATTCCGCATACGCTCAAAGAACGAAGCTCCCTTTGCGGTAAGCGCCACAAGCTCCTGATCCACTTTTTTAATTTCGCGATGCATTGCATCTGGTGCTTCCGAAACATTCTTTCGAAGCGCAAGCATTTCTGGAGTATTTACTGCTGCCGAAGCACGATCACGAATATCTCTATCGAGTTTCACGCCTGCATTGCCAAGCGCATTAAGACCTTCTGCTCCTGCATTTGCCGCAAATTTGCCTCCTTCTACAGCAAGGCCAACTCCAGCAGCACCAAGTCCAAGTGCGCCCATACCCACCGCTGCGGCACCGCGACCAACGGCTTGCGCTGGCTTTACGAGGAGCGCATCAGCGACAACTCCAGCGGCATCTCCAAGAGCTTTACCCGTCTTAACATTAAATTCCTTCATGTCGTCCCAAACTTGTTGCGGTACATTAGGATCCGTAACCCATTTTGCCAAATCAACGCCGCCCCTTCCAAGATTCTGAACAATTTCCACTGCATGATCCATGAGCATCGCTTCATACGCAACGGTTCCAACTTTCCCAACAACACCTGCAGCATCAATAGCTGCTCCAAGAGCCATGAGTTGCTTGTCGGTAAGTTTTATGCCACTAACAGGCTGTTCCTTTCCGGTTATTTTGCTAAGCAATTTACTCAACACTTCGTTAGGGTCAATGGCTAGCCATTCTGCTTTCTTCTCAGCAGATGCCTTGATGACAGGATCAACGGCCGCCTCCGCAATCCCAACAACGGCTTCTCCTGCTTTGTTGGCTCCCCATCGACCAGCAGAAGCAAGGCCAGCCCCTGCCATCATCGCGCCAGCGGCAGCGCCACCAGCAACCATGCCGGCGCCTTTTCCTGCGGCACGTGCTGCAGCAGCAGCTGTCGCCGATCCTCGGAGACTTCGTGCTCGTGGTGCGCTTAAAATCTTTTCTTTCTCAGCTTGTAGATCCTCAAGTTCTTGTGCGTGGAGTTCGCGATTCCAAGGTTCGCTCGGATCAACTGCATTGAGCATTTTCTGAGCCTCTATAGTTTTTATATCGATATCTGCGAGTGCGCTCCGTTCTGCAGGAGAAAGATCTTCTTCAGGACGAACAAGATCGTGCAACGCTTCTCTAACAGGCTTTACGACATCATCGTAAACGAAGCCCGGAATTTCTGCTGCACCCTTTGCTGCGCCTACAAGGCCATCGCGCATACCTCCGGCAAGATTGCTGGCATGAGTAGTAGCACTTTCAGCTCCTGATGCAACTGCGCCAACACCAAAGCCGAGCGCTTTTCGTGCTCGCGCTGCGTATCCGCTCATGCGTGTCTGCATGCTTGAAAGAAAACTATTGAGCTGTGTAGATGCTTGTGCGATAATCGCGTCACCACGATCTTGAACGCTAACTTCCGGTTTTGCTTCTCCGTCTTCTACTTTGGGCAATGCGGCGTTGCGATCCGCTTCTAATTTATTGACTTCCGCTGGTGTTGGGAAATCACGTGAGAGCTTTGGTCCTGCCATAAGAAAAAAACAAGAATGAATACGAGTATATTGTATCAACTCTACGATTCCTCAGCTTTTTTTATGTGCATAACCGCAACGCCCCAGCAACTCTTTCGAGTGCCGGGGCGTTCGTCGTGATGTAGCGGTGAAGGCGCGTGCGCCGATGGCTGTGCTCAGCGCCTGTTCCGCGAGTAACGGGACGAGGCCTTGAGCCACGGGGGGAGCGGGCTTTTGCTCTTCCCTCCGCATTGCCAGTCGATCCAGTACGCGATGGTGCCGAACATCTGCTTGTCCACCTCGTCGTCGAAGGTGACCATGAAGCCGAAGATGCTCACACGCGTCGCGTCGATCGCTTCCTCGCAGACCTTCCAGAACGCGGGGTCTTTGCCTCGGTGTTCGAAGGTCCGCTTGAACCCCACGAGCAGGTTGAACTCCGGGGTGCCGTCCCAACCGATCTCCCCCTTGATTCGCCAGAGCGCGCGCCGCACGTCGGCCTTACGCCAGGCAGTGAGAAACATGAGCAGCGGCCACAGCGGAGGGACCAGCCACCCATGCCGGAGGGTGATGACGACGAGCGTTCGCCACCAGCGGGGCTGATCATGTGCTGTTGCGGAGGGAGGGTCGGTACTGGTCTCGGGAGTTGAGTCCTCGAGGTCTGCTGCGGTAACAAGGCGAAGGTAGGGACGCATTGAAGTCTCCATGGGAAAAGGACGGGAGTCCACACCGGTCGGAACGAGCGGCGGGAAACAGCCAACCCTAGCAGAAAAAAGCATATCACGCAAGGGCTCGAGTGTCCGGTGGAAAGGTGATAAACTGAGCAAATATGACGCAGAACCTCCCAAAAATACTCGCCGTAGTTGGTCCGACATGTTCCGGAAAAACTGGGATCGGTATTGCCTTAGCCAAGTGTTTTGGTGGGGAAGTGATCTGCGCGGACAGCCGAACCGTCTACCGCGGCATGGACATCGGCACCGCGAAGCCGGCGGCGGATTCTGGCCCTCCCCCTGCCAAGGCGTTCGACGAGCCTGAAGCTGGGCGAGGAGGACGAGAGTTAGGAGGGGGTCTTACTATCGAATCCCTCTTCGCTTCTCCCTCCCGCATGGTCGAGGGTATCCCTCACTGGGGCATCGATCTCGTCGATCCCAGCGACGTCTTCACCGTCTCCCAATTCCAGGAATACGCCGATCAAAAAATCGCCGAAATCATCGCCCGCGGAAATGCTCCTATCCTTGTTGGCGGCACCGGTATGTACATTCGCTCAATCATCGACCGTCCGAATTACGCGAACACCGAGCCTGATGCCGCGCTCCGGTCCGAACTTGAGGCGATGAGCGATAACGAGCTTCTCGAGGAAATTGCTTCTCGGGATCCAGATACCGCGTCCACTATCGACGACCGGAACCGTCGTCGACTCATTCGTGCGCTCGAAATTCTTCGCACCACCGGAAAAACATTAGCGGATCGTCAAGAATTCGCTGAGCCAATCTACGACGCTCTCCAGATCGGCATCACAAAGCCTCGAGAGAAACTGTACGCCGATATCGATCTTCGCGTGGACGAAATGATCGGTCGCGGTCTGGTAGACGAGGTTCGCGTACTTCGCGAGAAGTTTGGCGACGACTGCCCAGGAATGTCCGGAATCGGCTATCGTCAAATTGTCGATTTCTTCCAAAAAAAGGAACAGCTTCGGGACGCTGTGATTCGCATAAAATACGACAGTCACCACTACGCCAAGCGCCAAGAAACCTGGTTCCTTCGCGATTCGCGTATACTTTGGGTACAGAATGCTGCGGAAGCAGTAGGAAAAGCAGAATCTTTTTTGAACGCAGTATGAACGAACGCATGATGGGAGTAGAGCAGAACATTCAAAAAGAATTCGCATCAATCCAAGAGCCGATCGATGTTCAGGAAAAGATTGCTGACGTGAAACGAGAAATTATTATCGAAACAGACGACGCCAGGCGTGAGGTATTGCACACGCAATATGCGGCGTTACTCCAATATCAAAAAGCGCTAAGTCTTCCTGATCGTCCAAGCGCTGCCATCGATTCCTCCGATGGTCTTCATCGACTTGCGGAGCCATGGAAGGAAAAAATGTATCCAGGAATTCTTGCTGCCGATGCGATGAAGGTGCGTCCGTACGATGCCCCGGAAGAAACGCTCGCACCAAAAACAACGAATAATGTTGTGCCAATACGAAATCCAGACGCAACGCCAGTAATGGTTCGTAAACCTCGAGCAACGGTAGAGGACCAGGAACAAGCAGCAAAGTAAGTGTGGGTAACTTCGTATACGGCAGCACAGAAATAGCAGAAAATAGATCAAACTCCTAAATGAAATATATGTCGCACGAGAATCTAGAGATGCCGGGAAACGATCTCATACAGGCGCCATCGCACGAGGTGCTTCGTATTAACGACCCGATGGACGATACGGCTGGTGCACCGTTCATTCCGCCAATTCCTCGAAATCAGCACGAAGGTCAAAGCGGAGAAACCACATTCTTGAAAAACAAAGCGCAGGCAGATGAAGTAAAAGAAGCATTGAAAGAAAAAGTTATTGTCCAAGATAATAGAATTCCTGGTCCAGGTTTAGAAAGTCCGCAAGCTCTCACGCTCCAACGCGATGCGCTCAATATGCAGCTGCGCGATCTTCGGATAAAGCTCAAGAACGCAGATACATTCTTTGCACAATGGACAAAAGCAGGGCGAGACACGCTTACATCGGTGCAAAAGGCGATTGACGAAACGCGGGATCAACGGGATGCACTTGATGCGCAAATGGAAGAGATGTTGCCAGCACAAGCAAAATCTGTTGCTCGAGCCGATGTTGTTTCGGAAGCGCGACAGAAGATTGGTGATGTATTGGCTCCGGCGCTCGCGGGACAGCGGGATCGGAAGGCAGACATTCCACGCAAGGATGCGTTGAGCGCCGAACGAACGAATCTCTCGAATGAGCTTTCAACGCTGAAATTTTGGCAGTTTGGACGAAAACAAGAAGTTACCGCAGCAATAAAGGAAATTGATCGCGAAATGAGCGGAATCCTCAATAAAGAAAAAGGCCTATAAGGCCTTTTTCAGTGTTTCGGTGGCTTGTGCAGGATTCGCGTTGCCTTTGGCGGCACGCATCACTTGACCAAGGAAGAACGCAAACAGTTTCGTCTCACCATTTTTGTATCGGTCGAATTCTGCAGGATGAGCATTGAGAACATCGACGACGATAGAATCGATTGCGGTGGAGTCGTTCATCGATACTGCGCCGGCGCTCATCGACGCATCATCAACACTCGAATGATCGTGCTCCATCATGGAAAGAACCTCAAGTCCTTTCTGTGGTGTGAGTGTGCCCGTCATGATTCTTGCAAGAAAGCCCGCAAAGTGTGCCGGTGTGATCGATGTCGTCGCGATCGATTTCCCTTCATTCGTGAGAATATTTGGGAATTTCGTAAGAAGCCATCCTGTTACAAGTTTTGCGACAGTTTCCTTCGGCGATGTGATCATAACGTCTTCGGCAAGTTCACTCATCACCGCCTCGGTGTAATGCGCAAGGTCGGCGTCGTCGATAATCTGTTTTGCAGCGTCGGGCTTGAATCCGTACTCATCAATGAAACGCGCACGCTTTGCTCGGGGAAGTTCGGGGAGCGATCGCGTCAGTTCGACGACAAGTGCGCGAAGATCGAGTGGCGGAATATCCGGTTCTGGGAAATAGCGATAGTCGGCAGAATCTTCCTTGGTTCGCTGTGCATCGGTGCACTGATTCGCGTCGTTCCAACCGCGAGTGGTGGTAACCATCGGTGGTGTGCCCGCTTCCCACAATGCGGTCTGTCGCGCAATTTCATAATCGACCGCGCGTTCAACAGCACGGAACGAGTTGATATTTTTGATTTCCGTCTTTGGATTCATCGGGCCAGTTGGCATTCCTGCCTCATCAACCTCCCGTAATGAAACATTCACATCGCATCGCAAATGCCCGCGCTCAAGGTCGCCCTCCGAAATACCGAGCATACGCACAAGAAGCCGAAGTTCCTGAACATACGCCTTTGCCTGTGCCGAGGTTCGAAAATCGGGCTTGGTCACAATCTCACACAGCGGCACGGTGGATCGATTAAAGTCGACGTAGGTCTTTCCGTCGCTTCCATGAATATTTTTCGCAGAGTCTTCTTCAAGATGCATGCGCTCAATTCCGATACGTACCACTCCCTCATTCGGTACATCGATGAAGAGCTCACCATTCTGCATGACGGGAAGATCGAACTGCGAAATTTGATACGCCTTAGGAAGATCCGGATAAAAATAATGTTTCCGGTCGAACTTCGAATGTTCAGTAATGGCGCCGTTGAGCGCTAAGCCTAAAAGAACAGCGTACCGTAACGCTGCGGCGTTCGGTACCGGGAGTGTTCCCGGATGGCCGGTACAGATTGGGCAAACATGCGTATTCGGCAATGCGCCTTGGTCGTGTGCGCTGCACCCACAAAACATTTTCGTTTTGGTGCTGAGTTCTACGTGAGTTTCCAGGCCAATAACAGGCTGTAATCGCATAAGCAAAAAAACAATTATCCATACTGTATCGAACTTTGATATTTGTGACGAGTTTTGATGCGCGTCGAGGAAATCTCGCGAGGCGTACTTCTTGGTACGTCGAGCGAGTTTCCGCTGATGCAAGTCAAAAATCGGCCAAAGAGCAAGGTTCGAAATTACTCTTTTTCTGGGCTCGAAGCCAGATATAACACCGTATGTGCCACAATAACCGGCGGAATAAGCGCTAATTGCACAACCGTGAGCACTGCATCGATCCACAGTGGCGTTGTGGATGTGACGAGTGTAGCGACGGGAATATTGGTGATCCAGGCTCCTACAATAAATACCGCGGTGCTGAGTGTGGCATACACGACGATGAACGCAGCGGCGATAGAAAAAAGCCGCCAACCAATGGCGAAGATTTGATGTTGGACGCGTGTTTTTGAAGCAGCGAGCGCAGAAAGCGGGCCATGACCGCGAAGAACCACTTCCTCAAAAGTGAACGTGAGAAGAATCGTGGCAAGAATACCGGGAACAACAAGAAGGATGTATCCGGCGGATTGGATAAGCGCAGAAAGCAACACCGCGAATAAAAGTTTTCCAAGAATACTCGTGGCGTGTGCGCTGATGCTCCTTGGATCGTGTTGCTTTTTTTCGTGCGCTTTGCCGGCCTTCAGGCTGATAAGCGTACTTATCGCCGCCGCCGCCCAGCAAGAGATCACGATAAAAAGTATATTGACGGCAGTAATGGCAACGTCCCCAAGAATTCCAGGAATGCCTTGAATTCCAAAATACAAAATAAGAGGAAAAAGCAGATACCCGATAAAACCATAAATATCGCTTGCGTGGCGCTTGGTGAGGGTAACGCTGTAGAACACAATATCGAACACGCTCGGAATGCCGGTAAGATCGGGCTTGGATTCGTTATCGCTTGGCGACGCTGTCATAGAGATAGTACGTTGCAAGACTGTACAGCGGCATAACGAAAGCGTTCACAATGAACACACTTAAGGTGAGGCCAAGGGAAATAAGGGTAATAGCAAGTGGGGAGAGCGATGCTGCGGCGAAGGAAATAAGGATAGTCGTTGCAAAGTTCGTCGTCATGGTAAACCCAAGAACAACAAGCGAAATAATCGCATTAGGAATAAACAGTCTGAACATAATTGCCCACCACGATCCTTTCACATATGCACGGGAAGCGCGAGCTGACGCCAAAAGATTTTTGAAGGAGAATTTTGTGGATTCACTTTCAAGAACAAGATGATATTGCGCAAATGCAAGTTCAACACTGTAGCGAATAAGGGTATACAAGGCCGCTGCGCAACCAGCAAAAAGCAGAACAACGCCCGCAATGCCAATGGCGGCTCCGGCTGCGCCAGAAGCGGTGTTGAACATCATCACGAGAATACCTGGCACCACGAACAGCGCGGAAATCGCACTGAGTCCAATAGCGATTGCTGCAGAAAGCACAAGGAACGAGAGAAAGAATTTCCACGATCGTTTTCCGAGCGCGACGTGGTTCGGTGTGGTGCCTTTTGCGCGAGCATCGATGGTGAGAATCAAACAGATGCCGATCCAAATGCTTGCTGCAGTCGTCGTCAATAATCCAACGCTACTCAGCGAAATGTAGGTAATCACGTCTATTGTTGAGCTGTGCTCGTCTATACCAAATGGCGCAATGTATCCCGAAAAAAGAAACGGCATAGCGGCAACCAACAACCAGAGCGTAATGCCGACGAGTTCTTTTACGTGCAATCGATAGTGTTCGACGGTTTTGTCGATAAGTAATCCCAAGGTGATGAGTTTAGCCATAGAATGAAAAAGGTGATGTTGCAAGCAGTATATCAGGATTATCCAGTGGTTCCGAATCCACCGCGGTCGGTAGTGGACCATTCGGAGGGCTCAACGAAGGTTGTTCGGGTTATGGGAACAAACATGCCTTGCGCGATGCGTTCGCCGGGTTCGACCGCGTACGGTTCGTCGCCGATGTTATGGAGCATGAGTTTGAGCTCGTCGTTTGGTCCGCAGTAGTCGGAATCGATAACTCCGGTGCCGTTCGCGAGACGAATTCCTTTCTTTCCGTTGCTGGATCGGGGGAAGAGGAGAAGCACATGATCGTTCGGTACATTGACGACGAGGCCAGTACTGAAAAGAAATCGCTCGTTTGGTTTGAGAGTTTTTCCATCGAGCACCGCAAGATCGAACGCACACGCTCCAGATGTTTTGTATTCTGGAAGGGGAGTGTTTGGATGAATTCTGCGAATGGCAATTTCCATAGCGCACCGATCGTACGTGATTGCGAACGATTTATCGAATGTTTTATCCACTCTTCTTTCCTTATCCACATTCGTTCGTTGACCCTATAGATTTTCGATGTACAGTGCGAAGCGTGATGCGCGACATTCTCGCTCGTCACAAAAAATTATCACGCGATTGCCATGCTTGGTCGCGTGATATTTTTTTTGACGAATGTGCGAAGAAAAGATAGTCTCTTCCTGCACATGGAGTTGCAATGTCTACGATAATAGCGCCAGGGCGTGAGTACGAACAGAAGATGCGGGAGGAGGGATGTCGGTTCTGTCAGGAGAGGTGGCGGGAGAAAGCGATCGCGGCCTCTGGTGGCTGGATCGCGGTGCACAACGAATACCCTCGGTTGGACGCGCTGTTCATTCAGCCGGTGTACCAGATCGTGCTCTGCCCGATCGACCACATCGTGGATGAGATCGACGAGAACGGCTTCATCGCCATCGGTCGCCTTCGGAGTCAGCTCCGAGAGCAGCTCGATCTCACAGGCTACGGCATCTGCATCCGCGAGGGCGACAGGTTGCTCAGCGGCAAGACGGTTCCGCACATTCATGCGCACCTCGTGGTGCCGCAGACGGTGACCCTCGCCGACGGCTCACGCCGTGCGTCTACGTTCAACTTTCCAGTTGGGGACCGTGACGCGCCGGTGAAGTGATACAAAGAGATTCGGAATGTCCGACGCACGAGGAGCGGAGCCAATGCGGCTTCGCTCTTTCGATTTTGGAGGAATTTTGAGCTATCCACACGGTTCGTCGACCGTTGGGAAGGGGGCTGTTACCATCGGTCTATCTATGAAAATCTGGCTGATTGCCGCCATGAGCGCGGACGGAAAAATTGCAGAACGAATTGATCAATCCTCTATGGATTGGACGAGTGCGGAAGACACACAATTTTTTGTGGAGAAGACGAAAGAGGCCGGTGTGGTGGTGATGGGGCGCACGACGTTTGCCACGATTGGAAAAGGTCTCAAGGACCGACGAGTGATTGTACTCACGAAAGATCCTGGCGCAGCCGCAGCGATCGAAGGAGTGGAATTCACGAACGAGGCGCCTACTGATCTTGTGAAGCGTCTGATCGGCGAAGGCGTCGAAACGCTCGCGCTTGGTGGGGGAGCATCGATCTACGGACAATTTTTGGATGCGGGACTTGTTGACGATGTTTTTCTCACGCTCGAGCCCTTCTTGTTTGGAAACGGCGTTCCGCTTGGTGAGAAATTCGCCCGCGTAAACCTCGAACTCGTCGAAACGCGAAAGCTGAATGCGCGAAGCGTGCTGTTGCATTATCGTGTGCAACGATCGTTCATGAAGCCAGTTGTCGATCGTACGGTGGACAGGCAGTATCACGATTTGCTCAAAAAGATTCTGGAGGAAGGTGTCGACGTGAAGCCAATTCAAGGCGAAGGCTCACGAATGATTTTGGGTGCGCAAATGCATTTCAATCTCGCGAACGGTTTCCCGATGATGACCGAGCGCGATCTCAGCGGTCGATTCATGGTTGGTGCGCTTGGCGAACATTTTGCATTTCTTCATGGAGCTCGTACGCAAGAGGAACTGAAAGCATTTGGCTGCGCATGGTGGAAAAAGTGGGTCACCAAAGAACGTTGCGACATTTTCGGTTTGCCGGAAGGCGATCTTGGCCCAGGCAGTTACGGCCCCGCGTGGGCCGCGTTTCCCACGGCTGAAGGTGCGCCATTCAATCAAATTGAACACGTCGTCAAACAAATCAAGGAGCGTCCCAACTTGCGCACGCACATTATTTCGCCATGGATTCCTCAGTACACACTGCAGCATTCCGGAATTCCTCCACGAAAAGTGGTTGTTGCGCCATGTCATGGATATTTACACATCCTCGTGTTCCCGGAAACGAAGCAGCTTTCCGTGCATCACTTTCAACGCAGCGGCGATATCCCTGTTGGAGTCGTCTTCAACATCATTCAGTACGCGGCGTTCACCATGATGATTGCGCAAGCAACGGGCTACACGCCAAAAGAACTCGTGTACACTATTTCCGATGCGCACATTTACGAAAGTCAATTCGATCATGTCCGCCAGCTCCTCGAACACGAGCCCCGCGTGTTCCCAACGATGTACATGGATTCCACGGTGACCGATCTCCTCGACTTCCGTCCAGAACACTTCACCGTGGCCGACTACACGCCCCACGAGGCGATGGTGATTCCGACCCCAGTCTAAATCTCGTTCGTCATTGCGAGGAGGGTAATCCCAACGCGGCAATCCAGGTGAGCCGAGATTGCTTCGCTGCGCTCGCAAAGACGGAAAAAATTTTATGAGTGATTTCGTGAACCAACAGAATGCGCGACCAGGAGGATACGATAAGGTTATTGCTGGTATTGCTGCGCAAAATGTATGCCCGTTTTGTCCAGAACACCTTGCGGAGTTTCACAAAAAGCCGATGGAGCGTAGAAAGTTTTGGATTGTTACGGACAACCAATACCCGTATCAACCATCAAAGCATCACAAGCTCATCATTCACGCGGAACACATCGATCACGTTTCAAAGATTGTCCCAGAGGCCTGGACCGAGTTGTATGAAATTGTTCAAGAGTTAGTTGACGCGAATAGTATTGGTGGCGGAACGTTGTTGATGCGATTTGGTGAAACGCGATTCACCGGCGCATCCGTAACGCATCTGCACGTGAACCTTGTCCAATCAAATCCCGACGACGCTTCGTATGATCTTGCAGTCGGTTTACGAACTCGCGTTGGCTAAATCGACGAGAATAATTTCAATCCCGTACGCTTTGAGAATTTCTTCGGCATCGAGTAGGGAATAGCCTTTATGGTAATAGACTTTTTTGATCCCAGCTTCCGCAAGTAACCGTGCGCAGTTCGGACATGGAAACGTGGTTACGAACGCCTCGGCGCCGTTGAGCGATATGCCATTCTTTGCGCTTTGCGCAACGGCGAGTGCCTCCGAGTGAATCGCTGTCGATAGATCAATTCGCACGCCAGCATCGAAGTTGGTTCGCGGATCGCCTTCTGCATCCATGTGATGATTGGTGGGGAGGTGGGTGTTGTGACTGAGGGCAACAACCGATCCATCCTTCACGATCGCGGTTCCTACTTGTCGCCACCAGTCGCTGCTCTTCGTTGATTCCACAACTGCAGTACTCATCATCGACTGCGCAAATTCGTCTGTGGTGATGTTCCGATCCGGCGCAACGATATTTTCTCGTGTGGTTATCTGTTTATGCCATCGGAGAAACACGGATTCAAATGTGACGTTTTTCAGTGCGTATTGCTCCGTAATCGCGCGCGACACGTCCTCATCCGGCATCACAATCACCGATTCGAGCGATGGGAGCACGGGGTGGCGCCGAGGGAGGCCCCCAGTGGCACGCAAAACCGCCCCGTCGGTTTGAGTACCAACGGGGTCCGAGGCGACAGGACCCCACGCGACCGTCGTGAGATTCGCAAGGTCGGATTTCGAAAGTACACGCACTGCGGAATGGATTCCGAGGCTCTCAATCGCAGTTTTCATTATTTCAGGATCAACCACCCGACAATCCCGAGTGAGCGCAGTGAAGTCGGCAATCACGTCAGCGCCAAGAATCCCGAGCGTGCCCGGGTATTTCTTGAACAGATCGATATACCCTTTGTGGAGAACGGGAACGAACGCGATAAGCATAGTTATCCTTCGCGAATTTTCGTCACGAAATTGGTCATGAGCGTGTTTACTTCTTTAGCAAGATCCTCTACTCCTTCAATGGTTAAATTTCGCACACGTGCTGTGGTGGTTGTGGTGGCTTGTGGCGGCAGCACAACAATTTCCCCGCAATGCTGTTTGTATCCTTCCACATCAGCAGGTCCCACTTCTTTCGTAGACGATGAAAACACCATCACGTCAGGTTTGACGATTTCGATAATGTCGCCAATACCATGATGTGCTTCTTTGATCGTTACGAGGTCCACATGCCGAAGGTGCAAAAGCATATTGATACGCTCCGCCTGCGGCACGATCGGTCTCTTCGGCCCTTTACGAATCTTCGTCAGCTCATCAGAATCAACGCCAACAATTAAAATATCTCCCAACGACTTCGCCTTTTCCAGATACGCGGCATGACCTTCATGAATAAGGTCGTACACGCCTTGAGTAAGGACAATCTTCATTCCGAGTGCTTTGAGGCTTTGTACAAGAATACGGAGCCGTTCCTGATCAGCAACACATCGTTTCTCCACATTGCTTCCTGGCCCAAACGGATCATGATAAGGCGACGACATATGCCATGAGTTTAGCAGTGATCGGCGATATATGAATCCACAGCTGTGTACAAACAAAAACCCCCCGAATTCTTTCGAATCGAGGGACATTTTGTGATCGTTACGATCGATGCACGAATGTTAGACAGAGGCCTGATCGAGTTTAATCGCAGGACCCATAGTTGAGGTCATCGTTACGGACTTCATGTAGATGCCCTTGGACGATGCTGGCTTTACCTTGCGGATTGCTTCAATCGCGGTTGCGAGGTTTGCAATAAGGTTCTCTGCGCTGAACGATACCTTTCCAACGATCATGTGAACGTTGGCGGTGTTGTCGTTTTTAAATGCGACCTTTCCACCCTTTTGTTCTTCGATGATCTTTGCAATGTTTGGTCCAACAGTGTCCGTCTTTGGGTTCGGCATGAGTCCGCGAGGTCCGAGAATTTTTGCGGCCTTTGCGAGCTTCACCATCATACTTGGCACAGCAACAGCAACGTCGAAGTCGATTTTTCCAGTACGGATAAGTGTTTCGATCACTTCTTCGGTTCCGATGATATCTGCTCCTGCAGCCTTTGCCGCCGCTTCGTTGTTCGCATCGACGAAGGCAATAACGCGCTTCGTCTTTCCGGTGCCGTGGGGGAGGGTAACGGTTCCACGAATCTGCTGGTCACCTTGCTTTGGATCTACTCCAAGCGCGAAGTGCAATTCAACAGTCTCATCGAACTTTGCCTTTGCAGTTTCCTTCAAAAGCGTGACAGCATCTTTCACTGCGTAGAGCTTCTTCTTGTCGATCATCTGCTTTGCGGTGGTCATGCGTTTACCGGTCATAATATTTTGGTTAGTGGTGTTCGCGATCGAGTTTCGATCTCCCACGGATTAATTTACGCTACAACGTCTACTCCCATCTGACGACAGGTTCCTGCAATGATTTTCATCGCTGCTTCTACGTCCTTCGTGTTCAAGTCGGGCATCTTTTTGATAGCAACTTCACGAAGCTGAGCTTGCGTGATCTTTCCCACCTTTTCAGTCAACGGCTTTCCGGAGCCTTTTTCGATTCCGGTAATTTTCTTGACGAGGTCCGATGCTGGAGCAGTCTTCAAGATGAAGCTGAAGGAACGGTCTTCGTAAATGGTGATAATCGCTGGAACGGTTTCGCCCATGCGATCAGACGTTGCATCGTTGAATTCCTTCACGAACTGCTGAATGTTCACACCTTGCGCACCAAGTGCTGGTCCGAGTGGTGGTGCTGGGGTTGCACGTCCACCAATCGATTGCACCTTAATCACCGCTTTAATTTTCTTTGCCATAGTGTACGACCTCGAATCTAGGATTCGATGATTTTATAGTAGATTCCCTCGATTTCGATTGAAATCTTTGAGCAACTACATCGTGATTTAGTGCGAAGATTGTGCCAGGATTAGCGGAAATAGTCAATAAAAGGCTATTCAAAGCGTGTTTTGAGTTCTGCGATTTGTGCTTCCGATCCAACAACGACTGACATAAAAATACGCGATTCCTTAATTTCGGGTTCGGAATGCACGTTTTTTCCTGGTTCACCAACACGATACATTACCGCTTGACCGGCCTTTACTTCAAAACCTTGAAACCGAGTCGGCGCGCCTTTGATGGCAAGTACAAGTTTATATTCTTCCGAAACAAATTCTCCTTGGTCATTTTTGAGGTAATGCCCATCAGAATGCCATCGGGGAGTATCGAGGTCGGTGGTCGGAAGAAATATCCGTAATGTTACCCAGGCTGCCGCTTGTTGAAAGTCGGTCTTCATCTCTTCGACGAGTCTTGCTAAGAGACGGCCGATCGCTGCCACTGTTTCGGATGTATTCGCTCCAACGGTGTTCAGATGCGTACAAATCGATGTTTCAAGTTCAGATTCCGAACTCCCATAATAATCGAAGTGTTCCGGTTCATTCTCGATAACAATCGTTTCAATCGCGTCGCATTCTTCAGTGGTAAACCGAACAGCACGTGCAATAATCCCTTCCCTCTGAAGCTGATCCATGGTTGATTCTTGCGCTCCCAGCAATTCTTCCTTCATCATATTTGCCGATTGTATCACCAATAAAAATACCCAGCCGTTTTGACTGGGTATTTTTTACTACACCTTCTTTACCTGCAAGAAATCGAGTTCGAGTGGTGTCTCGCGGCCGAACATGGAGACCATGACCTTGACCTTGCCGCGGCTTTCGTCCACGTCGTCCACTTTGCCTTGCTGGCCTTTGAACGGACCGTCGGTGATGGAAACGAGCGTGCCTTTGGTGACGTCAATCTTGAATTCTGGCTCAGCAACGCCCACGCGCTTCATCAGATCGTCGACCTGTTCCTGCGGGATTGGCGTTGGTGTGTTTCCGGTTCCAATGAAGCCGGTGACGTTTGGTGTGTTGCGCACAACGTACCAAGAGTCGTCGGTCACGATCATTTCCACGAGCACGTAACCAGGGAAAATCTTTTCTTCAACCACTTTGCGTGCACCGTTCTTGATTTTGATCTTCTTCTCTTTTGGTACAAGAATCGCGAAGATTTTCTCCTCCATGTCCATGGTGCTCATACGCTGATTCAGCGCTTCAACCACACTTTCTTCGTAGCCGGAGTATGTGTGAATCACGTACCAGCGTCGGCCGTAATTGGCGGTTTGTTTTGCCATATTATGCGGGAATCACAGAAATAAGTGCTTCCAAACCCTTTGTTAACCCAAGATCGAGTCCGCCAATAAACGCAGCAGTTACGAGACTGAGCACAAGGACGACTGTAGAGTACATCGCGGTATCCTTTCGCGTTGGCCACGATACCTTCCCAAGCTCCGCACGTGCTTCGCGGAAGTATTTGACTGCAGGGTTGTTGAGAATGCGTTGCATAAGAAAAGATTGTATCAAAAAAAGCCTTTCGGCTGATGGAAGAAATATACACGGATTTGGACGGGGGAGCAAGGGGGTCGGTGGAAAACGGACTCCGACCCCTTTGCTTTACTTCCTACACGTCCAAATTACTCACATCTTTCGCGTGTGTTTGGATAAACTTTTTTCGAGGAGCAACATCGGCGCCCATGAGCATGTCGAATGTTTCGTCGGCGATTGCGGCGTCTTCTACGGTGACCTGTTTCATCATACGGGTGGCGGGATCCATGGTGGTTTCCCAAAGCTGCTCAGGGTTCATTTCTCCCAAACCTTTGTAGCGTTGAATGTTTACTTTGATTCCGGTGGTTGCGACGTCGTCTTCTGGTTCATCGGTTCCGTCGTTGTTTTTAACTTTTACTTTCTTGGCGTCAACTTTTCCGCCGCTCATTTCCTTGATGTGTTGTTCACGTTCAACTTCGGTATAGGCATATCGAACTTGCTTGCCGATTTGTACGCGATACAACGGTGGCATGGCAATGTAGATGTTTCCAGCAGCAATCAACTGTGGAAAATGACGATAGAACAACGTAAGGAGCAATGTACAAATGTGCGCACCGTCCACGTCGGCGTCCGTCATGATAATGATGCGGCCGTAGCGAAGGCTTGCAATGTCGAATGCTTCGCCGATGTTGGTTCCCAACGCGATGACGAGATTCTTTACTTCGTTGTTCGCGAGAAGCTTGTCGAGACGTGCACGTTCCACGTTCAGGATCTTTCCACGAAGCGGAAGAATTGCCTGATACTCACGATTACGGCCTTGTTTTGCGCTTCCACCTGCGGAGTCTCCCTCAACAATATACAGCTCGGTCGATTTTGTATCGCGGCTTGAGCAGTCGGCAAGCTTTCCTGGCAATGTCATTCCTTCAAACGCACCTTTTCGCAACACCGTGTCTCGTGCAGCACGTGCGGCGGCACGAGCGCGAGCAGAGAGTAGGCATTTGCCGATAATTTCTTCCGCATCGCGTGGATGCTCTTCCAAGAAAATTTGGAATGCTTCACCGAACACTGCTTCAACAGCAGTACGAGCTTCAGTGTTTCCAAGCTTGTCTTTGGTCTGTCCTTCGAATTGTGGTTCAGGAAGCTTGACGCTAATCACGGCGGTGAGTCCTTCACGCGCATCGTCGCCGGTAAGATTGGTATCTTTCTCCTTGATGTAGCCTTTATCTCGAGCATACGTGTTGAGCACGCGCGTGAGTGCGGAGCGGAAACCGGCAAGATGCGTACCACCACCTTGGTTCACGATGTTGTTCGCATAGCAATACACACTGTCGTAATACTCGGCGGTGTACTGGACGGAGACCTCGACTTCAAGATCGCCGCTGGACTTCTTCACGTAGAAGACGTTCGGCTGTTTGATTTCTTTGCGTTCGTTGAGATGACGAACATAGCTTGCGACACCACCTTCAAAATAAAATCCGTATGGCTGCGGCGTTTCACCGCGCTCGTCGATGATCTCTACGCGAATACCCGCAGTGAGATACGCCTGTTGACGAAGATGATCGACGATATTTTGTGCGTCGAACTCAATAGTTTCAAAGATCGTTGCGTCGGGATGGAAATGGATGATCGTTCCGCGCTTCTTTGTTTTTCCGGTGGCTTTTACTTTGCCTTGCGGAATGCCTTTTTTATATTCTTGTTCCCAAATCTGGCCATCGCGATGCACTTCGGCTTTGAGATGATCGGAAAGTGCGTTCACTACGGAAACACCAACACCGTGTAATCCTCCGGAAACTTTATAGCCAGAAGCATCACCACCAAATTTTCCTCCCGCGTGGAGTTTTGTGAGCACCAATTCCAATGCAGAAATTTTTTGCTCAGGATGAATATCTACCGGAATACCGCGGCCATTATCCTCAACGCCAATCCAATTGTCTGGCTCAAGGTGAATGGTCACGGTGGTGGCATGGCCAGCCATGGCTTCGTCGAACGAGTTGTCGACGACTTCCCAGATCATGTGATGTAAACCCGTTGGCCCCGTAGAACCAATATACATTCCTGGGCGCTTGCGCACCGGTTCAAGTCCTTCAAGGACGGTAATATTTTTCGCGCTGTAGTCTGTGCTGGTTTTGTGGTCAGGCATAGGGAGAGAAAACGTGACCGGAGTTTATCATGCGTAGTCGATCGTGAACAAGGAACTCATGGTATTATTCTGTTGACAGATATCGATAGCGTGATTATGGCTGAGCCAATACTTTCTCCGGAACTGCAAGCAATCGAGCGAGAACATCAGCGAAAGGTTCGTATTGTCGAGGCGCGACCAACGTTGCTGCGATTGAGCTTTTTGGTGGCGCTGGTTGCGGACATTGCGATGCTCGCATTTTTTGCATTTTTCATTATTGGATACGTGGTTTCTGATTCGTTCGTGGAGCTTCGATCTGCTGCGGCGTTTAAGGATAATGTGGCGTCGTTGCATGCCATTGCGCAAGGAAGTCATGCACAGCAGCTCACGATTGGATCCGCAAAAGTCGTACAGGGAACACCGACGAGTTATGATTTTTACTCCACAATCAAAAACGTGAATGCGGATTGGTACGCAACGTTTACCTATCAGTTTACGAGCGGAAGCACGTCGTCCCGTATTGAAGAGGGCTTTGTAATGCCAGGGGAACAGAAATATCTCTTATCGCTGGGAACAAAAGCAGAAAGCCGCCCAACATCAGCGTCGATAACATTGAGTAATTTAGTGTGGCATCGTGTGGATCATCACGTTGCGCCAAATCTTTCAGAGTGGATGGCACAGCACGCAAATTTTGTGATAACAGCGCCAACGTATGCTGCGGACATTGCGTTAGCGAGCGAGAAGATTGGTAGAACCACATGGACGGTAGCGAACGCGTCGGCGTACAGTTATTGGCAACCAAAGTTTACCGTGATTCTCGAGCGCGCAGGTGCAGTGGTTGGGGTAACGCAAGCGCCATTTTCTCAATTTTTAGCCGGGGAGAAGCGTGAGGGAGAGGTGCGATGGTATGGAGATATTCCGCTCACGGCAACCGCGACGGTTACTCCTGAAGTGAATTATTTTGACGAAACGAGTTACATGTCGCCGCAGGGCAGTCAGCAGGAGGATCCTCGCGACGCGTTGAAATAAGTGTATAGTGAGGTCATGGCATTCGCTTCTCTTGCTTTGCTCCGGAAAGGAGATGTTTTTCTGATGATCGCAGCCGTGGTGCTGATTGCGTTTGGTTTTTCGGCAATATTTTCGGTGGAACTTTCGCGTGGTGTCGATGATGTGTTCCTGCAAAAGCAGGCAATTGCGCTGGGTATTGGAATTGTGGCGTGTGTGATTGTTGCTGCAATGAACTATCACGCACTTCGGCACTATGCTCGGGGATTGTATGCGGTTGGTGTGCTCATGTTGTGTTTGGTATTTGTGCTCGGAAGAACGTTAAATGGATCAACGGGATGGTTCGTGCTTGGGGGTTTTGCCTTTCAGCCGGTGGAAGTGATGAAAGTTGCGGTAATGATCATATTGGCATTGTATTTCAGCGAGCGTGCTAAGCGTCGGTTTGGTTGGAAAGATTTTTTTGTGAGCGGTGGACTTGTGGCTTTGCCGGTGGCGCTTCTTATGTTTCAGCCAGATTTGGGCGGCGCGGCGCTATTGGTGGGTACATGGATAGTAATGATGGTATTTGCGGGCATTCGTCCAACGCAGATTGGCGCGCTGTGCGCTGGGACGATTCTGGTGGTGATCGTCGGATGGTTTTTTGTATTTAAACCACACCAGAAGGATCGTATTCTCACGTTTTTTGATCCGTCGCTCGATCCATTGGTCACGGGCTACAATGTTATCCAGGCGAAGATTGCTATTGGTTCCGGTGGGTTGTGGGGGAGAGGACTGGGGGACGGGAGCCAGAGTCAGCTCCGATTCTTACCGCAGAGTCAAACGGACTTTGTGTTTGCGGTGATCGCGGAGGAACTCGGTTTTATTGGAGTCCTTCTGCTCTTTCTTGCCTTTATGATGTTGTTGTGGCGTATGCTCGTATTGAGTAGGATGGCGCGAGACACATTTGGCGCATACCTTTGTATTGGAACATTTTCACTGTTATTAGTGGAGATAACGGTGCACATTGGTGCGAATCTCTCGCTGATGCCCGCAACGGGCGTTGCACTCCCATTTGTAAGTTACGGAGGAAGCTCGCTCTTGTTGTCGCTCGTGTTACTTGGTGTAGTACAGTCGGTTGCGGTACGCTTGCGCCCAGGAGATCGGTTTTACGATATTGCCCTATGATTCCTTTGCAGAATAGCCTTTTGGAGCCGCTCGCAACATGTCCGTTTTGTGGCGTTTCGTACAGCGAGGAGCGCTTACGTACGCTCAAAAAGGATGCACGTCGCGAGGTGTTGCATGCAACGTGTTCCCAGTGTGCTCGTGCAATGTTCTTTACCGTAGAGCGCTCTGAACAGAATATCTCTTGCGTAGGCATTTTTACGGATTGTGACGCTCAAGACGCGATGCGATTTATGACACGAATGCCACTCACTCTCGACGATGTGCTGTCGGCACACTTGGCATTGGAGAAGATGGGGAAATAAGGGGGTTTCGCATATTGTGTATGAGAAGTTTGACAAAATGGCTAGGATTCGATGAAATACCCGCCATCTATGCACAAACACGCAACAATGAATGCCACCCTTCGTGAACTGAAAGGCCGCGCAACTGAAGCACTTCGTGCTGAAGGAGCCGTCCCAGCAGTCGTGTACGGCTTCGGCACCGAACCAACCAACATTCAGGTCGATCGTAATGCATTTTTAAAAGTGCTTGCTGCAGCGGGTTCAAGCACCGTTGTTGATCTCGTGGTGGGCGAAAAATCCTTCCAGGTTCTTATCGGGGAAGTACAGCGCAATGCACTCAACGATTTTGTAACGCACATTGACTTCCGTGCCGTGGATCCTAACCGCAAGATTGAAGCAAAGATCCCATTGGTATTGGTGGGTATGGCTCCAGCAGTGAAAGAACTTGGCGGAACCCTCTTGCAGTCGTTGGAAGAGGTGGAAGTTGTTTCCCTTCCAAACGCGCTTGTTCACGAAATTTCGATCGATGTTTCAAAGCTTGCAACGTTCGACGATGTGATTCGTGTATCCGACATTGTTGCACCAGAAGGTGTGGAAATTACTACGGACGGCGAAGTCGCTATCGCGTCTGTGCAGCCACCACGTTCAGAAGAAGAGCTTGCCTCGTTGAACGAAACGGTTGACACCGATGTGTCCAAGGTGGAAGTTCTCAAGGAAAAGAAGCTCACTCCTGAAGAGGAAGCAGAAAAAGCAAAAGAACCAAAGGATAAGAAATAATGCAACAAAAATGCCTCGTCGCCAAGACGAGGCATTTTTGATATTATGGAATCTTCTATGATGAAAAAAATCATGTCTTTGTGGAAGCAGTCATTGAAGATTTGGAAGAAAAAGGGAATGCCAAGAAATTTGATTGTGTTGGGATGTGGAATCTTTGTGTTCACAGGAATACTGGCATCGGTATTGGTGGTTCGGAGAGTATGGACCATGGAAAAATCAGTCGTGGAATATCCTCCCGCCGTTCTAACCGTGACACATCGTCATCCGTTAACGGGGGCCCTGCTTTCGGAGCCATTGAAGATTCTCCCACAAGTATTCGGGGTGATGGTCGAGAATGCTGCCGACGCGTGGCCTTTGTCTGGAATCGACGAGGCGTTTCTTGTTATCGAAGCGCCGGTGGAGGGAAATATTCCGAGGTTCATCGCATTCTTTTCGGAAGATCAGGACGTGAAGAAGATAGGTCCCGTTCGATCAGCACGATCGTATTATCTGGATTGGAACGCAGAGTTTCGAGGTATTTACGGACACGTTGGCGGATCGCCGGATGCGCTCGCGAACATTGCGAAAGGCGAAGCGCTGGACTTGAATCAATTTTTTCAGGATGAATATTATTATCGCGATGAGCTGACGCGATACGCGCCGCACAATGTGTATACGAACACCGATCTTTTGAAGGACTCTATTTCAGAGATACGTAAAAAATATTCTGTCGAAGCACCGGTATACGATTCGTGGAAATTTGCTGATGGAGCTTCGGAATCGGCGAATAGTGATGCCACGCATATCGCGTGGGGAAATGGATATGACATTGACTGGACGTACGAACCTACATCAAACACCTATCATCGCTCACAAGGCGGAAATACGTATACGGCGAACAACGTAGTAATTATTGCAACAGCAATCGGAATGATCCCCGGGGACGACAAAGGTCGACGCACGATTCGGACGATTGGAGAAGGAAAAACGACGCTATTACATAACGGTATATCGACTTCTGGAGCATGGAAAAAACTGTCCGCATCCGATCGAATCCGCTTTTACGATAGCACTGGGAATGAGATAGTAATGAACGCAGGAAAGACGTGGATTGAAGTGATCGACGATCTCGAAAAGATTTCAACTACATCGTTGCGTGAATAACGCGCTCGCGACCACTCATGTCCTTGAGCGTTTCAATACTCGCATCAGGAAAGTGTGTAGTAAGAAGTGCCGGTGCGGTGTTGCGCTGCGACGGATCAATTTCAATGAAGAGATCGACGGTGATGCGATTGCCTTTGCGCGATGCTTCGTGAAGGTACGTTCGAATCTGACTGCAAAGCTCGTCGTACAATGCTAAGCCATCGGCGCCACCAACAAGCGCGAGTTTTGGTTCGTAATTTTTGACGTCCGGATCACAGTCATTCCATTGCCACGGAGTGAGATACGGAAGATTCGCGGTGACGACGAGATGTGGGGTCAGGTCGTGAATTGTTGGTTTTATAAAAGGTTCAAAGAGTGAGCCCTCAAGAAACGTGACATTAGCGCCAAGATTTCGTGCGTTATGCTCCGCGATGGTTCTTGCATCGTGGCTAACTTCAATAGCGAATGTTGATTGATGGGTTGCAAGTTCGAGTGATATTGCAATCGCGCCGCTTCCGGTGCCAATATCAATGATTGTCGACTGGGAATTGATGACGCGAAGGGCGGCTTCCACGAGTACTTCCGTGTCTGGTCGTGGAATAAGAACATGATGATTCACGAAAAAGTCGTGACCAAAAAATGCTTTGGTTTGTGTGAGGTACGCTACCGGTTCATGGCGCGCTCGTCGGGCAACAAGGCGCTGGAATATTTCAATACAATCGGTGCGCACAATTTCATCACCATGCGTAAAAAGATACGCGCTATTCACGCCAAGTACATGGGACAATAACACCTGAGCATCCAGGCGAGGATTTTGTTTGACGATGCGCGCGGCATCGGCGGGCTTCAGCGCGTCGCCGGCCCATGCGAGAAGCTCGAATATCGTCATTCCGCCGTCCATAGATTATTCGTCGTCCTCATCGTCGCTGGTGAGTTCACCAAATTTTGTATCACGAGCCGCCATTTTGAGCGTGGTGAGAATATCGTTGAGGTTTCCATCAAGAATTCCTGGCATACCATGCCACGACTGTTTGACGCGATGATCGGTAATACGATCTTGGGGGAAGTTATAGGTGCGAATCTTCTCCGAACGTTCTGCACCACCAATCTGACTTCGGCGTTCGGCGTCGAGTGCGGCACGCTTCTTCTCTGCTTCAAAGGTGAATACTCGGGAGCGCATCACGCCCATGGCACGTTCTTTGTTCTGACTAAACGATCGCTCATCCTGACAGTACACCGTAATTCCCGTTGGTACGTGAACCATACGCACGGCGCTGTACGTGGTGTTTACGCTTTGTCCGCCAGCACCTTGAGATGTGGTTGCCTCAATGGTGAGATCCTTTGGATTGATGTCGAATTCTTCCTGTTCAATTTTTGGAAGCACAGCCACAGTGGCGGTAGACGTGTGAATACGGCCAGCTTTTTCTGTGGACGGAACGCGCTGCACGCGATGCACGCCGCTTTCAAGCTTCATGGTTCCGTATGCGCCATCGCCATGAATTTCCACAATAATTTCTCGGAAGCCGCCAAGATCATTCTGACTTTGGGAGATGATGGTTGCTTTCCAGGTGTTGCGCTCCGCAAAACGGGTGTACATGCGATAAAGATCCGCAGCAAACAACGCGGCTTCGTCGCCACCAGTACCGGCGCGAATTTCCATGATGGCATCGTGGCCGTCGATAGGATCGGCGGGAATGAGTGCAAGCTCAAGATTCATTTCGAGTTGCGGCATGGTTGGAAGAATGGCGGCAATTTCTTGTTCGGCCATTTCACGAATTTCCGGATCTGTATCGTTCAACGTTGCTTTAGCCTCAGCAAGATTGCGTGCGGCAATTTCGTATATGTTTGCAATATCAAGAATCCGCGTAATCTGCTGATACCGCGCATTTACTTCGCGAAGCTTTTTGGGATTCCCAAGGGTAGCTGCGCTCATGAGCTCAGCTTCAATGATATCTTTTTCCGCCTTTTTATCGGCGATAACTTTGTCGAATTCCAGTGCCATAGATTTCAGTATAAACGAAAACACCCCATCGTGCGACGGAGTGTTTCCATGAAAACTTAACGAGAAACGGATTTGATGGACGTATCGTTGTTTGCTTTCTTAGCTGCTTTTGCCTGAGCACGAGCTGCGCGTTCTGCAGCTTTGTCCTTGGCGGTTTTGACAGTAGCGCCCTTCTTGCTGTCCTTTGTGGTGAATTTTTCTACGCGACGAGCAGTGTCCAAGATTTTCTGCTTACCGGTAAAGAATGGGTGACACGCACTGCACAATTCGATGTCGATCTTTTCCAGGCTTGAACCAACCGTGTATACCGCGCCACAAGCGCAGGTAATGGTGGAATCAAAGTACTTTGGATGGATTGCTGCCTTCATAGAGGGAGGTTGAGACTGCTTTGTATACAGTCGAATAAGTGCGGAAATAGTATCGGGAATGAGGGTTTTTGTCAAAAGTCTGGTTGCATGATTTCTATAGTTTCCAAGTATTTATGAAGAATATCTCGGATAAATTGGGAACGAGTAACGTGACGGTCGTCGGCCATAATATCGAGCATTTCTGCCATAGCTCTTGGAAGCGAAATAGTGATAGTGGGGGAGGCTCGCATAATTTCCGTGTAAGACAATGTAAGACACTGTCTTACATAAGAAAAATTATACACCCCAACTCGCTTATCGACAGGCTCTCGCTTCGCCCGATCCAGTCACGTCCTCCCACCCCACTCAAAAGAATCAGTTTTCTTGCTTTTCCGCAAGCATTAGCCTAAAATATGCGCATTATGCCAACGCCAGTTACGGATTTTTCTTACAATCTTCCCGAGGAACTCATCGCGCAAACTCCCCTCGAGCCACGCGACGCTTCGCGGATTTTGGTGCTCGACCGGAATTCTGGTTTAGTCGTTCACCGACCTCGATTCTCCGAAATCCTCGATGAGTTGTGCGCTGGCGACGTTCTTGTTTTCAATATTTCCAAAGTTTTCAAGGCGCGACTTTCCATCGAGGGTTTCGAAGTCTTTGTCCTGAAGGTTCGCGACGGCGAGATTGATGCCTTAGTAAAACCCGGACGAAAGGCGGGAATCGGCTTCCGTATTGGTGATTTCAACGTTGTTTCAAAAACCGACGACGGGATTGTAACGTTGAGCACTGGCCGATCCGCAGCCGAAATGTTCGCGTTCTGCGAATCTGCAGGATCAGTACCGACTCCACCATACGTCACCACCGAACTCGCTGATCCTGATCGTTACCAAACCGTGTATGCAAAAACAACAGGATCTGTTGCTGCGCCAACAGCGGGATTGCACTTCACGCCAGAGCTTATCGACCAAGCACGAGCAAAGGGTGTCCAAATCGAAGAGGTAATACTTCACGTCGGTATCGGCACGTTCCGACCGGTGCAGACCGATCACGTCGAGGATCACATAATGCATGCAGAATTTGTCGAAATTGATGAACAAACTGTCGCTCGAATTCGATCAGCAAAAGCTGAGGGTCGTCGAATTATCGCCGTCGGAACCACGACGGTGAGAGTTCTGGAGGGTGTCGCTCTTACGATCGGCGAGCTTGTTACATACAGTGGCGAGATCAACATGTTCATCGCGCCAGGATTTGAGTTCAACGTCATCGACGGCCTTATTACGAATTTCCACCTGCCGAAGTCGACCTTGCTCATGTTGGTTTCCGCATTTGCTGGTCGCGAAAGCGTTTTGGCGGCATATCAGCAGGCGATCGATCAACGCTATCGATTTTTCTCCTTTGGCGACGCTATGTTTATTCGGTAGCTTTGTAGATTTTTTCGGGATGTGTCACAGTGTGCTCGGAGGTGCTTATGGCACGTGACACGATTTTGGTAGTTGATGACGACCCAGATCTTCGTCAGATGATCGGACTGTATATCGGCGGGACGCTTGGTTGGCGAGTGCTCGAGGCCGATGGCGTGGAGTCCGCGACTGACGTGCTTCGGGTGGAAATACAACGGATCGCGGTCATTATTTCCGACGACCGCATGGGCGGCTACGGCAGGAACGGGTCGGACCTGTTCCTCCAACGTTCGCTGGATTTGCATGTTCACGGAATTCCGTTCGTGCTACTGAGCGGAACAAGCGAACCGCAGTTTTTGGCGACGGCACGGGAATTCGGCATGGTTCCCATGCAAAAGCCGGTTCGGCTGAACGTGCTCGGGGCGCTGCTCGATACACTCATTTCCACGATGCCACTGTCGATTCCGCCAACGCCGAGCGAGCAATGACATGCCGAGCGAGGGACCTACGAGACCACCGAGAATACGCTCGGTGGTCTTGCCTTTTTTGGCGAATCTTTGTACTATTCTGCCGTCTTCTACGGACACTTATTCACGCAAATCTCACAGGTTTTTGATAAAACGTCGACTGGATCCTCCCTGGCGTAGACAGGGCCCAAGACGCAAAAACTGAGGATAAAAGGATTATTACTATGGCAAAGATGCCAACATTGTTAGAGATGCTTAAGGCCGGTGTTCACTTTGGTCACCAGTCCAGCCGTTGGCACCCAAAAATGAAGGAATTCATTCATGGTGAACGGGGCGGTGTGCACATCATCAACATCGAGAAGACGCTCACGCAGCTCGAAAAAGCACTCACGTTCGTTACGGAAACAACAGCGCGTGGTGGCTCGATCGTTTTCGTGGGCACCAAACGCCAGGCGCAGCCAATCGTGGAAGCCTTTGCGAAGGAGTCCGGCATGCCATACATCAACACCCGTTGGTTGGGTGGAACGCTCACGAACTTTGCACAGATTCAAAAGCTCATCCGTCATTTCTTAGACTTGAAGGACAAGTCTGCAAAGGGCGAGCTGAAGAAATACACCAAGCTTGAACAGCTTCAGTTCTCCCGTGAAATCGAGGAACTCGACGAAAAGATTGGAGGACTTTCCACGCTCACAAAACTTCCGGACGCATTGTTTATTTTGGACGCTCGTCACGAGAAGACTGCGGTTCGCGAAGCAACGACCATGGGCGTAACTATGGTGGCGCTTGTGGATAGCAACGTGAACCCTCGTGGTATCCGTTACGTTATTCCAGGAAACGACGACGCTGTAGGAAGCTTGGAAATGATCACCAAGTTGGTTGCAGAAGCCGTGAAGGAAGGAAAGGCTCGCGCCATCGCCAACGTGAAGGCAGCAGCTGATGTGCGAAAGAATGCAGAAGATGAGGTAAAATTAACAGACAGTTCTCGTGTTGCGGTGGACGATTTGGACGACGCAACCAAGGAAGAGCTTGCTATGAAGGCAGGTGCAGCAAAGGCAGAGGCGAAGCCGGAAGTTCGTAAACCAGAAAACAAGAAATAATTGAATATCCACTATGCCAATTTCTGCGAGTGACGTGGCAAAGCTTCGGGAAATGAGTGGGGCAGGAATGATGGACGCGAAGCGCGCATTAGAGGAAGCGGGCGGAGACATGGAAAAGGCAATCGATGCCTTGCGTGTGTCTGGTGCTGCAAAAGCTGCGAAGAAGTCGGATCGCGTAACAGCCGAAGGAAAAGTGTTTGCTTACGCTCATGGCGACAAGCTCGCTGTACTTATCGAGCTCATGTGTGAAACAGACTTCGTGGCACGCAACGAAAAGTTCCTCGCCTTTGGTGCGGACTTGGCCATGCACATTGCCGCAAGCTCGCCGCAATATGTGTCTCGTGACCAAGTTCCAGCAGACGTGATCGACCGTGAAAAGGCAGTGTATCGTGAGCAGCTCACGCAAGAAGGCAAGCCAGCTGAAATGATCGAGAAGATTCTCGACGGCAAGCTGAACAAGTTTTTTGCAGACATTTGCTTGATGGA
>CALRAI010000006.1 GCA_943350635.1 Candidatus Uhrbacteria bacterium
TTGACGTTCACGAAATGGGCTTCACCGATTCCGAAAAAGAGGAGTTGTGCGCCGCGATGTCATAGAACTGATTGAAAATCTCGATTGAATCAAAAATGGCCGCCGCAAGGGTGGTCATTTTTGGTACAGAAACAGTCCGATTTTTACGCCTCCCACGCCACGAGCGGCACGATGTCGTCCACGACGAGCTCGACGGGCTTCTACTTAAAAGTGAGCGGAGCGTCCAGCGTCTTGAGCTCGCTTGTGAGTTTCATAAACATGTCGAACAAGCGCTCGGTAGGCACGGTGTTGAGCGGACGAGTGGCCAGCTCGCCCTCGACGGCCTCCAGCTGTTTGGCGAACGATTCTATCCGCCGTTCCGCTCCCATGCGGTACTTCTCCCGCGTCGCCTCAAGCTCAATCTGCCGCATGTTGCCGAGGTGGTCTTTCAAGTCCTTGCTCCATGAAACGAGCGTACCCTTGCTCACGTTGAGCCGCGTCGAAATGGAGGCGAAACTGATGCCCTGTGCCCGGAGCTCCACGAACTGTTCCCTTACCGCTTGATCAATCATAAATCTCGCTGTGCTTATTGCCGTTTCTTCCCATTCCCCGGTTCATGCCTTTTTGAGGGGAGAGATGACGGCATTGTGCCCCGGCTTCTCGCCGAGCGTCACGATAGTTCCATCCGGCGTTACGACCGTGCCAGTTGGCTTGTTTTCAACGGCGTTCGCCATGGTTTGCAAATTTGCCACCACATCGGTCAACGCATCTTTTTGGTTCGTATCCATACACTATTTATTTGTATTTACTCCCAAAATGGTACGCCGCGTCAGTACCTCACGGCAAGGGTCTGTGGGGTTGGCTCACGTTTCAAGAACGCGAGAATGTCACTATTCCACGCGGTGACAACCGGGAACAATTCCCACGCCTGCGCTAGGAAGTTCGTGGCCATTGTCCTCGTGGTCACCAAAAAAGCACCTTCCCTTGGGTAGGTGCTTTTTCTGATGGTGTGGTATCAAGAAGAAAGAAGGACAATCATTCCAGACGTCTATCGTGGACGCATGCCGATGGATTCAGAAAACGTTCGGCGAAGCACGGTGATTTCTTACGTTATCTCCCCGCTTTGTTTTCGTAAATCCTCTTCCCATGCTTTCAACTCCACAATCTGCTCATCTGGAAGATCGTCATGGACGATTTGCCAACGCGCCGTAAGTAACCATTCTCGAAGATTTGCAATCTTTTTTTCCAATGCTGGTATTTGGTGATCATTAAACGTTGCAGCAATCTCCTGATTTGTCATCTGTTGCAATGGTTTACCGGCCATAGTCGCAATGGTTTACCGGCCACAGTAGAATATTCAAGATTCAAGAACGAGTCCCACTAAATCTGCTTCGACTCAAGAATACCGGATTTATACAGCTCCAAAAGCACAAGAAATGCCGCAAGCACCGTTGGTCCAAGCACAAATCCAATCGGACCAAATGCGTTCAATCCTCCAAGCATCGAAAGAAGAATAAGGAGTGCGTGCATTCGCGTTCTGCCGCCCACGATGATGGGTTGCAACAAATTATCGATAAGTCCAACGCAACACAAGGACCATATCAGCAAGCCAATAGCTTGCGGAACATGTCCGGACACAAACAGATATGCCACTGCCGGCAACATAATTACCGACGTTCCCACCATAGGAACCTGTGCAGCAATCACTACTAATCCGGCCCAAATCAACGGACCAGGCACACCAAAAATTGCCAAACCAACTCCAGCAATAACACCTTGAATCACCGCAACAATAAGTGATCCAAAAACAACACCACGTACCGTTGCTACCAATCGTGCAGCAACCGCGTTATCGATAGAATGTTTTAGCGGGCTCAACAATACAAGCTCTGCCTTAATTTTTTCGCGATCAAGCAAAAAGAAATATAACGAAACAAAGAAAATAAACGTTTTGAATACAATATCCGCAGAGCTCGCAAAAATGGTTCCAATATTCTGCACCATCCATGTTGCTATCCCACGAAGAATCTCCGCAGGATCGATAAGCGCAAGTTGCGACACAAGAATTGTGGGCAAGAGATCAAAAAACGGAAGCGAACGGAGCGTAAACGATTGCGTCCACAACGGATTTGCTAACGTATCCTGTAATATCTGAACCGCTTGATCGGCAGTCAGGAGCGCGATAGTCGCCAATGGGAGCACAATTGCAGAAAGCACTAAGGCGATCATAATCAGCGCTGAAACTTTTGGATGCCCTGTCCATAACCGAATATGGTGCTCCAGCGGGGCAACAAGAATACCCACAATTGCTGCAGTAATAAGAACGATCACGAACGGTTCGAGTACTTTCCAGAACAGCAATCCTGCTCCAGCAAAAATCAAAAGAAAAAACCATTTCGCAATACGTTGATGATCGGACGATGTTCCAAGTCTTGGCATATACCAAAAGTATAACAAAAAATCTCCCGAAGGAGATTTTTTGTATTCCGCACCAAGTCGCTTTGCGAATTAATCGCGTGGGCGAGCCTGGGAAACGGAAATTGTGCGACCACCGAAATCGGTTTGGTCGAACATCTTCACTGCATTTTCCTGCTCTTCAGGTGTGTTGAATTCGACGAAGCCGAATCCACGCTTGCGGCCAGTTTCCTTCTCGATAGGGAGGAAAACGGAAACCACAGTACCTGCTGCGCTGAAAAGTGCCTTGAGTTCATCTTCGGTAGCTGCATACGGGATGCCGCCTACGAAAACGCGTGCGTTGTCTGCCATAATGGCTTAGTTACTTCTCCAGTGCCGTTCCCTGCTCCTCACGGAGAAGTAATGACGTCACGGATGCTTAGCGACGACACTATAGCATAAATACTGTTGTAATGCAAGAATTCTTCCCCAGTACATCATATTCAATCGTAATACCAGGCTATTTCTTCAAAAAAACAATCCACATCTCCTTTCCAAACAAAATGACGTACACTATACACAATATGTTTACGAAAAAGCGCGAAGCACCACGCGAGACGTTTGACTTCACGAGAAACGAAGGCCAACTTGCGGTAGATGTTATTGAAACACCGGATCGCGTCATTATTCGCTCAGCAATCGCGGGAGTATCAGAAAACGATCTCCACATCACCATCAACGAAGACATGGTGACAATTCGCGGCGAACGATCTGTTGCAAAACTCCCCCTCAACGCCACAGTGCATTACGAAGAGTGCTTCTGGGGCGCGTTCTCCCGATCCATCATTCTTCCATGCCGCGTTACTCCAGACGACGCCGACGCAAGCCTAAAAAACGGTATCCTGACCATTATCCTCAATAAAGCTCGTGGCGATGTGCATTTGCCCGTTCGCAACGAACTGACCGTATGAAAAAACCACACGCAACACACTGGATTGCGCTTGTTGGCATTGTTGCGGGAATGCTTATCATCAGTCTTTGTGCCGCACACGCTCATACGACATATCGCAATAGGATCGTAAGCAATGTTCGTATAGCCGGTATCGATCTTTCTGGCATGGACGCTCTTGCGGCATCGTCGCTTCTTCAACGCGCCTATGCAGACATGATCACCAATGGGCTCGAAATAACGGTAGAAAATAGTACGAAAACTGTTGAGTTATTCTCCGCACAAAGCGATGACATCGCCTATAATTTACTCGACTGGGACGCGAATGCTGCAGTTCAAGAAGCACTCGTCGTCGGGCACCACACCAACATCGTTGCAGATAGTCTCCTAACGCTCTACTACGCGTGGTTTGGCCAAAAGTCATTCGGGGCGAATATTACCGTAAACACCACCAGACTCCGCGAAACGATGCTCGCCGCATTCCCTGAAGCACAGCTCCCGGCCACTGCAACAGATTTCGTCGTCAAACTCTCTCGAGGAAAAGAACCAGTCGTAACCGTTCGAGAGGGTGTCGACGGTCAAACACTCAATATCGACGGCGCTGCCATTCAAGCCATCCGACGCGATGCGCAAAATCTCTCCCTCAAACCACACGTCATTTCCGCAATTCCACTTGCGCCCTCCATGGCCCTAGCCGACGCAGAGACGCTTATTCCTGCAGCAATACAAGCGTTAACTTCAGCACCATACACCACGAGCGCCACCAATACTGAGAACAAAACGCAGGCATGGACCGTCAGCCAAAAAACCATTGCAGACTGGATTATTCCCACAAAACAAACCGATGGAACACTGAGCGTTGGGCTTGAATCAGAAAAGATGCTCAAATTTCTTACCGAAATTCACAACGCCATCGACGTTAGTGCAAAAAATGCACGTTTCACTATTAGCGACGGAAAAGTCAGTGAATTCCAGGGAAGCACGGAGGGCATCGTTCTTGACGACGACGCATTCTTTGCGCAGTTTGCATCCGCGCTTGGCACATCCACCACCAATACACCAATTACCATTGCTACACGCACTGAGCTCCCAAGTGTCACCACAGAAAACGTAAATGGACTTGGAATCAGTCAAATTGTTGGAGAAGCAAGCACAACGTTCCCCCACTCCACCGCAAATCGCGCACAAAATATTCAACACGGTGCTGAAAAACTCAACGGTATTCTTATTGCTCCAGGCGAAATTGTCTCAACACTTGCGCTTCTCCGACCCTTCACGCTCAGCGACGGGTACGTGTCCGAACTCGTCATTAAGGGTGACGAAATTAAGGCAGAAGTTGGAGGAGGATTGTGTCAGCTTGGCACCACAATGTTTCGCTCTGTCATGGCCACCGGACTTGAAGTAGTAAGTCGTCGGAATCATTCCCTCGCAATTTCCTATTATGACGACGCCACCAACGGCAATCCCGGAACAGACGCCACATTGTACGATCCCGCTCCAGATTTTACGTTCAAGAACGACATGGCGACGTACATTCTCCTCATCACCACCGTGAATATCGAAACCGAAACGGTCACCTTCACCTTTTGGGGTACGAAAGACGGCCGATCCGGTAGCTACTCACCGCCAGAAGTACTCACCCGTACTCCTGCCGGTGCCACCAGATATACAGACTCTGCAGCACTCGCACTAGGCGAAGAACGATGTCAAAACGCATTCCCTGGCTACACCACCACATTCGACTACACCATCATCTACGCAGACGGCACAACAAAAGTAACTCCGTTCTTATCCGATTATCGCGCACTTCCCAAAATGTGCGTCCGCGGCACCGCGGTGCAAACCGTAGCCACAACAGAAGAATAAATATCCGTCGCCAAGAGCAAATCAATTTGACACATTTCATACTATGTGTTACAAAGTATGTAACGTAATGCATAACGTTTTATCTGGGGCTTTCTCGTTTGAGGCTAGTTTCGATGAAGATCGAGGAAAGCTTCCGAGACGTACTTCATGTGTACGTAGAGGAAGTTTCCGATGATCTGAATCGAAAATAGACCAAACAAGAAAGTCCCATCCACTATGAAGTTCTCATCGGAGCTACTCAAAGGCACCGCAGAATTACTCGTCCTTCAAATTCTCGCAAAACATGGAGAATCGTACGGATACGAATTGGTTCGGTCAATCGCCGAATCGAGCAACAATGTGTTCGAATTTCAGGAAGGCACACTCTATCCCCTACTCTATCGTCTCGAAGCTCGCGGCTTCATCGGCAGTGAGGAGAAGCTCTCGCCGACGGGAAAGAAACGACGGTACTACAGCATTACTTCATCAGGTGCCGCAACACTCAAAGTACGCCGCACCGAACTGGGTGCATTCGTTCAAGGCCTCTCCACCGCTCTCGATCTTGCCGTATGAGCAACAGAACCGCGTTCTTCGACGCCTTAACCGAAGAGCTTCCGGACGATGTATGGGGAAATCGTTTACACACAGAACTCGCCGCGCATCTTGAAGATGCGGTGTACTTTGGCGCACTCCAAGGAAAAAATGAAACCATCGCCGAAGAACAGGCGCTTGCCGACCTGGGCTCTCCTCATCTTATTCTCCAAGAATTCCGCCACGCTATGACCTACAAATCTCCGCAAGCCTTCGTACTCCACGCCATCGGCGTTGGACTCGCAGCGTCTCCATTACTCTATATCGTTACATTATTCCTTCGCGTTCCTCCAGTCTCAGCAATTTTCTTCTTATTGCTCGTTGCATTTTACGTGCATACACTCTCTCCGATCCTTCGCCACATTGAGAGCCGATCATTCCAAAAGAACATGATCGCGATTGTCACAGGAATTCCTATTGCCATTGTAACGATTCCATTAACCATCGCATTCTTCACTGCGCCAGCAAGTCTTCAAGACGCAAGTACTCCATTGTTTATGGTGATTCTTGGCGCAATTGGTGGAGTATTAAATATCGTCGCCGCCATTTTTGCAACGCGATACGTTCGCGCGCAGCAAGCAGCTGCAATAGAAAAAGGGAAATCGATCGAGCCGAAAAACAACACCCATCTTCGCACGCTATCAATCGTTGCAATAGTATTCATCGCCACCTCAACGCTTCTTAAATGGTTCCCAGTAAAAAATCTTGCCATCATTCCAAAAATCCAATGGCTTTTTACCACAATGATCACAGCAACAAATGCATTCTCTGGAGTAATCTCACCATTAAGCGGCATTTATATTACGGGAATCGTTGTAGGCGGTCTTGGCATTATTGGAACATGTTTCGTTATTCAGTTCTTCGTTCACCGCACAAAACAAAAAACACAATCCTTCCCATGGTTATGGCTGGTAGCAATGGTATACGCCGTATCCTTGCTCATGGTTCCTGCACCACTCAACACAGAACAAGTAAATGTTTCGTGGAATGTTCCGTATAAAAATGTTTCAGCAGTCATCGAACGCCAAGAACTCGGCCCGTTCTATATCATGGCTAAATACCTCAATCGAAATACCCAACAAGCATTCGAATATCATCTCTCAAGTCCCGATCTTGGAAATACTTTCGAGCTTCAACAATATCCGGATCACGTGTTTACCCTGTCGAATATCTCCACCGTTGATTCGTACACAACAACGACACGAATCGAAGACACGGTCAGCTTTGGAGCGACGATGAATACTGAAGGAATTTGGTGCCATTATTTCGCAAACAGTGCAGAAAGTACCGATCCGATAACGCCCACCGGCACAAGAAAAGAGCTCTGGAATGGCCCAACATATTGCACCGACCTCTACGTCAACGACAAAAAAGTCTTCGATGCACCGCAGGGAATCGATATTGGCCGTGACGCATCCATCACCGTGAGCAACGATGGAAAATGGCTCCTCTGGGCTCACGACACCGATACGTTCCTTCAAGGCTCCTTTACCCCAACCGAGGTGTATCTCATCGATCTTCGCTAAGCCAAAAAACAAACAAAAACCTCCGAAACCACTAGGGTCTCGGAGGTTTCTTTGATTTTACCTCCCGTGCTTTATTCTGCGGTCAAGAAGATAAAAGTATTGAAACAGTTCAGCCGAAGCCAAAGTGCTCAAAAATCTTGTATCCCCATGCTTGTCGTGACCGCAGGATAAAGAGCAGGAGGAAGTCAGTTTGTACCTTTTATCCGATCACTTTGTCAATAAGTCCATATTTTTGAGCCTCTTTCGCAGTCATGAAGTTATCGCGCTCCGTGTCGATCGCTACGGTCTTCATGGGTTTTCCCGTGTGTTTTGCCAAAATATCATTCAAACTGTCCCGAACCGCCAAAATTCGATCCGCATGAATCTTAATATCCGTTGCCTGCCCCTTCACACCGCCAAGCACCTGATGGATCATCACTTCCGCATTTGGGAGCGCAAAACGTTTCCCAGGGGCTCCAGCGGCCAACAACACGGCACCCATGCTTGCCGCCATCCCGATACAGATCGTGGAAACCTTCGGCTGAATGTATTGCATGGTGTCGTAAATTGCTAATCCTGCCGTAACCGACCCTCCCGGAGAATTGATGTACATCGTAATCTCTTTTTCCTTGTCCTGGCTCTCCAAGAAAAGCAACTGCGCAATAACTGCGTTCGCTACGCTATCATCGATCTCGGTACCGAGAAAAACAATCCGATCCTTCAGCAATCGGGAATAAATATCGTACGCTCGTTCACCGTTCGCGGTCTTCTCAATCACCGACGGAATAAGGTAGTTGTTTTGCATAAAGTTAGGGAAAAATCACGTACCAAAATCATACCAACTTAGCAGTCTCTTGCCAAGACTGCTAACCTCATCGAAGCTTCACACTCTACAGCTCTACAATCCGCGTTGGCATCAATACTTCCGCAAACGCGTCAGAATGCGTAACAACAACAAAGCCCGTTCCTTCCGATCGGAGCTTCGCAATCGCGGCGGCGGCGATTGAGCAGGAGGCGGAATCGAGGCCAGAATCAATTTCGTCGAGAAGAGCAAATTTTGGCTTCAAAAGAACAAGCTGAAAAAGCTCGGCGCGTTTTTTCTCACCACCAGACATAGAAAGATTCAACGTCTTGTGTGCAAAATCTTCAGGCAAACCAAGTTCAGCAAGAGTTTCGCGAATACGATGTTGCGCTTCGGGAACTTCGGCAATGCCGCACATCGTCTCCAATGCCGCACGAGCAACCACACCGAGAGACACGCCGTCGATTGCAGGAGGCTCTTGATGCGCAAGAAAAATACCCGACCGTGCAATCTCGTACGTTTTCTTACCGATCAACGACTCACCATTCACGGAAAAATCACCGGCGATAATCTCGACACCAGGCAATACCATCATCGCCGAAAGAAGCGAACTCTTCCCTGCGCCATTCTTTCCGCGAATCACAATCAGCTCCCCCGGCGCACAAACAAAAGAAATATCGGAAAGAATTTCTTTTCCGGCGCGAGCAATGAAAAGATGATCAACGACGAGACTCATAGTTTGGAAATAGCATCTTGCAGTGCCTTGAGTGGTGTCGTCAAACATCGTTCACGGAGTGGACTCACAGCAACGCCGAGAAACGACCGCACCAAGTCACCATTCATCGCCTTCGTCTGATCGATGGCGCCGATTACACGATCGACAATAACCGCAGCCGAGGCGCGACTAATTACGCAACCTTTCGCCTCAAACGACACATCAACGATTGCATCATCAATCACCTTCAACCACACCGTGCACGCATCACCACAACTCGCATTCACTGCAGTGGCCGAAACCGTCGCATCCATCATCGGATCCTTTCGATGAGAACGATTCGCAAGCGCGAGAAGATTTTCGTATTCAAGAAGCATATTATACCTTCAACTTCTTTACGATCACTTTCAAATTACTGACGAGTGCCTCGACATCCTGCGCGTCGTTATACATTGCCAAACTTGCACGGAGAGTTCCGTATGATGACAGTTTTTCGACGAGTGGCACAGCACAATGATTCCCCGCACGAACACAAACACCCCGCTGACCAAGCATATCGGCGATATCGTGAGGGTGCATACCGTCGATCATAAAGGAAACGATCCCAACAGCACCTGGAGGATCGAAAACAGTGACATCGGGGATTGATCGGAGATCGGTGATAAGCCTTCGACGGAGCACATTCACTGGATCCCCGTATTCGCGAGGATGACACCACTGTGAATGATGCTGTCCCTGGATCCATTTCGCCGCCGCAGCGAATCCGATCGCACTTTCAACGTTTGGAGAACCGCCTTCGAATTTTTCGACTCCAGCTTTCCAAACGGCATCATCGGCTGTGATCGAATCCACCATTCCTCCACCAACAATCATTGGCTCTAGAGAATCGATGAGACTCGGGGAAAGAATCATCGCCGCGATTCCTGCAGGGCCGTAACATTTGTGGGAACCGAAGACGAGAGCATCAGCGCCAAGATCGGCAATATTGATAGGAAGGTGTGCGGCAGCTTGTGCAGCGTCAACGATGATAATTGGCGCAAACCCCTCCTTACTCCCCCTTGGCAGAGGGAGGGTCCGAACGGCTCGTGTGAAATCTGCGATCGGCAACACTGTTCCCAAAACATTCGACATCATCGTCATTGCGACAATCCTCGTCCGAGAGTCCATCATCGCAATTGCACCGTCAAGATCCAATGTAAAATCCGCTAACATTGGCATCGTTTTCACAATCACGCCTCGTTCTTTTGCAATGCGTCGCCACGGTAAAATATTCGCGTGGTGCTCAAATGGTGAAAGAAGAATTTCGTCACCAGGCTGCAAACGATCACGTAATCCGAACGCAATCATGTTCAATCCTTCTGTCACACTCTTTGTAAAAACACAGCGTTCAGAATCGGCTCCGACGAAATGCGCAACGTTCGATCGTGCATCGTCGTATTGCTGTATCGTCTCTCCCGCCAAAGGATATAATCCACGTCCAACATTACTTCGACCACCAAGACGATACGCGTGCATCGCGTCAATTGCAGATTGATGGATCTGTGTTGTCGCGGCATTATCCAAATACGCCACGTCGCGACGAAGACCTGGAAATTGCACGCGAATATTTTCAAAATCGTTCATCATATCGTCGCGTCCGTCATCGATCCTGCTGGGCATAACAAGCCATCAGCAATAATCGTCATCGCTTCATTACGATCAATTCCTCGGGTTGCACAATATGCTAACGCAGATGTGCTTGGGCGAGAAATGCTTACCGCATGTTTTGCCTTCACCATATTCGTCGCAATATCAAGCTCAGGAATCGCGCGAATGCTCGCAGATTCTCCCATAAGCATTCCACGAATCGTGGTTGAAATATTCCCACTGTTCACCGACTGGTGAACTACAACTCGTTCACGAACAACGGCACGAGCCGCATCTTCCGCCACCACTCGGTTGTCGATAATACATCGCGAATCATTTCCAGAAATATCGACGTCATCGGAAATTTCACATCGTGCACTTCCCCTCATGCGAATCGATGATGAAAGTTCAATGGATGTAGAGTCTCCGATCGCAGTAACTGCACGATCGATGACACAATCGGACTCGAGATCACCAACAACGAAAATCGAAAGCGATGCACCAGTGTGAACTCGCACAGCAATCGAGATCGAAGCATATAATGCAACATCGATCCGATGCGAAATATTCATTCCCGGCAATACATCGATATCCAAAACATACTCCGCGATTGACGACCGCACGATCGGTGACTCGGAAAGTGGCTTTTCATTGAACCCAATCATAGGCTTCCCTCCATTTCTAAATTCACAAGTTCTAGGAATTCGACAGCATATTCAAGCGGCAATTCCTTCACAATAGGATCAAAAAACCCGTTCACTATTGCGCGACGTGATGCTTCAGGATTCAATCCGCGTGTTGCGAGGTAGGCAAGCTGATCGTCATCAATCTTTCCTACGGTCGCTTCGTGAGTAATGGCACAATCTGGCGCAGCATCATCAATAATCGGAATCGTTTCTGCATGCGATTCGCCGTCTAACATCATCGTGTCGCAAACCACATTCACCGTGGATCCTTGTGCTCCCTTCGTCGCCAGTACTAAACCACGATACGTCGAAACTCCCCCACCAACCGCAATCGTTTTGGATCGTACGTTCGCGCTCGTCATAGGCGCCACGAGCACAACCTTATGCCCGGTGTCTTGATTCTGCCCCGGCCCCGCAAATGCAACGCCAAGAAAATCGGATTTCGATCGTGCACCTCGCAATACCGACATCGGATACAGCATCGTCACACCGCTTCCCATATTCCCGTTCACCCAAATAATCGATCCATCTTCATCAACCAACGCACGCTTCGTATTCAAATTAAACGTGTTCTTACTCCAATTTTCAATGGACGTGTATCGCACCGTTGCGCCATTCTTTACATGAATCTCGACACATCCAGCATGTAATGCAGCGCTATCGTATTTTGGTGCAGAACACCCTTCGATATAATGAGTCTCGCTCCCTTCATCAGCGATGATCAGCGTATGTTCAAACTGCCCGCCACGTTCCGCGTTCATTCGAAAATATGCTTGTAACGGAATCGTTACCTTCACATTCTTTGGCACATAAATAAACGTTCCTCCGCTCCATACTGCCGCGTGTAATGCCGCAAAATAATGATCGTGAATAGGCACACAACTCGTCATGAAATATTGTTCGACGAGATCGGAATATTCACGCACCGCAACATCCATATTCAAAAAAACGACTCCTTGGTCTGCAAGATCTTTTTGCAAATTGTGATACACGATTTCCGAATCGTACTGCGCACCAACACCAGCCAAGCCATGACGTTCCGATTCGGGAATCCCAAGTTTCTCAAATGTTGTTCGGATTTCTTCTGGCACGTCATCCCAGGTTCGATTCTCTTTAGAATTCGGCTGGATAAAGTACGAGATTGCTGTGAGATCGAGGCCATCGAGTGAAGGACCAAAGTTAGGAAGAGGCTTATTCGAAAGGTATTCCAGCGCTTTTAGTCGTTTCTCCGTCATCCACACTGGTTCGTCCTTCGATGATGCAATACGAAAAATACCCTCACGCGAAAGGCCAAGAGGGGCAGTATATTTTGGAGCATGTGCACTTGCTGATTCGAGCGCTTCGCGCAGGGCATCCATAGACTGCCACTGTAGCGAAAATTCCCGATCTGGTGAAGTGCTAGCTTGCAAACACGATTGCTGCAACACCCACAAGGAACGTAACAATCGCAAGAATCGTGGAAGCTTCAAGCACCGTTGCACGGGATTGTGCTGCTTTTGTTTGTCGTCGAACTGCCATATGCATCCAGTATACATCATCCATGCCAAAAGGTTTTTCGATGAATTGGTGATAAGCCAAGAGCACGAATTGCAGCTTGATGCACTTTCGTTCCGTAGCCTTTATGCGACGAGAAATCGTAGCCCGGGAATTCAAGATCGAACTTCTCCATCAGCGTATCGCGATACTCCTTTGCAACAATCGATGCTGCGGCAATCGAAAAATTCTTGTCGTCACCACCGATGATGGTTTCTTGGGGGAGATCGAGAAGCGGAATACGTTGATTGCCATCGACGAGAACCAAGACCCCCTCCTTGCTCTCGTCCTCCTCGCCCAGCTTCAGGTTCGTCGAACGCCTTGGCAGAGAGAGGGACATAACCGCAGCCCTCATCGCCTTCAACGTTGCTTGAAGAATATTAATCTCATCGATGTCCTGCGCATCGATTTCAGCAATACCGACCGCGAGCGCTACAGAACGGATTGCTTCCGCCGTGGATCGTCGCCGCTCACGAGAAAGCGTCTTACTATCGCGAATCACAAACCGATCCGCAAGATTGCGTATCGGATCTGGATTCGACCAATCGAACATCACCGCGGCTGCAACAACAGGCCCTGCTAAACATCCACGACCAACCTCGTCAACGCCAATAGCGAAAATCCGCGACGTATTCCAAATAGCCAGTTCACGATCGTACGCAAGAGATTTCATAACGGAATAATAACAAAAATGAACCGCTTTCACGATTCATTTTTGGTCGGGCCAGAGGGGATCGGCCTCGCCTCTCGGGTCGTCGACACTCCCCTCGGGCTGGCCACCGCCTCGCCATGTTCGCTAGTGCTCACATATGGCTCCGGCGTTCTCACCCCTACGCACGCCAAATTGTTGGCGTGCTCTGGCCAACAAAAAAAGTTGCAACAAAGGTTGCAACTTTTTTGGTCGGGCCAGAGGGGATCGAACCCTCGACCTCCTGGTCCCAAACCAGGCGCGCTACCAGCTGCGCTATAGCCCGAGGCTCGTTAATGTTCGGCGGAACCGAACGGAACGAAAACAAACACAAACCGATGTGAACGGGGAAAGGATACCTAAAATCGGATCGAGTGTAAAGCAGAACCCCGCTGGCCTTTTCAAGCAAGCGGGGCACCGTACGTACGGGGTACATCTACCACTCCCCCATCTGAATAAGGGAAAAGTAGAGATTCATCAGCCCCTTGTTGTGAACAACGTTACAACCATTTTCCGACATCAGCAGTGCTCGCGCAGCTTCTGGAGAAAACGCATACACGTAACCGTCCACCTCATCACTGTCAGGATGCGTATTTGACGCGATGATCTGCACCACCTGTTCCACCGTTCCCGGGAAGCACACGGTGTAGAAAAACTCCGGAGAGCCTTCACGCGCAAGCTCACGAGCAAATCCCACACGAATGAACCGAAATCCATTCACATCGCCAATTTCCTCGTGATGCTCATCCATGATGCTCGCATCGAGCGCCGCAAACAGCTCGTGGTGTTTGGAGATTGCTGCCCAATTCACTCCGCCAGATGCGGCACAGACACGGCCACGATTCACGTGTGTCCTTCTTCCCCGACGGGTAATAACGAATACGTTGCTCGCCACACAGAAGATTACACTGCACACTCCCAGACTGAACTGGTAGTACCCGGCATGAAACGGCGAAAGCACACCATTCGCACGCTGTTCACTCTGTCGCATGGCATCGCGCAGTGTCACCATGCCAAAACGACTAATGAGCTCAGCGGCAAGCAACGAAAGCTCCACACCATCGTCATACCGCCGTTCAATACGAACATCCCCTGAATCCATGGAAGCTTTTGCGCCGCTCCACATACCAAGCGCCACCGTTGCCGTCCACGTTCCTCCTGCAGAAAGTCCGCAGAGATGCGCCTGCACATCATCCTGCGCCGGCGTAAGACTCGTACGAAGATACACATACCGTACGAGAGACGCCGCAAGCGCAGAGCCTTCCTGCCGCCAATCGAGCGCACTACGGCGTTGAGTAAGGATCGGAAGGTTTTGCGTGAATACCTCCGAGAATCCCATACCACCGTTCGTCCTATCACGAAGATCGGCAAACGGAAGTACACACCGCAGCCGAGAATCCGCCGCACCAATGAGCATTTCTGAGCAATAGCGGCTCAATACCGACTCCGACGAAACACCGATCAACGGAGAAGTCTCCGCCAATACTTCACCAGGCGCTGTCACCGTCCATCGATCAAACCGAATGCGTTCTCCACCGTCTCCCTGAAATTCTTCAGGAGCGATCTGCTGTACCACTTTCATGAGCACTCCTGTGTGCCATCTGATCCCGGAATGGGTGCACGATGGACATAAAATCCTCCCATAATTTCAAGAAAAGAACAAACAAAACATCGACCGCCGTGCATAGCCTACCTTGACCAAAGCGTAACGAATATCATATACTTCTCTCGCTTTTCCACTACATTTTGGGTGTGTAGCTCAGTTGGTTAGAGCGTCTCTCTGATAAGGAGAAGGTCGATGGTTCGAATCCATCCACACCCACCAGTATGGAAACTGCTTAAAATCGTCCATGACTTTGTCGTCGTCTGCGCTCCTCGCTCAACGTACCAAGAAGTACGCCTCGCGATGTGCTCGACGTCTCCTCGTCCTGAACAATTTTAAGCAGTTTCCCCGCTACGCCTGGGTAGCTCAGTGGTAGAGCAAGGGTCTGAAGAACCCTGTGTCGTCAGTTCGATTCTGACCCCAGGCACCACAAAAAATCCGTCTCACGACGGGTTTTTTGTTATACTTCCAGCATATGAACCATCAAGATGCACTCGTCATCATCCTCAACGATTCTGGGAAGATTATCGGATCAAAACCAAGAAAGGACATCGATAAGATTAAGGACATCGTATGGTGTTGCGATGTTCTGGTCATGAATGCAGAACACCAATTATTTCTCTCGAACATTCCCGCAGGTCATCTGTATTCTGGAACATGGGGATCAACAGCCGCAACAATGCTTCGGGAGAATGAGCTTCCTGGGGATGCCGCATTTCGCGCACTCGAGAAAGAACTCGGCATCGAAGATGTGTCCATTACCAACATTGGCGAAAAGTTCTTTATCTATGACGACGGCGTCAAACGAAAGAAAACGATATATCTCTGCGAAACCGAAGACACTCCAACGCCAAACCCCAACGACATCGCAGACATTAGAGCTTGGACTCGCACCGATCTTGAATCCGCTATACTATCAAATCCGACCATGTTTTCAACAACATTTCTGCAAATTTGGAAACTTGTTAACTCAGAATTGCCTTTCTAACTTATGGATATCAATACCCTCCTTCACGAAGGTCGAACCATTTGGGGCAATCAAAAACTCACGCTCTCCGAAATCATCATTCGCCTCAACGTCAGCACTGGCGATCTTTCTCGAATTGCACGAAATTCAAACAAAGACCAAGCGGCATTTACTCAAGAAGATCTTGAACGCGAACTCGGCAATATCATCTTTTCCACCATTCGATGGTGTGACGATTTGGGACTTGATCCAAAAACATGCATCGAACGTGCGATTGAATGCCAAGAACGATTCGCGAAACAGAATTCAAGTCGATAGTCATCGTCAAAACACAAAACGCTTCATCGGCGTTTTTGATTTACGGACAACCTTGGCACCAGATAATACACAACTTTGTGATTACAACGTCCTGCTTCATGGCTCTTGCGAGCAATGAAACATCGACCAATCAATGTTTCCATTGAAAGGAGGTGATCCATCCACAGCTTCCGCTACGGATGCCTTGTTACGACTTCGTCCCTATTGCTAGTCCCACCTTCCGCCGGCAAACGCCGACGTTCGGGTGTTACCAACTCTCTTGACGTGACGGGCGGTGAGTACAAGACCCGAGAACGTATTCAAGGCGGCGTGATGATCCGCCTTTACTAGCGATTCCGGCTTCACGGGGTCGAGTTGCAGACCCCGATCCGAACTGGGGGCGGTTTTGTGGGATTGGCTCCATCTTGCGATTTGGCTTCCCTCTGTACCGCCCATTGTATCATGCGTGTAGCCCTGGACGTAAGGGCCATGCTGATTTGACGTCATCCCTTCCTTCCTCTCCCTTGCGGAAGCAGTCTTCTGCGAAAGTATAACGCAGAACAGGGGTTGCGCTCGTTACTCCACTTAAGGGTACACCTCACGGCACGAGCTGACGACAACCATGCAGCACCTACATAGCACCCTCGAAGGAGTCTTCTTTTCGAAAGATTTGCAGCTATATTTCAAGCCCAGGTGAGGTTTCTCGCGTTGCATCGAATTAAACCGCATGATCCACCGCTTGTGCGGGTCCCCGTCTATTCCTTTGAGTTTTAGTCTTGCGACCGTACTTCCCAGGCGGACAACTTAACGCGTTAGCTTGTTTTGTCGTCTCTGGGAGGGTCGATACTCCCAAAAACTAGTTGTCATAGTTTACGGCGTGGACTACAGGGGTATCTAATCCCTTTCGCTACCCACGCTTTCGTTCACTGAGCGTCAGTAATGTTCCAGTAAGCTGCCTTCGCATTTGGTGTTCTACCCGATATTAACGCATTTTACCGCTACACCGGGCATTCCGCTTACCTCTCCCATACTCTAGTCTCACAGTATCACCCGCAGCCTCCAGGTTAAGCCTGAAGATTTAACAGATGACTTACGAAACCGCCTACGAACGCTTTACGCCCAATAAATCCGGATAATGCTTGGGGTCTCTGTATTACCGCTGCTGCTGGCACAGAGTTAGCAACCCCTTATTCCTCAGGTACCGTCAAAATTCGTCCCTGAGAAAAGTCATTTACGACCCGAAGGCCTTCTTTTGACACGCGGCGTCGCTCCATCACACTTTCGTGCATTGTGGAATATTCTCGACTGCAGCCACCCGTAGGTGTTTGGACAGTGTCTCAGTTCCAATGAGCCAGGTCACGCTCTCGCGCCTGGTATCTGTCATAGCCTTGGTGGGCCGTTACCCCGCCAACTAGCTGATAGACCATAGGCCCCTCCCAGACCGAAAAACTTTCAATGAGAATGACTTGCGTCCCCTCATCAATATCGTGTATTAGCGGTCGTTTCCAACCGTTATCCACGAGTCTGGGGTAGGTTACCAATGTGTTACGCTCCCGTTTGCCACTATTGCCTCCAAATATTGCTATCTGGTTGCAACCGTTCGACTTGCATGCCTTAGACACGCCGCCAGCATTCATCCTGAGCCAGGATCAAACTCTCAGTTATAATCCACACTCTTGCGAATGAGGTTCTGTTAAGTGACCAATCTTGCGAAAGGTATCAATTGTGGACGTTGTAATCACGTAATTGTTCATTACATGATGCTTGGTTGTTTGCTCTTCAGTTGTGAAGATACGACGTCCGTTGAGGCAGAAAATGCGTCAACGAATGTGGCAGTAGAGTAATGGAACGCCAAAATGCTGTCAAGCATGGAACGGTGCGTAAAATGTGGATGCTTTTATGTTTTCCGTCTTTTTTGCGACTCCCCCGCTCGCCACTCCGCAATCTTTTTATGATTCCCGCCTAAAAGAACGCTTGGTACAGCCAAATCTTCCGTAATCTTCTTCCCGAGCGTTCGCGTATACACTTCCGGCCTTGTGTACTGCGGGTACTCTAAAAACCCCTCCGTGTCGTGCGATTCCTCATGCAGCGTTTCCACATTCCCGAGAACGCCTGGGATCTGCCGTGCAATCGCATCGGTCATCACCAATGCCGGAAGCTCACCGCCGGTCAGCACAAAATTCCCAATCGATAACGCTTCATCAGCGACCACTTCCTCAACTCGATGATCTATACCCTCATAGCGACCGCAAATAAAAATCACCTGATCATATCCCGCCAGTCGCTTGGCATCCGCCTGCGTAAACCGCTTCCCGCTTGCCGATGTCACAATCACTCTCACCATCGGAATATGTTTCCGTAAAAACTTTTTCCGCAAACGAATCGCCTCCACCGCATCATCAATGGGCTGCACCGTCATCACCATCCCCGCCCCTCCCCCATACGGCGTATCATCAACTTTCTTGTGTTTATCCTTCGAAAACTTTCGCAAATTATGCCCCGTAATTTTGATCAACTTTTCCTTCTGCGCACGCCCCAAAATCGACGCCTTTGCATACGGCGACACGACTTCCGGAAAAAGAGCAATGATATCGAAATGGGTCATATCTTCTCTCCAAAAATATACGTACACCCATTCTCCCCCATTCTCACGGAATGCGCAGTGTTCGCAGGGATATCAAAACGATCACCGGGCTTGTATTCGCTCTCTTCGTCATTGATGGTAATAAAAATATTCCCACTCACCACAATATGTGCCGTGTCGCCATCGTGTTGATGAGCAGGATAAATAACACTGGCGTTGTCGTGCCATTCATTTATGTCGGAATATCCATCCGCGGATAACGTGGATCGTGCGTCGTCAATGATCATAAAACAAAACTACCGTGCCCAATTATGGTACCACGGTAGCTCCAGAACGAAAGATGAACTAGAAGGTAAGACTGTCAACAGAATCCGCGTCTTCGTCCTTTTGCTCAACGTCTCCAGCAAGTGCTGCTGCCACGGTTGCGGCTGCCGCACCAGTATCGTCGCCCATTGCTGCACGACGAGTGCTCGATGCCGGAGCATCAATACGGAAGGAGACGCGCATATTTGCCTTTGCGCCAATGGTTGCAAGCAACGTGCGAATCGCAACCGCAGTTTTTCCACTCTTTCCAATAACATACCCTGTGTCCTCTGGCGCAGTATGCACCGTAATCAACACACCTTGCTCGTCCACTTTTCTATCCGATCGTACCTCTTCTGGTTTATTCACCAATGCTTTCACAATGAACTCCACAAACTGCTGATCAAACTCCATAAAAACAGGATTTAAGATTCCAATGCCTCCATAATACAAAAAGCGACGTCCCATGGGAACGTCGCCCTGTGCATGATCGCTCATTCTTACGCTGCGGCCTTTGCTTTCTTGTCCGCAATCGTCTTTGCACGAGCCTTTGTAATAGTGATTTTGTTCTCTTTCTTACCCTTCATCAATCCAAGATCGATAAACAGGTTCTTCACCGTTGCGCTTGGCTGTGCACCAACACTCAACCAATACTCAGCACGTTCCTTGTTCACGACGGTGTCCTTACGATCAGCACGTGGATCAAGATTCCCAATCACCTCAATTGCTGGTGACCATGGATCTTTCGTTCCATCCTGCACAACGATTCGATAATATGGCTGCTTGCGCTTTCCTGTACGTGACAATCGAATAGTGGTCATAGAAAAATACACGAATGATGGCAATAGAATGCTCCACGGCCAAAAGTTTGTCAAGACCTGTAGGGGCATTACCCTTCAAACTCCGAACAATTCATCACAATTCGGTACACGCATTTCTCACTCCGGCAAATGACTTTGCACTTTTCGTTCTCACATTTCGCGCCACAGATCGGACACGTCATGGAGATATCAATGGTTTCGTTAGTCATATATTTGAATCTGTTACAATTTTACTATATGAAGCTTTACTTCGGTTTTGGCGCAAATTCTCACCCCGATATGATTCGGGCAATTACCGGCCAAGGCGCACTCAGTTTCCCGGCGACGATTACAGGATTCGCGCTGTGCATTGAGTCGTTTCAATACATCACCAAAGTAGCTCAAAATATTCTCCGAAATCATTGGGACGAAAGTTTTGTGTCCTACGGCATCGTCAAAAGATCGAAAGCCTCGGTTTCTGGTCGACTGTGGCTATTAACGAATGCGCAACGCGAGGCAATTCGAAACTGGGAAATTATTGGCGTTTGGAGCCACGAATGCTCGGTACAAGCAACCATCTCCCTTCTCGGCCTCCCGATTTCAATACCAGCCGAATCCGAAGAGCTCCTAGGGAATCACGTCACCATCGTTCCCGGCGATCATTACGAGCCATTTATTGTTCCCAAAGAAAAGATTCTCGCCGTTGCAACCGACGTTCGACGAACAACATTCGCGTAATTGTTGACTTTTTAGGCGAATAACGGTATTCTTTCCGGTTGTCGACGCATTACGCGAACGATAGAACCCTCCAAGGAGCCTCATGCAATACGTTCTTCAAATCAACCCACGTGGCGTCGGCCTCGTCCCCCCCACATCATTACCGGGTACATCGTCACCGCGAACTGGAGCATCACCAACTCACTGTTCGAGTCCATGGACAGCGCAGCGGGCGAATGCCTGTTCATCTTTCGTGAAGCCAGGGACTGGGGACACGCTTGCAGAGTGGCTCGCCGCGCGATCAGCGAGATTCCGGACCGCAAACTCCGGAGAATTTTCATCCGCGGCACCATGGTCGAGCCGCTCGAGAGCATCACCATAACCGGAACGATGCCCGAGAGCGGAGGAGTCCAGGGAAAGTACCTGGCGCAACTCTTGGTGGAATAGCCAACCACCGCACGCCTACACCGCATCCGTTCGAAGAGCCAATCCCGGCTCTCACGGGTGCGGCTTTTCGATTTACAAAGTGTAATTTTTATCTGTTACAATTACTTGAGAATATAATAATTGTGCTATGTATTTTTTGAGTAAATCGAACGGCTGGCACTTCGATATTACGATTATGATACTTTTAGTGATAGTTGTTTTTGCTATTCCGCCATTCAACGTACCAGAAAACGGAACACTCGTAACAGCGGCTACTGCTATTTTTGCAGTTGTTTCGGGATTTTTTATTGCCGATGCAATGGCAAATTACCTAACGCTACAAGGTTTAATTGCCGAAGAAAATTCTCTTCATATTTCCTTAATTAATGATCTTGAGGATAAAAATCTCCTTCCTAAGGAAACTGAAAATATTCGAAAAGCTATTGATGCCTATCTCATTGCTCAACTTGATGTACCAGAACTTGATCATGTTGCTTTCACAAAAGATGAATTTAATGCGCTAATCTGCTGTCTCCATGAGTATATTCAAAAGCTAAAGAATAACCACGAGACTTTATCAAACGATATTCAATCTAAACGTGCCGAAATGGTTCGAATTAATCAGGAAATTTCCCTCACGGCACATGTAAATCTTGGAGCTACTCACTGGCTTCTCCTCCTAACTCTTGCATGCGTAGTTGCTATCACCGTACTTGCATTACGTGACGGAGGTATTCTTATGAACATCATCACGATCGGAATGCTTTTAGGAACTCAAGGGGTGCTCATAGTCTTGCGAGATGTAGATAATAATAGATTCCTACAAAAGAAACTTGCATTTAAAAATCCTCAACAAGTTTTTTCCACCCTAAAACGACCACCATACTATCCGCCGTCAAGTAAAAAGAATCAACGAACTCCAAATAGCAATGGGCACTATCGAATAAGAAATCCGGAAGGAAAAATTATACAAATCTAATACATGCAATAAGGTTTTCTGAGCTCTGCTATACTTTCCTTATATGATCCCCGCTGGAATATTCCTTCTTCTCCTGGGCCTTGGCCTCTTTATTGGCGCCGGCATTCAACTCGACGACGCTCCCGGCGTTGAACGCAATCATCTCTTCATTATGCTCGCCGGCCTTGGCAGCATTATTGTTGGTGGAATTTTACTGTACGGAAAAGTGTTTGGAGGATAATTGATTCAAAAAACATGACCGCAATGGTCATGTTTTTTTCACTTATATTTTCCTCCCCCGAATCGCCAAGAACATTGGCACTTCACGTCGTACCCGATTCTCAGCCTTTGCTCGTGGCCCCGATGTTGATTCTTTGTGCGAAATCCATTCTTCCATGGCGTCGACGGCGAACCCTGCTGATGATAATGCCGTGATGTAGGACGAGATTGGACGGTGAAACGATGTGGTATTCACGGTTGGCGCATCGCCTGGATGCATTTGCATCGGAATCGCACTTTCCGTCATGTAACTATCTACACGGCGATACATCAACTTCCGTTCATCTTCAAATCCCCAAGAGCTCTGACGAGGAATGCGGAATGCTGGATGATTGAGGACAATAACGAACGGCGCATTCTTGTTCAACATTCTGCTTACACTCGCAAATACCGCTGGCATGTCGTTGATGTTTTGGAGTGCAAGAACGAGTGCTGCACCGTCGAATCGGCGATCACGAAGATTACGATCCGCATTCGCAGCGTCACCGACCAAAAATTCCGAGTTTCGAATATGTTTGTTCTGCGCTTGGCGAATCAGCGTTGGAGCCGCATCGATTCCCACCACAGCTCCCCCTTGCTTCACAATAAGATTTGCAAAACTTCCCTCACCACACGCAACGTCAAGAAATGTTTTTCCCGGACCAACACCAAGCATACGCAACGCTCCCGGCCATACCACTTCACTCTGATACGTTCCTGGCGCAGAAAGATGCGTACCATACCATTCCGCAACATTCTCCCAACTGGTAGACGACGCAGCACCAGCAGCACGCGGACCCGCTTTCCGTTGGTCGAATTTTGGACGATCGTCTCTCCTATCCGAAGCACGATGCACTCGTGGGCCAAATGGCACCGCACGCGCACCACGCCTACCATCCTTCATATACGCTGGCTTGCTATTTGGACGTGGAGCCTGATCGAATCGCGCATCTGGTCGCGCATCGCGCGGAGCACGATCAATACGCTGAACACCCTGCGTTCTTTTTCCACTCTGCGTACCTGTTGTTCCTTTTCCGCGACGAGCAAATGCCGGGCCTCGGCGTGACGATGTGTGTTCCATAAAATGACAAAGATGAATTGCATGCACTATCGCAGAAATTTCACGTTCCGTCTATCAACACCTTTGACAACATTTTGTCTCCGAGTATACTCAAATCAGATATGAACTCCCGATTCGCAAAATCCTTTACCTCGTTCTGGCATGGCTATTGGCATGCCACCATTTTGCGTTCGCCGGAATTCGCTGCTACTGCGCTTGCATAATCAAGCACATATTGCACAAAAAACCGCCGAACGCCGGCGGTTTTTTGATGCTTGAGCGTCAACTCCGCCGCTTCGCGCGCGCGGAGCGGTGAACCACCCACTCAAGTCCGGAGTCTCCATGCCCTTTCTCATTCGCGTTCGCAACGATCTCTCGCTTGCAAACATCGTCAGCCTCTCCAACGCTGGTCGTTGTGTAATGAAAACGCCACACGTCGGCAATTGGTACGCCAACAACCTCGCTATTGCCTCTTTGGGCATCCGCATGAAGGTATGCGACCACACCCGCGGTGAGCGCGACAAAAACTTTCATCCGCACACCGTCATTCGCAACGGAACGCAAACGATTGTGGGAAGTTCGTCGCTCCTCATGACACATGCCGCTGTGGAACACGCAATGGATGACGTGATGATTCCCGGCGAACGAATCGGGGAAGGCCACATGCGTGCGCTACAGAAGGCAATTCCCGAGCTCAACGCCGAACAACTGAATGCGGAATTTCTTCCGCGAAATGCCGAACGCGCCCTGCGCATTGTGCGGTACTTCGCGGAACACTTTCCCATGCTCTTTGAACGACGGGTGCTTTCAAGCGGCAACACCATGCAAGAATCACTGCGCTCTGTGCAGCAACTCGATCGCAACGGTGTGTATGGCGTCACATCGCTCGCGGAAGGTTGGCTCATGCCTAACGCGCTAAACATCCTCATGGACGGCGCGATTGATGCGGCAACGATGGGAGAATGTGAAGTGTTCGCGCTCTCTGGGCCAGATATGTTCCGGTACATTCCGGACATGCAGGCACAACTCCACGAGCTTTACGACGGCTTGCGTAGCGTAATGCCGGAACTGCCGGAGACGATGACCTACCACGTGGTGCGCGTTGCAGAAATGCGATTCGCAGTACCAGAACGTCGGCGCCGTACGCTGGATACGCTCATCGACCAATACTGCAGGTACGAATCGATTCGCGGATCGTGGAATATGCAACTTCGTGACGCACGCGCACAAGAAAAAGCGGAAATGATCCTCGCAGCAAACACCGAACGCGCGGCAGCAACGCAGCAGCTTCGCAACGCAATCGGTGAATGTTCAGAACCGTTCTACGCAATTGCGGAAGGGACGTATCTCAGTCAGTACGACTTGCTGAGTCGCGACGAACGCATCGTAATTCATCCGTGGGCAATGGAAACGTCGCTCGCAGATGTGGAAACCGCAGTTCGAGTGATGATGAAGCTTCGCGGCTAACGCGTGGGGTCGGGAAACCGGCCCCACATGCTCTCTTTTCTCAATCTATGACCAACATTCTCCAAAATATTCCGCTCATCGACTGTCACCAAGATCTCTTGGCGCACTTACGCTATCGCGATGTGTACAAACAAAACCAACAAACTGATTACGCAATGCTTCAAAAACACAACGTGATCTGCACCGTGGCAACCGCATTCCCAATTCCGGAAAACGAAGCATGGTTCCACGCATCAGCAAACACGCTCATTGAACGCGATCTCATCGACTATCAGTCACACTGCGCCTGTATTCCATCGTGGTCGATTACAACAGGTGCAGAGAGTTTCAACACACTACAAAATGGACTTCTCCTTCACATAGAAGGCTTGAATGTTTTTACCGGCACACCAGAAGACTGGGCACGACTCGACCGATGGTACACACTCGGACTCCGATCTGTTGGCATTGTATGGAACCTCACCAATTCCCTCGGCGGCGGAACGAAAGACGCAACATCACGACTCACGCCACTGGGAAAATCCGTACTTCAGTATCTCGAGCGAAAACACATGATCATCGACTTTGCCCACATGAACGAACCAACATTTTGGGACGCTGCCGATGCCACACAAGGACCAATCTACGTCAGCCACGCCAATGCTCAAGCGTTATGCAACTCACCTCGGAATCTCAACGACCATCAACTTCGTGCCATCGCACAACGCGACGGTTCTGTTGGAGTCATGTTTGCAAATCGATTCATCTGCGCGGATCGCAAAGCAACCATTGCTGACGTTGCGAATCACATTGAGCACATGCTCAATATTATGGGACCACGTCACGTTCACCTTGGTACAGATCTCGGCGGCATCATTAGTGGAACCATTGACGGTCTCGATACCGTAGCAGGAATTCCCGATCTCTTCGCCGAACTTCAACGCAGAAACATTCCCGAAGCAACTCTTATCGCCATTGCACACAGCAACGCCACTCGCGCACTCTCCGCAATGCTCTCTCCCCTATGATTGGCATATTTGACTCCGGCAGCGGCGGCATTTCTGTTCTTCGACATATCCGTCGTATGGCGCCTGCTGCAGATATTGTGTATTTCGCCGACACAAAACACATGCCATACGGCGAACGAACACCAGATGAGATTACAACGCTCACGCTAGCCGGCGTGCGTCAGCTTCGAGACGCTGGCGCCGACACCATTGTGATTGCGTGCAACAGTGCATCGTCAGTATTTCAACCGCTTACGCAATTACTCCTTGGTGGAGCATCGTTTATAGACACCATAGAACCCACAGTACTGAGCGTACCCGCAAACGCAACACGACCAATTGGAATCGTGGCAACCCCCACAACAATTCGTTCAAAAATCTTTCAGTCTCAATTTGCACGCTGCGGAATTCCTACCATCGATCTTCCAAGTGCAACACTCGCAACAGCCATTGAACATTCCGCATTCACCAACATTCGTCATATTATTCGCTCCATTATTCAAGACGCCGTTCGTCAACACTGCACAACGCTTCTCCTGTGTTGCACCCACTATCCGCTCGCATACGACATCTTTCTCCAAGAAATTCGTCGCTCCAACAACAATATTCTCCTTATTGATCCAACCATTGCCATTGCTCGCAGCGCCATATGTCGAGCGTCAACCGAAGGAACCGGAATATTCAAAGTTATTACCACCGAACCGTCCGAAACATTACATCATCATCTCCGTGCCGTTTCATCTCCCACATAATCCTCCAACTTCACACTCAGCAACTTACTCACTCCATCGTCCCCCATCGTTACGCCGTACAACACATCCGCCTTCTCCATGGTGGCGCGATTGTGAGTGATGACGATAAATTGCGTAAGCTTGCGCAGTTCGTTGATAATATTTGCAAAGCGTACGGTGTTTGCCTCATCGAGTGCAGCATCAACCTCGTCGAGCACCACAAATGGCGCCGGGTTCGTTGCCATGATCGCAGAAACAAGGGCGATCGACGTGAGAGCGCGCTCACCACCGCTCAAAAGATTCAACGCCTTCAATCGTTTTCCCGGTGGCGTCGCTTGAATATCGATACCAACAACAGAATCCTTACGTTCCTGCACTCTCTTCGCGATCGATTCAAGGGTATCGACATTATCGTGATGAACCAACTCAGCCGAGGAGTCTGGATCCCCGCCTTCGCGAGGATGACCAGATTCGTCGGTATCGAGCTCTTCCTTGGTGAGCTTCACTAGTGAACATCGTCCTCCCCCAAAAAGAATCGCAAAGTACTTTTGGAATTCCGTCGCAATATTTTTGAACGCAACGTCGGACTGCGCACGGATCTGTTCATCAAGTTCGTCAATCACCTTTTCTGTCGAACCGATTGCTTGTCGGAGATCAGAAACCTGCGTCGACAAGAACGTTGATCGTTCTTCCGCTTCCGCAAACTCCTTCATGACCGATTCGTCGATTCCACCAATAAGTTCGAGTTGATGACGTAAACGAAGCAATCGATCGTGCGTTGGACCAATATCGAGGATCCGTTCGGGAGGAGCAACACTCATGATCGATTTCGCCTGATCCAATGTTCCATCCTCAATTTCCTTCTTCAATCCTTCAAGCCGCGTTTCCACACGCGCAAGATCGATAGCAACCACATTCGCCTGCGCTTCAAGCCCAGACAACTCCTGCTGTAACCGACGCACATCTTTCTGCAGCGAAAACACTTCCGACGTTGCGGCTACCGACTCTTTTGCTTTTACATCCATGGCAAGTTCCGATCGCTTCACAAAATCCTCAGCGGTTTTTACCGCAGTCATTGCGTGAGCAATTGCGGCAATCGACTCTGCGCTTTGCACAAAGTCTTCGGGATTTGGTCGCGTAAGTCGATCGCGCAGTTTCTTCGATCGCGCAGAAATTCCATCAAGATCCGCAATAATAGGCTCAAGATCGGCGAGCGTCGCAACAGTTTTCAATCGACCAAGCAACGATTCATGTGCAACAGAAACATCGCGAACCTCAGCGATGATATCCGGAAGTGGCAATGGAGCCCACGTGGATTGTGACTTCACTTTTGCAAGCTCAAGCTCTCGCTCAAGCGTAAAATGTGCACGTCGAGCCTCTGCTAAATCTTGCTGCGCTTTCTTATATTCTGCTTGTAAACTCTGCATCGAATCCGCATCTGTCGAGCTCGCCGGCACCTGCACCTTTTCCAAGCCAATCAACTCTGCATCTTTTACGTCCAACTCTTTCTTCTTCGCAACAACCAACGACGATGATGCCGATTGTCGAATTTCAACCGCATGTTTCTCGTCCATTCCATTCCACCACATCGTTCCATAATATGCCGCCGATAACGATCGAAGTTCTTCAGCAACGGCTTCACGTTCGTTTAACTTCTTTACCTGTCGTCGTAAAAGTGAAAGTCGAGGCTCAAGCTCACGCAACACCATCTCCACATCTGCCAAATTCTCGGCCGACTTCTGCAACTTCAACAACGCTTGATGACGCTTAATCTGCAACCCTCGAACACCCGTCGCGTCGTCAAAGAAAATCTTTCGTTCCTCTGGCGTCGCCGATAACACCTGATCGATCATGCCTTGGCCGATAACCGAATACGATCGCTGACCAACTCCAGCCTCCGCAAGTAACAACTGAATATCAGAAAGCCGCACCGTCTGCCCATTCAAAAGATATTCCGATTCGCCATCACGATACAATCGTCGGCTGATCACAACCTCAGCAAAAGAAACATTCAACGACGTATCGGAGTTATCAAACGTCAGACTCACTTCCGCAAATCCCGATCGCGAACGACCATCGGATCCAGAAAAAATGATGTCTTGCGCGGTTTTTCCCCGAAGCAACTTCATCGATTGTTCTCCAAGACACCACCGAATCGCGTCGGCGATATTGGACTTTCCACTTCCATTTGGCCCGACCACCACGGTAACCGCGTGATCCCCAGTTTTTGGTCCAGGAAATACCAAATGCGTTTTTTGGGCAAACGTCTTAAACCCCTGAATATCCATTCCCGACAAATACATAGATGGACAAAGTGTATCAGAAGCCATTTATACGGTCGATTCTTGTTTTTCAGCAGAGACCGAGGTACCATCACTCCCTGGTATGAACACTATTCTCGTTCAAAACATCAGTGATCTGATACGCCGATCACATCACATTCTTCTCATCACCGATGAGCGGATTGATGGTGACACTCTGGGCAGCACCATGGGGCTTTTTCATGTACTCACAAATGCCGGAAAGCGCGTGTCTGTCTTTTCTCCAAAACCGCTTCCCGAAACATTTCGCTATCTTCCCATGATCAACATCATTCAGCGCAACGACGCTGTTCTTAAACAACCAACCATCGATCTTGCCATTGTGTGCGATTCTTCCGACGGCGTATTCCTTCCATCAGCGCTTTCAAAGATGTTCCACAAAGTTCCATTAATTTCTTTCGACCATCACCTCACTAATCCCAACTACGGCACCATCAATGTGGTTGAGCCAACTGCCGCAAGCACTGCAGACGTGGTGTGGCGCTTTGTGAAGGCCGCTGGCTACACCATCACCCCGAATGCCGCACAATGCCTTCTCACGGGAATCATTACAGACACACAGGTATTTTTTTCCGCAAATACTACAAACGCTGCAGTGAAAGCCGCAGCAGAACTTCTCAAGTACGGCGCCAAGCTTCCCGATATTATTCGCGCAAACTACGTAAACAAAACACCAAACTTTCTTCGCATTTGGGGAATCGCACTTGAACGATTGTTTCCCGACGACGCATTTGGCGGCATTGCCACGGTGGTAACACAAAAAGACATTCTCGATATTGGAGCCTCAGCAGAAGAATGCGAAAGTATTGCCGGAGTAATATCCGAATTTCTCAATGCTGTACTCGACGACACACACGACATCATCGTCGTATACCGCGAAACCAACGACGGCCACGTAAAAGGCAGCGCACGAGCGCGAACAAAGAATGTTGCCGCTGTTGCCGAACGACTCTACGGAGGCGGTGGCCACAAACTGGCAGCAGGATTCAAAATTATGAACGCACGAATGCAGGAACTCCCGAATCATCGATGGCACGTAGTCCGATCAACAGTCGATCGCATCAAAAAACCAGCCGCATAAGCAGCTGGTTTTTTGTACCGATCCTTATTGAAGATTCGAATCAATGGTTGGCACTGCACTTTCCTCCGTTCCCGGATCGTAGCTTGTGCTACTCGTAATCTCTTCTCCAAACTGATAATTGCTAAAGAATGCATCGGAAATTCCATCCACTTTTTCTGCCCAATCGGTTCCATACAACGCTGCTGCAGTTGTTTCAGCATCGATAGGACGAAGCACGCCGCCTTTGGTAACTGCGTATACCTTGTTCATTGTATCAAACTTCACCAATCGAACTCCTGGGCGGTACACGATGTTTGTACCAATGATGAGCGACTTCATGAAGTCGTCACTCACCACCACAATACTGTCAAAATCAGTAAACCATGTGAAATACGCATTCTCACTTGGGAACACATGGCGTGAACCGTCCACCGCGCTATAGAAATACACCGCCTTACAAGGATCGTTCACGTCTGAGTTGCTATAACACGCGAGTTTAATCAAGTTTCCTGGCTCCGCCGCTGCACTGCTATTCGTAACCGATTCCACTACTGGAACTATAGCTGCCTCCGCATCTTCCACCGTAATAAATGTTGAATCACCTTGTGTAGCATTCCCTGCCGCATCCTTACAATACGCATTCACCACAGCAGTTCCCGACTGTGTAAATGTATACAGGTACGATGCGGTGCCGTTGGCAACGGTCATTGCACCAACATCCACACTGTCCACATACAACTCACAGCTCGTTACGCCTTCACTATCCGAAACTGATGCAGACAACGTTGTTGCAACCGTAGCAATAGTAGACGATGGCGTAATTGCGCCAACGGTTGGAGCCACAGTATCTGTAAGTGTCTCCTCCGCAGCACTCACCACAACATCAACAGATCCACCAATACCATCGTTTCCTACAGCATCGATACAATCCGCATACACGGAGAATGTTCCCGCTTCAGCAAATGTATACGATCGGCTAAATGTTGGCGTTACAGTGTCGAGCGTCATATCACCTTGATTTGCATTATCGACGAACAAACTACACGAACTCACGCCGGAGTCGTCGGCTGCAGAAACAGAGAACGTAACCGCAGAATTCTGCGTAGCAATCAACGGACTAACAGATCCAATAGTTGGAACGGTAAGATCACCTGTTGCTTTTGCTACATCGAAGGTAGTTGCCTCCACACTTGCTCCCACATTTCCGGCTGCATCCACGCATCCAACATACACCGTGTGCGAACCGTCAGTTTTTACCGTAACACTTGCCGTTGCAATACCCACACTCAACGCCATGGATCCCGCGTCTTCCTTGTCCAAATACACCGTACATTTTGTCACGCCAATATTATCGACATACGTTGCAGATACCGTTACTGGAGCATCGACTACTGCTGTTACCGCAGGAATTGTTCCCACAAGTGGTGCGGTGGTGTCCTTCTTATCCCCCACGCGAACGAACGCGACCTTACTTTTTCCTACATTCCCTGCAGCATCGGCACAGAAAATGATAATCGTGTGATCACCGATATTGATAAATGAATAATCAGCATAAACCGTGCCTTTATCAAGCGTCATCAATCCACGATCAACTTCGTCAAGAGAATAGGTACAGCTTGTTACCGCAACATTATCTGTTGCAATTGCACCAATCCGAACGGGGATTCCCACCGTTGCATCCTTAGGAATTACCTTACCGATCATTGGTGCAAGAGTATCCGCTACAGAAGTTGTTGTTTCTGGTGCAGTGGTCGTTGTGGAAGTAGACGTTCCTGTAGTAGACGTCTCTGTTGTTGTCGATGTACCAGGGGTTGTGGTTGTTGATCCAGAATTTGTTGGAGTTGTCGTCGTTGAAGTAGTCGACTTCGCAGGAACAGACACCGTGGTTCCAGCAGCTGCGGCATCGGCTACTGCTACCGTTGCTTCAGCACCGATAGCACGATTCTTCGCTGCGTCGCTACACAATACCGTTGCAAAATACGATCCCGGCTTTGCAAATTTATACACTGCAGATGCTGCGCCATTTGCAACCAAAGCAGGAATCTTTGCCATTGGCGTTCTGCCAAACGCGATCGCAATCACACAACTCAATCCAGTTTCCCCACTGTCGTCGCTCACCGTTGCAGAAAACGTTGTCGCAACTCCAGTGGTGGTTTGTATTGGAGTAACTGATCCAACAACAGGCACCGTCACATCGGACGAGGTCGACGGAGTTGTAGTTGTAGTGGTTGTTGCTGGAGTTTGTGTTGTTGTCGTTGAATCTGTCGTCGTCGTTGATGCAGGAGTTGTTCCTGTTTCCGTAGTCGTAGTGGAACCGGTTGCTGGGGTAGTGGAAGTATCCGTTGTCGTTGTACTATTTGTTGTCGTTCCTGTTCCTGTTGCTGGCGTGGTTGTGGACGCTGCACTCACGGTGATGGCTACCGGCTTTCCTTTTGCCGAGGTACCAGCGCTGTCGGTACACGCGGCGAACGCGGTATACACACCAGCTTTCTTAAACGTAAAGTCGATAGTTGCAATAGTAATGGCTGGGAGTGCCTTTGTTGTCATTGCAAAAGTGCTTATTACCTTATCGCTATTAGTTAACACAAGCGTACACACCATACCGTCGAGCGTCGTAGCCCCAGATATTGGTGCTTTCAAAGAAACTACCGTGCCAACCGTTGCGAGCACTGGCGTGAGCTGACCAACAGCAAGCACTGTGTCTGTTGCTGTTGACGTTTGCTCAGTTGAAGACGTAGGGGTTTGTGTTGTTGTGGTAGTAGTTCCTGTAGTTGGTGTTTGAGTGGTTGTCGATGCCGCCGCAGATACAACAACATCAACCGATGTGCTGACCCCCTTATTCTTTGCAGCATCCAAACACGTCATCACTGCACCATATGTGCCGGCAACCTTAAATGTTTTTTCTACCAAAGCCACCATTGTTCCACTACTTTGCTGCAACGTTGCCGCGGCCCTCACAACAGCTCCCGTGCTATCGGTAAGCACTAAACCACACGAGACAACTGCTACATCGTCAGAAACGACTGAGGCTAATTTTACCAACGTACCAACAGTCGCAATCAACGGAGATACCGCACCAACGCTTGGTGCAAGCGTATCTGTTGTTGATGTCGTTCCTGCAGGAGTGGTTGTTTGCGTATTCGTAGTGGATCCCGTTGTTGGTGTGGTGGTAGTGGTAGTTGTTGTGGTCGTGGTCGTGGTTCCTGTAGTTGGCGTTTGAGTGGTGGTGGTTGCCGCTGCAGACACAACGATATTAACCGATGTGCTGGTTCCCGAGTTCTTCGCAGCGTCCAAACACGTCATTACCGCACCATACGTGCCAGCAACCTTAAATGTTTTTTCTACCAATGCCATCATCGTTCCCGTGCCCTGCTGCACTGTTGCCGCGACCTTCACAACAGTTCCCGTGCTATCAGTAAGCGCCAATCCACAGGATACAACTGCTACATCGTCAGAAACAGCAGAAACCAGCTTCACTGCAGTACCCACAATAGCGACCAATGGAGACACCGCACTCACTTTTGGCGCAAGAGTATCTGTTGTTGATGTGGTCGTCGTGGTAGGCGCAGTTCCTCCGGGAGTGGTGGTCTGCGTCGTTGTTGTGGTTGATGCTGCGGCAGATACAACCACTGTTACCGATTTTCCTGCACCAGTATTGCCGGCAGGATCTTTACAGCCAACCAGGGCCCCATAACTTCCAGAATCCTTAAAAGTATAGGAAAGGCTCGCGGTAGTTGCGGCGGCAAGCGCTGTTACCGTCATTGCTGTTTTCTCTACCGTTCCCGCACTATTCGTAAGAATGAAAAAACAGGAGGAAATCCCATTCGAGTCAGAAACCGTAGTAGAAAATGTTTGTGCAGTACCAACAGTCGCAACCAAAGGAGAAACAACGCCAACCGTTGGACCAGTCGTATCAATTGTATTCGACGTTGTTGTTGATGTTGATGGAAGTACCGGAGAAACAGTTGTGCTCGTGGACGTTGAAGCAGCAGCGCTCACAACAATGCTTGTTGCTACGCTATTTCCACGATTTCCAGAAGGATCCGCACATCCGACTAACGCACTTACCGTTCCTGCCTCCGTAAATGTATGCGAAAACGAGGCCGACGTTACTCCTGCAACGCTCGTTGCGAGCGTCATCGTTTTTTTAACTGATGTCTGGGAACTGTTCGTCAAAATCAACGAGCACGATGACACACTCACATCATCTGATACTGTTGCTGAAATACTCACCGCAGTTCCAACCGTTGCCGTACTTGGAGTAACAGTGCCGATCGTTGGCGCGGTGGTATCGGCAGCAGTCGTTGTAGCAGCAGAAACAACCACCACGACTGTACTTCCTTGGGTTGCATTGCCCATAGGATCTTTACACGCTGCAGAAGCAACATATTTTCCAGCATCTTTAAATGTATAGGATGCACTTGCGGTTGTTACCGCAGCAAGCGCTGTTACCGTCATCGCAGTGCGCGTCGTCACCTGAGCACTATTCACAAGAATCAACAGACAAGAAGACACGGTACCACTCCCATCGGAAACTGTTGCGGAAAACGTTGCCGCAGTACCCACAATTGCAACACGAGGAGCAACAACACTTACCACAGGACCAGTCGTATCAATAGTCGCGGTTGATCCGGTTGTCGGCAACGTTGAAAGACTTGTTGACGAACTTACCGTCGTTGTTGTGGAAGTTGTGGTCGTATCCGTTGATATTGGGATTGATAACGCCTGAGCAAAGTGCGGTGCGGGAAACAGTGTCAACACAAGCAGTATTCCCGTCACCAATTTTCCAACAGACATAAAAGCCAAAGATAAATATTGGCACAAGTATACCGCGGAAAGTTTTCGTGGACGGAAAGTTATCAACGAAGGCATGCAATGCAAAAACTCCTCATCAAAAGACGAGGAGTTTTTGTGGAGCGGGTAGAGGGAGTCGAACCCTCATCGCAAGTTTGGAAAACTCGAATAATAACCGCTATACGATACCCGCAAAGATATGCGCAAGTAGTGTAGCAAACATGCGAATGATTGAAAAGAAGCAGCTCCCATGCTAGGATTTTTCGGCCTTAGGAGGCATTCATGACCCGTGTCGTCGTTCTTCATCTCCTGTGTCCTGGCGAAATTCAGGAACACCGTCACACACCGCTCGGCAAGGATCAGGTGCTCACCGCCGTTGGCCGACATCTGCACGACATCACCCTGGACGCCGCATATTGCAGTGACATGCTCGCCACCAAAGAAGCGGTCGAGATCGTGCTCCAGCAGCGCGACGACAACCTGAACCCTGTTCAGCAGGACTGGTGCGTCGAATCGCTCACGCGCATCGCCACCGTTGTCACGAGCAACGTCGCTCACAACGATGAGATGCGACGCAAGCCTTGGCACGTGCTTGTTGGGCACAAAACGGAACACCTGGGCGAAGCAGACATCATGCAGTACACACTTCGTCACAACGGCAACGAATGGCGGCTCATCTCGTCCATCCATATCCGTTGCCCGCAGGTGATTCGGAGCACCTCATGATCGCTCGATTCCTCATTGCTCGCCACGCGCAACCCACGAAGGACGAGCAAGATCTCACGGATCTCGGTCGGGACCAGGCCGCAGCTACTGCGGATGCTCACCTTCGTGAATACACGTACTTCGATAGTCTGGCATGGAGCGGCATGGCGCGCACACAGCGCACCCTCATTGGCGGACTTCTGTCGCGATGCAGCCGCATGGACGGCATGCACGAAGAATCCGAGCTCGGGTACAAGAACTCGTTCTTCGACCCCGATATTCCAGCGCGCCTCAAGTCACCAACCATCGATGCAAACGCAGCAAAGGCGCTCTACGATGCTCACGGCATGAGTGCGGTGTACCGGTTCCGACTGCTTTCGTTCATGGAGCGCACCATCCGGGAGCACTTCCTGGACAAGCACGTTCCGGCTCAGGCGCGCGACATCACGTGCCTGTGGGTTTCCCACGGCGGCGTGATTGAATCCATCGTGAATCCCGATATCAGCAAAGTGCCAGTGATTGGTCATGCCGACATCCTCCGGGTGGAATGGGTCGTGCAAGGGCTGAACGGCCAGATCACGTATCGCATGAGCACCACGGAGATTCTCCGCTGCCCAATCCGCACACCGTAGCGTCAGCTCCCACCAACGCCACAACGACAACGACCCCAGCTCACGCAGAGCCGGGGTCGTTTGCATAAATACAGTTCGAGGATTATGGTGACTGTACGGGACATACCTCCCGTTTCATTCTTAGCGAAAACCCATATGGACAACTGCTCCAAGTGCGGCATGGCGCTCAAAGTGGGAAAATGCAGTGGATGCGACAAGATGCCAAATGAGTGTGCCTGCGAGTCCAAGGCCTAGATGTAAAACATTGAAGAAGAACCACTGCATGTGGTTCTTTTTTATTCAACAACCCATACTTCGACATTAACCAATAATACGAATGCCTCCAGAGTTCGCATCAGCTTCAATCATCACCCCATCGACAATCGATTCCAAAAGTTCTTTCACATTCGTCACGCACGGTTTACCCAGCTCGCGACACACAATTGCCGCATGACACAAAATACCGCCCCACGCCGTTACTACTCCCCCAGCTTTCATCATCAATGGGAGAAAATCCGGTGTGGTCATATCGGTGACGAGAATATCACCGAGTTCGATATCGGCGCCTGCAATATCAGCGGCTCGGATCACCCGAGCTCGGGCGGTGACGGAGCCGGGGGAGCCGATTTGGCCACGGAGTTTACCTACGAGAGATTCTTCACGTTCGTTCAAGATGACTGAAGGTTCTTTTCCCTCCACTATAATAGTTTGAATACGTTCTTTTCCGTCATTCTGAGCGCATGCGAAGAGTCTCTCGTCGGTTACTTCATTCGCATACACCTCTCCAAGAATCCGATTCCAGTCGATGAACCAGGTTCCGAATTGTTTTGACGAAGCAGTTTCGAAATACCCACAAAGATATTCCCCAAAAAACTTCGCATCGAATTCGACAACAAGCTTTTCGCGAACCGCAAGATCAGTAACACGCAGCATACCGATCACTTCGAGAAGATGATTTTCAGCATCTTCATTTCTCGGGCTCGTCTCAATCGATGTCCCGTTCCATGAAAACGTGATCGGCTCCGTTCCTTCGTCGTAGAACCCTTGAGTCAATTGATTATGCGAGCCAGCAACAATCTGACCGAACGCACCGTGTTGGTTGACGACAAAAATCGTACTCCACACATGATCGGCAGGATGCGGCACAAAATCTGCCTTGTATTTTTCTGGATCGATCTCTTGCAACGCAAACCACTTCATCGATTCTGCAATCGATGCTCCTCGTGTACGAAGCTTCGGCAATGCAGGATCGATCGGAATTAATCGCAACGCACACGATTCTTCACCCCGCGTTTCCAAAAACTCCACAAACCTTGGCGACGAATTCACAATCTCACTCGCCAGAAATTGCGTAGGCCGATCAAAAGGCAAACCAAAAAGTTCATTCAACACCGCCAATCTTTCCCGCTTCTCATTATCCTCCTTCCGATGCGCCTCCACATTCTTCAATCCCATTCGCTGAAACCATTCCGTTAACGAGATTTGTGTTTTGTAGAGGGTAGAGAGGTCCATATTTACAACGTCGTAATTGGTCTGCTTTGGAGGATATAGAACTCCCCCGCTTCCATGCCCCATTCGATGTCGCAGGGGAAGCCGTAGTGTTTTTCGATGAGGACGCAGAGATTGCCGATGACTTCGATTTGCTTGGCGTGGAGCTTTGGAGCTTCGCGCTTATCCGACGGAACGTTAACCGTTTCGTTGCCATGTTCCCCGCGAACCAACATCGTTTCTTGTTCCGACGTGTAGTTTTCAATAATGACATTCGTTTTCTTACTGACGATGTACGAATCCGGCGTCACGATTCCGCCAACAATAAATTCGCCAAGTCCCCAGCATGCTTCGATGATCATTTGATCGTGATCCTTCGTGACTGGGTGAACGGTGAACGCAATTCCCGCAACATCGGACTGCACCATCTTCTGAACAACAACTGCAACAGAAACGTGCGTCTCTCGCATTCCCTTTTCCATTCTATAAACGATCGCTCTTGGCGTGAACAAACTCGCCCAACACTTCTTGACGTTGCCGAGCAGGTTCTTCTCCGTGGTATTCAAATAACTCTCAAGCTCCCCCGCCCAGCTCGCCGTCGATGAATCTTCCGCAGTTGCCGATGATCGAACAGCGACAAATTCAGAATCAAGCGCCGCAAACGCGATGAGAATTTCTTCCTCAAGATCCTTCGGGAATCGCGCGTCGTGAATCAAATCATGCAACACCCTGGAAGCTCGTTCAACCGATGCTACATCTTCGTAATTCACCTTATTCAATTGTGCCTCGACCTCGGCCTTGAGTTCAGTCTCAATAAGGAACCGATCAAATGCATCCCGCAACACTACAAACCCCGGCGGAACAGGAATTCCCGCCTGTGTCATTTCTCCCAATGATGCACCTTTACCGCCAGCGAGATGGACATCGTGCTTGTTTAATGACCTAAAAACACGTACAAATTCCATAGGAGAAGCAAAATTTCTTTAATGGAATTCTACTATGAAACTTCTCAAACCAACAGTGAAACGCGATCTGTGCCTTGTAAGCATCGAAGCATGGAAAAAGGGCTACGACGCATGGAATATTCCCGTTACGTTTTTCTTCGACGGGAGTCGTGTGCATTTTTATCATCTCCAAACCGATTTCGATCGGCTCAAAACCGAAATCACTCCGTCGATTATTCGCGACGAGGCGCTGTTTACCGCAAAGAACAATCGATTTTTCCTCGATGTTGCGGCGCTGAAAGATTTTGATCTTCATCCGTGGACACTTCAAAAATGCAGCGATCTTATTGGCAGCATCATGAGCTTCTATATCTTCGTCGTCAGCGACAAATTCGTAGAAGCAAAGCCCGAAGCATGGGAATCGCGAAAGGCTTCGGAAAGTATTTTGTACGAAGTCGATGAGGC